>NZ_JQNA01000002.1:6263712-6576898 GCF_000745015.1 Burkholderia sp. 9120 | reverse complement strand
GCTAAAGCGCTAACGCGGGTCGAGAGAGAGACACACCCTGTTATAGGATCAAGCCTTACGGGCAATTAGTATCAGTTAGCTTAACGCATTACTGCGCTTCCACACCTGACCTATCAACGTCCTGGTCTTGAACGACCCTTCAAGGGGCTCGAAGCCCCGGGGATATCTCATCTTAAGGCGAGTTTCCCGCTTAGATGCTTTCAGCGGTTATCTCTTCCGAACATAGCTACCCGGCGATGCCACTGGCGTGACAACCGGTACACCAGAGGTTCGTCCACTCCGGTCCTCTCGTACTAGGAGCAGCCCCCTTCAAATATCCAGCGCCCACGGCAGATAGGGACCAAACTGTCTCACGACGTTTTAAACCCAGCTCACGTACCTCTTTAAATGGCGAACAGCCATACCCTTGGGACCGGCTACAGCCCCAGGATGAGATGAGCCGACATCGAGGTGCCAAACACCGCCGTCGATATGAACTCTTGGGCGGTATCAGCCTGTTATCCCCAGAGTACCTTTTATCCGTTGAGCGATGGCCCTTCCATACAGAACCACCGGATCACTATGACCTGCTTTCGCACCTGCTCGACTTGTCGGTCTCGCAGTTAAGCACGCTTATGCCATTGCACTATCAGCACGATTTCCGACCGTACCTAGCGTACCTTCGTACTCCTCCGTTACACTTTGGGAGGAGACCGCCCCAGTCAAACTGCCTACCATGCACTGTCCCCCGATCCGGATTACGGACCAAGGTTAGAACCTCAAACAAACCAGGGTGGTATTTCAAGGATGGCTCCACGCAGACTGGCGTCCACGCTTCATAGCCTCCCACCTATCCTACACAGATCGGTTCAAAGTCCAATGCAAAGCTACAGTAAAGGTTCATGGGGTCTTTCCGTCTAGCCGCGGGGAGATTGCATCATCACAAACACTTCAACTTCGCTGAGTCTCGGGAGGAGACAGTGTGGCCATCGTTACGCCATTCGTGCAGGTCGGAACTTACCCGACAAGGAATTTCGCTACCTTAGGACCGTTATAGTTACGGCCGCCGTTTACCGGGACTTCAATCAAGAGCTTGCACCCCCATCATTTAATCTTCCGGCACCGGGCAGGCGTCACACCCTATACGTCCACTTTCGTGTTTGCAGAGTGCTGTGTTTTTATTAAACAGTCGCAGCCACCAGTTTATTGCAACCCCTTCACCCTACGCGCGCAGGCGCATCAGGCTACAGGGGCGTACCTTATCCCGAAGTTACGGTACCAATTTGCCGAGTTCCTTCTCCCGAGTTCTCTCAAGCGCCTTAGAATACTCATCTCGCCCACCTGTGTCGGTTTGCGGTACGGTCTTGTTAAACTGAAGCTTAGAGGCTTTTCTTGGAACCACTTCCGATTGCTTCTTCACCTAGGTGAATGGCCTCGCACCCTTGAATTCCGCGCCCGGATTTGCCTAAGCGCCTTCTCCAATGCAAGGACCGGGACTTCCAACACCCGGACAACCTTCCGCGATCCGTCCCCCCATCGCATTTAACAATGGTGCAGGAATATTAACCTGCTTCCCATCAGCTACGCATTTCTGCCTCGCCTTAGGGGCCGACTCACCCTACGCCGATGAACGTTGCGTAGGAAACCTTGGGCTTACGGCGAGGGGGCTTTTCACCCCCTTTATCGCTACTCATGTCAGCATTCGCACTTCCGATACCTCCAGCGCACTTTTCAATGCACCTTCGCAGGCTTACGGAACGCTCTCCTACCATGCACATAAATGTGCATCCGCAGCTTCGGTATATTGCTTAGCCCCGTTACATCTTCCGCGCAGGACGACTCGATCAGTGAGCTATTACGCTTTCTTTAAAGGATGGCTGCTTCTAAGCCAACCTCCTGACTGTTTTAGCCTTCCCACTTCGTTTCCCACTTAGCAATATTTGGGGACCTTAGCTGGCGGTCTGGGTTGTTTCCCTCTTGACACCGGACGTTAGCACCCGATGTCTGTCTCCCGTGATTGCACTCTTCGGTATTCGGAGTTTGCTATGGCGTAGTAATCCGCAATGGACCCCACAACCATGACAGTGCTCTACCCCCGAAGGTGATACACGAGGCACTACCTAAATAGTTTTCGGAGAGAACCAGCTATTTCCAGGTTTGTTTAGCCTTTCACCCCTATCCACAGCTCATCCCCTAACTTTTCAACGTTAGTGGGTTCGGACCTCCAGTACGTGTTACCGCACCTTCATCCTGGCCATGGATAGATCACCTGGTTTCGGGTCTACACCCAGCGACTGAATCGCCCTGTTCGGACTCGCTTTCGCTACGCCTGCCCTAATCGGTTAAGCTTGCCACTGAATGTAAGTCGCTGACCCATTATACAAAAGGTACGCAGTCACCCCTCAAGGAGGCTCCTACTGTTTGTATGCATGCGGTTTCAGGATCTATTTCACTCCCCTCCCGGGGTTCTTTTCGCCTTTCCCTCACGGTACTGGTTCACTATCGGTCGATCACGAGTATTTAGCCTTGGAGGATGGTCCCCCCATCTTCAGACAGGATTTCACGTGTCCCGCCCTACTTGTCGTACACCTAGTTCTTCCTCGCTGTTTTCGTCTACAGGGCTATCACCTGCTATGGCGGCACTTTCCAGAGCCTTCGACTAACAATGAAGATAAAGAGTACAGGCTGATCCCATTTCGCTCGCCACTACTCTGGGAATCTCGGTTGATTTCTTTTCCTGCGGTTACTTAGATGTTTCAGTTCACCGCGTTCGCTTCGCATGACCTATGTATTCAGTCATGGATACTCCATTCGGAGTGGGTTTCCCCATTCGGACATCTACGGATCAAAGCTCGTTTGCCAGCTCCCCGTAGCTTTTCGCAGGCTACCGCGTCCTTCATCGCCTGTGATCGCCAAGGCATCCACCACATGCACTTGTTCGCTTGACCCTATAACGGGTGTGTCTCATACCGCGTTCACTGGGAACGCAGCGCGGGTCACATCGTTACAGGTTGAGTATTCGTGTTGCGCCGTATTCCAAGGCAATCTTTCGATCACCTTTTCATACATTGATACAATCACAACCCTGATTCACCTACTCACACACCCATCTCTAGATATGCTTTCGTGAATCTCTTTACTACTTCTTCCTGATTGTTAAAGAACGACAGCCGATATCATGGTTGCTATAACCACGTATCACTCTGACTGGCTCAATCGCCAATGCAAAGTACTCTGCGCATTACCTGCTCGCAGAACACTATGCACTGAAGATTGTCCATTCAGAATCACAGCCGATAAGCGTGAGCGCTCAACGTTCGACACGTTCAGCTCTAGAAAGGAGGTGATCCAGCCGCACCTTCCGATACGGCTACCTTGTTACGACTTCACCCCAGTCATGAATCCCACCGTGGTAAGCGCCCTCCTTGCGGTTAGGCTACCTACTTCTGGTGAAACCCACTCCCATGGTGTGACGGGCGGTGTGTACAAGACCCGGGAACGTATTCACCGCGGCATGCTGATCCGCGATTACTAGCGATTCCAGCTTCACGCACTCGAGTTGCAGAGTGCGATCCGGACTACGATCGGTTTTCTGGGATTGGCTCCACCTCGCGGCTTGGCAACCCTCTGTTCCGACCATTGTATGACGTGTGAAGCCCTACCCATAAGGGCCATGAGGACTTGACGTCATCCCCACCTTCCTCCGGTTTGTCACCGGCAGTCTCCCTGGAGTGCTCTTGCGTAGCAACTAGGGACAAGGGTTGCGCTCGTTGCGGGACTTAACCCAACATCTCACGACACGAGCTGACGACAGCCATGCAGCACCTGTGTTATGGCTCCCTTTCGGGCACATCCACCTCTCGGCAGACTTCCATACATGTCAAGGGTAGGTAAGGTTTTTCGCGTTGCATCGAATTAATCCACATCATCCACCGCTTGTGCGGGTCCCCGTCAATTCCTTTGAGTTTTAATCTTGCGACCGTACTCCCCAGGCGGTCAACTTCACGCGTTAGCTACGTTACTAAGTCAATGAAGACCCAACAACTAGTTGACATCGTTTAGGGCGTGGACTACCAGGGTATCTAATCCTGTTTGCTCCCCACGCTTTCGTGCATGAGCGTCAGTATTGGCCCAGGGGGCTGCCTTCGCCATCGGTATTCCTCCACATCTCTACGCATTTCACTGCTACACGTGGAATTCTACCCCCCTCTGCCATACTCTAGCCCGCCAGTCACAAATGCAGTTCCCAGGTTAAGCCCGGGGATTTCACATCTGTCTTAGCGGACCGCCTGCGCACGCTTTACGCCCAGTAATTCCGATTAACGCTTGCACCCTACGTATTACCGCGGCTGCTGGCACGTAGTTAGCCGGTGCTTATTCTTCCGGTACCGTCATCCTCCCGCCGTATTAGGACAGAAGTTTTCTTTCCGGACAAAAGTGCTTTACAACCCGAAGGCCTTCTTCACACACGCGGCATTGCTGGATCAGGCTTTCGCCCATTGTCCAAAATTCCCCACTGCTGCCTCCCGTAGGAGTCTGGGCCGTGTCTCAGTCCCAGTGTGGCTGGTCGTCCTCTCAGACCAGCTACAGATCGTCGCCTTGGTAGGCCTTTACCCCACCAACTAGCTAATCTGCCATCGGCCGCCCCTGTAGCGAGAGGTCCTAAGATCCCCCCCTTTCCTCCGTAGAGCGTATGCGGTATTAATCCGGCTTTCGCCGGGCTATCCCCCACTACAGGACACGTTCCGATGTATTACTCACCCGTTCGCCACTCGCCACCAGGGTTACCCCCGTGCTGCCGTTCGACTTGCATGTGTAAGGCATGCCGCCAGCGTTCAATCTGAGCCAGGATCAAACTCTTCAGTTCAAACCTGTTACTGTTTTTCGGTTCCGTTAAGAACCGGTCGCTCACTCAACGTACTGACGAATTGTTCGATCGTCTTTCGACAGTCAAACCTTCCTTTCATTACTGTGTGAGACTTGATACTTTCGCTTTGCGGCAGATCCCGAAAGATCCGCCTCGCGTCTCGCATCAAGCGCCCACACTTATCGGCTGTTAATTTTTAAAGATCATTTTGCTCAGAAGCTCTGCTTTCTTCGCGTCCGTCATCTAACGGGAGGCGAATTATGCAGACTGAGATTTCATTGGTCAACCCTATTCGCGAAATATTTTTTTCACGGCCTTTTCGCCGTCTCGCTCAAGTTCTTCAACATGAGTCTCGCTTCCAGTCCGCCGCCCTCGCGATTGTGCAGAGAGAGGGTCGCGTCCATTGCGAGAGCGAGTTGTCTTGCGATGGCGAGACCAAGACCGGTTCCCCCCGTATTGCGATTACGCGATGCTTCGAGTCGGAAGAACGGTTCGAATACGGCCTCCAGCGACTCGGCGGGAATACCGGGGCCGCGGTCCGACACGGTGATCGTGGCCTGCCCATCGTGCAACACCGCGACCTGGATCTCGGCGGCGCCGCTGAACTTCAATGCGTTGTCCACGAGATTACCGACAATGCGACGCAACGCCTGGGGCCGCGTCATGATCGGCGCGCCGAACGATCCCTGCAACGACACCGACTGTCCGGCGTCGACGTAGTCGCACACCAGGCTGTCGAATAGCGCGTCGGGATCAATACGGCAGCGCACCTCCGTCGCGCCGTGCAACGTCCGCGCGTACGTCACGCCCTCCTTCACCAACGCTTCCATTTCCTGCAGATCCTGACGCAGTTTCGCGCCTTCAGGTTCGCCTTCCATCACGTCAACGCGCAATCGCATACGGGTGATCGGTGTTTGCAGGTCGTGCGAGATCGCCGCGAGAATCTGCATGCGTTCGGTCATGTACATCGCGATGCGGTCCTGCATGGCGTTGAACGCTCGCGCGGCGCGCGCCACTTCGGACGGCCCTTTCTCCGACAACCTCGCCGCCTTCAGATCGGGGCCGAGCATATCGGCGGCGACGGCCAATTCATGCAGCGGACGTGTCGCCAATCGCACCGCCAGCCAGCAGCACGCAATCAGCACGATCAATTGCAGCAGCAAGCCGGATAACAGCCAACCGGACAGCGGCGCGCTCGACATGGGCCGCAGATCGATCGTCAACGGCGCGCCGTCCGAGAGCTTCAGATGAACCTGCAAGCGCTCGTCGTCGCCTGGCACCGCATTGACCGTCAGCGGATAGTTGGTCCCGATCCCATCGGAAATGGAGGCGGCAATTCGTGCCGACAAATTCGCATCGACCGGGCCGCCGCTCACGCCAGGCCCGAGAATAAATTCGTAGCTGCGCCGCGCGAGACGCGGCAACCATTGCGCGCGCTCATTGGCCGGCAAATGATCGAGCAACGCGACCGAACTCGTCACTTCCCGTTCGATATAACCAGTCATGATGTTCGTCATCGTCTGGTCGCGTTCGGTCATGGTGAGCCAGAACGACAACGCCTGCGCCGACGCCAGACCAATGAAAAGAATCACCGTCAGCCGCGCGAACAGCGAGCGCGGCCAATGCAGCCAGGCACGCGCGTTCATTGCTCGTCCTCGATCACGTTGACCGCCGCGGAAAACACATAACCCTCGCTGCGCAGCGTCTTGATGTAACGCGGCTCGCGAGCCACGTCGCGCAGGCGCTGACGCAAGCGGCTCACCATCAGATCGATCGAGCGGTCGAACTGATCGGCTTGCCGACCCTGGGTCAGATTGAGCAACTGATCGCGCGTCAACACGCGCTGCGGATGATCGAGAAACACACGCAGCAACCGGTATTCCGCGCCGCTCAACGCGACCATGGTGCCCTCCGCGTCGAGCAGATGGCGCGCGGTCGTATCGAGCCGCCAGTCGCCGAATCCCAGCATCTGCGAGGACTCCGAGACCTGCATGCCGGGCGGCAGCATGCGCGCGCGGCGCAGTACCGCGCGAATCCGCGCAAGCAGTTCGCGCACGGCAAACGGCTTGGGCAGATAGTCGTCCGCGCCCATTTCCAGACCGAGAATACGGTCGGCTTCTTCATTACGAGCGGTCAGCATCAGCACGGGCACCGACCGGAACTTGCTGGCCCGCAGTTCGCGGCACAGCACCAGGCCATCTTCACCCGGCATCATCAGATCGAGCACGATCAGATCCGGCGCGCCGTGCTCCAGCGCGGCATGCATCTGCCGTCCGTTGGCCGCGAGCGAGACGCGCATGCCATTCTTCTCGAGGTAGCCGGCAATCAGTTCGCGAATGCCGCGATCGTCGTCGACGATCAGTACATGGTCGGTCGTGTCCATCAACGCATCATCTCTTTTGACGTTTCACCTGCACCCGGCTCGAATTGAGCAACGAACACTGCACCGGGTGCACTAATTCCGCGGCCAGGCCGCCTGCCACGAAGGCGATGATCGACAGCAGCCGCCTCATGCGTCCTCCACCACGGACAGGCTGGCGCCGTTGGCAACACCGGCTTCCAGCGTATACGGGTCGATCCCGTCAAGGCAACCGATATTGGCGCGCCACAGCAGCGGGTCTTTACGCGTCTGATGAAACGGGTAGATACCGCAATGGCGGCAGAAATAGTGCTTCGCCACCCGCGTGTTGAACTGGTACAGCGTGAGGTCCTCTTCGCCCTGAAGAATCGTCAATTCATTCGCGGGGAACAGCGGCGTCATCAGCGCGCCCTTGCGGCGGCACAGGCTGCAATTGCAGCGCCCGGCGGGCTCGATCGGGGCACGAATTTCGAATTTGACGGCCCCGCAATGGCAGGACCCTTTCAATACATTGGCGCTCATACAGCTCTCCGTGATCAGGCAATGACTGCTTTATAGCGCGGCTTGCCGGGTGATTTGTGTCGCAATGTATCTGCCCTGTCGCCAGACACAAAACATTGCACCGGGACACACCCGCCGACACAAGCCAGATACCCGCGAACGCTTCAATAAGGCCATGCGATCAACGGCACGACGGCCATGAGTTCTTCTCCGCTACGCCGTTCGATCCGCAAGCAGGTCTGCCGGATGGCGCCTGCATTCACCACTTACTACTCGCCCCGAAAGGACTACGACATGCTGAATCTCAATCGACTGAAAACGCTGGCCATGACCGCCGCATTCGCCGCCACCGCGGTCACCGGTACGGCCGCCATCGCGGAGCCGCTCAAGACGGGCCCTCGCGCGCCGGAGTTCACCGGCATCAGCACATGGCTGAACAGCGATCCGCTCACGATCCAGAAACTGCGCGGCAAGGTCGTGCTGGTCGATTTCTGGACCTACACCTGCATCAACTGCATCAACACGCTGCCGTACGTGAAAAGCTGGAATCAGAAGTACAAGGATCAGGGACTCACGGTAATCGGCGTCCACACCCCCGAGTACCCGTTCGAGCGCGATACGGATAACGTCAAGACCGCCATCAAGCGTTTCGGCATTACCTATCCGGTCGCGCAGGACAACCAGTATGCAACGTGGAGCGCTTACAACAACCAGTACTGGCCCGCGTTCTATCTGATCGACAGGAAAGGCCAGCTGGTCTACACGCACTTCGGCGAAGGCGACTACGCCAAGACCGAAGCGGCCATTCAGGCACTGCTTGCGCAGAAAGAGTAAAGCGCAAATGGTCGAACGGGCCGCAGCGATAAACCTATCGCTGCGGCCCGTTTTTTATGAGCGACTCGCCCGAGTCGCTCACCGTATTAAAGATGGGCAACGTCGATCACCGCATCGGCGAACGCTTTCGGCGCTTCCTGCGGCAGGTTATGGCCGATACCGCCGCCAATGTTGCGATGCGCGTACTTGCCGGTGAACTTCTTCGCGTACGCAGCCGGATCGGGATGCGGCGCGCCGTTGGCGTCGCCTTCCATGGTGATGGTCGGCACGGCAATAGTCGGCGCCGTGGCGAGACGCTTCTCCAGCTCGTCGTATTGCGGCTCGCCCTTGACCAGCCCCAAACGCCAGCGATAGTTGTGAATCACCACCGCGACATGGTCCGGATTGTTGAACGACTCGGCCGAACGCTCGAACGTCGCGTCGTCGAAATTCCATTTCGGCGAGGCCGTGTGCCAGATCAGTTTGTTGAAGTCGTGGCGGTTCGCTTCATAACCCGCATAGCCGCGTTCCGTGGCGAAATAGAACTGATACCACCAGGCCAGTTCCGCTTTCGGCGGCAACGGCGTGCGATTCGCTTCCTGGCTGCCGATCAGATAGCCGCTCACCGATACCATCGCCTTGCATCGCTCCGGCCACAGTGCCGCAATGATGTTCACCGTGCGCGCGCCCCAGTCGAAGCCGCCGAAAATCGCCTTGTCGATCTTCAGCGCATCCATCAGCGCGATGATGTCCACGGCGACCACCGCCTGCTGCCCGTTGCGCGGCGTATCCGCGGACAGGAACCGCGTGGTGCCGTAGCCGCGCAGATACGGCACGATGACGCGATAGCCGGCCGCCGCGAGCAACGGCGTGACTTCAGCGAAACTGTAGATGTCGTAAGGCCAGCCGTGCAGAAGAATCACCACCGGACCATGACGCGGACCGGCTTCCGCGTAGCCCATGCTAAGCGTGCCGATGTTGACCTGCTTCAGGTTGTCGAACGACACGAGGCGGGACCCCGCCGGCGTGTCGTTGGACTGCGCGTTGGCGATTCCGCTCAGGCCCAGTTCCAGCAGGCTGAGCCCCGCAATCGTCGTGCCGAGCAAACGACGGCGCCGGGTATTGATCTGATCCGACATGGCTAATTCCCCTAATGTAGTTGCGCTTTGAAAAGCCCATTCGTTGTTGAAGAAACGAACTGGCCTTGAAACCCTTGAAACCATTAGACGCCGCGGACGTATCCCGCTTATGTCGGGAAAGAGCCCTGGTGAATCCTTATGTACCGTACGACGCTACGGATACAGTGCGATACAAACCCACGACAACGCCGCGCGGTTTTTCAGTCCGGCACGCTCTCGCGACTGAACGCCTCCATCTCGCGGATCAGGCTTTGCGCGGCCAGTTCGACCAGCGCGCCGCCCCGCTCCTGCGAAGCTTGACCCGGATCGGAGCCCATCCGTCCATCGGCAAAGCGCGCGCGAAAATCGAGCGCTTCGCGGATCGGCCCCGACGGCGCGATCTGCGGACTGTAGGCCGCGTGCCTGATCGACTCGGGCAGCGCCCATTGCGTAATCGCGATCTCGGACGGCGTGGCATGCGCGCCGTGCCCGGTCGGAAATTGCTCGCGCGCCAGTTCGCCGACGCCTTCGAGGTCCCACCAGTTGCACAGCTTCAGCGCGAAGCCCGCGCGACGCCGCGCGAAGCTGGCCTCGGCATACAGTTCGGAGAATGCGGCTTCGATCGACGCGATGTTGCCGCCATGACCGTTCAGAAACAGGATCTTCTCGAAGCCGTGCAGCGCGAGCGATCGGGTCCAGTCGCCAATGGCGGCAATGAAGGTCGACGGTCGCAGCGAAATGGTGCCCGCGAACGCGAGGTGATGCTGCGCCATGCCGATGTTGAAGGTCGGCGCGATCAGCAGGTCGGCGCGTTTCTCGGCTTCGTACGCGATGATTTGCGGGCACAACCAGTCGGTGCCCAGCAGGCCCGTGGGACCGTGTTGTTCGTTCGAACCGATCGGCACGACGATCGAGCGGCTGCGTGTCAGGTATTGGCCGACTTCGGCCCAGGTCGACAGATGTAAAAGCATTTGAGGTTCTCCGCTTCGCCGTTTCCGGGTGGAATACGGCATGTTGAGTCGCTTGGGGATGCGGGTTTATCGGCGCGGTTTGTACCTGCGCATCGCATCACGTCAACGGCGGCCGCTTAACGGCCAACAACCCATACAACAACCCTGCACCGCACAACGCCAGCGCCGCCACGATCAACAGACCGAGATGCAGATTGCCGGTCGCCGTCCTGGCCCAGCCGAGAATGGCCGGCCCCCAGAATCCACCGGACAGGCCGATCGTATTGATCAGCGCAATGCCGCCCGCGGCCGCATCGCCTTTGATGTGTTCGGACGGAACCGCCCAGAACACGGTATAGGCCATCCAGAGCGAGGCCGTGGCAAGTGTCAGCAGCGCGAGCGTGACGAACAGATGGCCGTCGCTGAGCACCACCGCACACAACAACAACGCCGCGAGCAGCGCCGGCACCGAACTGTGGTAGCGCCGTTCGCCGCGTGCGTCCGAGCGACGGCCGATATAGACCATGCCGAACGCAGCGCCGATATAAGGAATCGCCGCGTACCAGCCGAGTCGGATCGTGTCGTCCACCCCTTGCGATTTGACGATGGTGGGCAGCCAGAAGCTCATCGCATAGATCGACGCGATGATGCAGAAATAGGCACAAGCGAGCAGATAGATCTTCGGGTTGCGCGCTACGTCCCTGAACGAATGACGGCCCTCCGGGACCGGACCCAGTTCGGCCGCGAGCAGACGCTTCTCGTCGTCGCTTAGCCACCTGGCGTCGGCGGGCCGATCCGACAGCACGAACAGCGTCAGCACGCCCATCACGATGCAGGGCAAGCCTTCGGCGAGGAACATCCACTGCCAGCCGGCCAGACCGGCGGTGCCGGCGAGGCGCGTCATCAGCCAGGCCGACAACGGCCCACCGACAATCCCGCCGATCGGCCCGGCAAGAAACACAATCGCGATCGCCCGCGCCATACGCGTGGGACCGTACCAGCGCGACAGATAGAAGATCATGCCCGGCGCGAAACCGGCTTCGAAGATGCCGAGCAGAAAGCGCATGCCGTAGAACATCGGCACGTTGCGAACGAACAGCATGCAGGCCGACGTAATGCCCCACAGCACGAGGATGCGGAAAAACGTTTTGCGCGCGCCGATCTTCGGCAGCATCAGGTTGCTCGGCAACTCGAACAGCACGTAGCCGAGAAAGAAAATGCCGGCGCCGACACCGTAGGCGGCGTCGGAAAAACCGAGGTCGCTTTGCATCTGCAACTTCGCGAAGCCGACGTTGACGCGATCCAGATAAGCGAACAGATAGCAGACCAGCAGAAACGGCAGCAGCCGCCAGTTGAGCCGGTCATAGAGGGCGGACACTTCGTCGCCTGCGAGTGCGGTCTGAGTTGCGGCCATTCCAGTCTCCATTTCAACGTTGTATCCGGCTCATCGTGTAAAGCCAGTTTGGCAACGCCAAATGCAACTAGCAAAAGCAACTAAGTTCACGTATCGTTGCCCACAGAGCAACACTAGCCTCGGCCCAAACGGAAGCGAAACGCCCGACCATGCGCGAAATCAATCAGCAACGCCTGCGGTATTTCCATGAAGTGCTGACGCACGGCACGATTCGCGGCGCGGCGGACAGCCTCAACACGTCGCCGTCCGTGATTACGCGGCAAATCAGGCTGCTGGAGGACGAACTCGGCACGACGCTGTTCGAGCGTCAGGCGCGCGGCGTCAAGCCCACCGAGGCGGCGGCGCATCTGCTCGAATTCTGGCGCGGCTACCGGTCGCAACAGGAAAAGCTCGAAGACCGGCTTCATGCGTTGAAGGGCCTGCAACAGGGGAATGTGCAACTGGCGATCAGCGAGGGCTATATCGACATGCTGGTCGACGAAGTGCTCACGCCGTTCTGTGCGCGCTACCCGAAGCTGGAGATCGGCGTGCAGATGCTGCCCGTCGACGACCTGCTGAACGAAGTGGCGGAAAGCCGCGCGCATATCGGCCTCGCCTACAATCCGCCGCCCGATCCGCGTGTCGAGTATCGGGCCAGTTCGGCGCAGCCCGTGGTGCTGCTGGTGCGGCCCACGCACCCGCTGGCGGTACGAGGTGGCGCGGCCGGCATTCACGAGGTGCTGGCCTATCCGCTGGCCTTGATGCCGGCCACCTTCGGCATCGGTCATGCGGCGAAGATGCTGGAGTTCGCCGAGAACATTGAAATACGCGCCACCCTCACCACGAATTCGCTGACCGGGCTCAAGCGGATCGTCGCGTCCGATAATTTTGTAACCCTGGTCGGCGAGTTCGCCGCGTATCGCGAGATCGCGGCCGGCGAGCTGACGATCGTGCCGATCGACCATCCCCTGTTTCGCGGCGCCAAGGCGCGCGTGCTCGTCAAATCCGGCCGGCCGCTGGTGGCCGCCGCGCACGAACTGCTCGAGTGGATCTTGCGCCGCATGAGCATGTTCGCGCAGCAAGACGACGCCAAACGCGCTTAGGCACGCCGACGCCGACCCAGTCCCAGGCTTGCCCCTTTGTATCGCAACGTATCTACTGGGTAGATCGATACACACGCTTGCAGAAACCGGGCTTCACGGAAACAGGCGGGATACATCGGCGCGTTCCAATACGCCCACGCGGAGCGCACTCCGCGTGGCAGGTTGTCTCCACTCGCCCAGCGTTCAACAACAGCAGCGCCTTCAGCGACGAGACTCCTTCCGACAAACTGCCTTTCCTCCCATCGGAAATCGTATGCCCAACACCACCCTTCCCGAATCGCCGTCACGCCGCCGCTTTGTCGGCGTCGCGGCGGCGGCCGTTGCCGCGGGCTCGCTGAGTCAGCTCGCTTTTGCCGACGGCAATCAGTCCATTACCGACATCGCGACGCCGCCGGGAGGCGACAAAACCGCGCTTCGTCCGCTTCGTATTCACGTGCCGGAATCGCAGCTCAGCGACCTGCGGCGACGCATCAAAGCGACGCGTTGGCCGGACCGTGAGATCGTCAACGACGACTCGCAAGGCGTGCCGCTCGCCACGATTCAGACGCTCGCGCAACATTGGGCGACCGATTACGACTGGCGCAAATGCGAGGCGAAACTGAACGCGCTGCCGAATTTCGTCACCGAAATCGACGGGCTCGACATTCATTTCATCCACGTCCGGTCGAAACACGAAAACGCGATGCCGCTGATCGTCACGCATGGCTGGCCTGGCTCGGTGATCGAACAGCTCAAGATCATCGATCCGCTGACCAATCCGACCGCGCATGGCGCGAGCGCATCGGACGCGTTTCATCTGGTCATTCCGTCGCTGCCGGGCTACGGCTTTTCCGGCAAGCCCACCACGATCGGCTGGGGTCCGGAGCGCACCGCGCGCGCGTGGGTCTTACTGATGAAGCGCCTCGGCTACGCGAAATTCGCGGCGCAAGGCGGCGACCTCGGCGGGATCGTGGCGAACGTCATGGCGAAGCAGGCGCCGCCGGAATTGATGGGCATTCACGTCAACTTCCCCGCGACGATTCCCCCGGACATCGCCAAGGCGCTTCAGGTCAACGATCCGCCGCCCGCCGGTCTTTCCGCCGACGAAAGGCTCGCCTACGACCAGTTAAGCGCCTTATCCAGGCGACGCGCCTACGCATTGGAGCAGGGCACGCGTCCACAAACGCTCTACGGTCTGGCCGACTCACCCATTGCATTGGCAAGCTGGCTGCTCGACCACCCGGACGGTAATGGGCAACCCGCGGCGGCACTCACGTCGGCCGTGCTCGGGCGCACGATCAACGGACACGCCTCAAGCGACGTGACACTGAACGACGTGCTCGACGACATCACGCTGTACTGGCTGACGAATACGGGCGTTTCCGCGGCACGCTTCTATTGGGAGTCGCACTTCAACTTTTACGCCGCCGCCGACGTCTCCATTCCCGCCGCCGTGAGTGCCTTTCCCGGCGAGAACTATCAGGCGCCGAAGAGCTGGTCGGAGCGGGCGTATCACAACCTGATCTATTACAACCGCCCCGAGAAAGGCGGCCATTTCGCCGCATGGGAACAGCCGCAAATCTTCGCTGAAGAAGTGCGGGCGGGCTTAAGACCGCCGCGTACGTAACGGTTTTGACATGGCGCGGAGAGTCGCTTTTCGCGCCATGTCCTCGTGCTGTTCCGATTCACCGCCTCATGAGTTTGTATCGCACTGTATCCCGCGAAAACACAGACACACACCGATTCAAAACACCCCTCGACCAGACACAAGCCAGATACCTCCAGACGTTCCAATACACCCATGCCGAACACAGATGCATCGCCGGACACCACAGACCCGGCAAGCACTGCAAGTTGCCGGCAGGCCCTATTCAACGCTCGAGGTATTCATCATGAAATCGTTCGCTCAAGTCGCTCAAGCCGCTCTCGTCGCCGTCGCGCTCGCCGCTCCGCTCGCTTCGTTCGCCCAGTCGAATCAACCCGTCACCCGTGCTCAGGTTCGCGCGGAACTGGTGCAACTGGAACAGGCCGGCTACAACCCGTCGCGCAGTTCGGACACGACCTATCCCGCCGACATCCTCGCCGCCGAGGCACGCGTCGCCGCACAGAATGGCGGGAACACGGGCGTGGGCGGTACGCACAGCAGCTCGTCGGAATCCGGCGCGCGGGTCACTTCGCACGCGCAAGCTTTCGACGGTTTGAAGCCGGTGTATTTCGGCCAGTAAGTCATACGGCGGCCGTGGACGCGCCGCGCGCGGACCGGCCGCTGAGCCCGCATTGCCAACTCAACTGGAGCAAACCCTCATGACCCGCATCGAAAATGTGCTGTACACCGCGAAGACCCACACGACCGGCGGACGCGACGGCGCCGCGCGCAGTTCAGACAACCGGCTCGACATCGAACTCTCGTCCCCGGGTTCCTCGGGCGCGGGCACGAACCCGGAGCAACTGTTCGCGGCCGGCTGGTCGGCCTGCTTTATCGGCGCGATGGGCCTCGCCGCCCGCGCGTTGAAAGTGACGCTGCCCGCCGACACCCAGGTCGATGCCGAAGTGGACCTCGGCACCACCGAAGGCGCGTATTTCATCCAGGCGCGCCTGAACGTGAGCCTGCCCGGCCTCGCGCGCGACGTGGCTCAGGCCGTGGTCGACCAGGCGCACCAAACCTGCCCGTATTCCAAGGCCACGCGCGGCAATGTGGACGTCACGATCACGCTCGCCTAGATCACCTCCGAGCGCGCGCCGGCCGTCGCCTCCCACTGCGCCCTGACCGCGTCGATCAGCACCCTGACCTTGCGCGACGGAAACTTCGTCGCGGGAAAAATCGCCTGAATGCTTGCCGGGCCCGTCGTCCAGCCGTCGAGCAAGCGCACCAGGCGACCCGCCGCGACGTCGTGCGCGATCGAGAAATCGGTGAGCAGCGCGACGCCGCCGCCCGCCAGCGTCGCCGCCCGGCACGCCGTGGCGGTATTGGTCAGAAACGCAGTTGGGTAACGCAGGCTGTCCTTGCGTCCATCGCGATGTTCCAGCGCCACCGACAAAGGCCGCGGCAACGTGGCCACCGCGACATACGGCATGCCGGCGAGCGTCGCCAGTTCCGTGTGCTCGCCGTCGGCGCCCGCCACCGCCGGACTCGCCACCATCCACTTGACGAACTCGCCGATCTTCACCGCGCGGTAGTTCGAATCGGCGAGCCGCCCTAACCGGATCGCCACGTCGATCCCCTCGCCCACCAGATCGACGTATTGATCGACGCATTGCAGGTCGACCTCCAGCTCGGGATGCGCGCGCCGCATCTCCACCAGCGCCGGCGCCACGAACAGCGAGCCGTAGTCGATCGGCGCATTCACACGCAGCATGCCGCGCAACGGCCCGACCTCGCCCGCGATCGCCGATAAACCCTCTTCTGCCGCGCGCAGCACCAGACAACTGGCGTCGTAAAAGGTCCGGCCCGCTTCGGTCACGTTGAGCCGCCGCGTGGTCCGCACCAGCAGGCTGGCGCCCACCTCCACCTCCAGCCGCTGCATGTGCTTGCTGACCATGGTTTTCGCGAGGCCGAGCCGCTCGCCCGCGCCGGTCAGCGAGCCGGCTTCCACCACGGCCACGAACACCGCCAGCCGGTTGAGATTCACATCGCGTACGTCAGCCATGACCGATTGTCCATTATCAGGGGATTATGTTTCGCCAATTATCCCCCTTTCGGAACCGATCGGCACTGACTACTCTTCAGGTCAAGCATCGATACAGCATGTTTCGACGCCAGCCCATCTCAACTTTTTCGGATCCCCATCATGCCTACTACGCAACCCGCCGCCCCCATCCGCCTTCACACGACGCTGCTGTCGGGTCACGGTCATCGCGTCAGGCAACTTCTCACGATGCTGGGTCTGCCGTTCGAGATCGTCCCGATCGACATGAAAGCCGGCGACAATCGCCGTCCCGAATTTCTCGCGATCAGCCCGTTCGGCCAGGTGCCGGTAATCGAAGACGGCGACGTCGTGCTATTCGATTCGACCGCGATCCTGGTGTACCTGGCGAAGCGCTATGGCGACGCCTCGTGGCTGCCGACCGATCCGCTGGGCGCGGCCGCCGTGCAACGCTGGTTGTCGCTCGCCTCCGGTCAGATCGCTTACGGCCCGTGCCGTGCGCGACTCGTGACGGTGTTCGGCGCGCCCTACGATCACGAGACCGCCAAGTCGATCGCGGTGAATCTGTTCAACGTGATCGAAACGGAATTCGCCCACAAGCGCTTCGCGGCCGGCGACGAACCGACCATCGCCGATATCGCCGCGCACGCGTATATCGCGCATGCGCCGGAAGGCGGCGTGTCGCTCGAGCCGTATCCGAATCTGCGTGCCTGGCTGCAACGTGTCGAGGCCCTGCCGGGATTCGTCGCGATGCCGGCGAGCAAGGCCGGCTTGCTGGCCGACGCTTGATGCGCTGAACCCAGCCGTCTATTCCCACGTTATTCGCCGCGACGCGCAGAGGCTCTCTCATGTCCGATGTCTACATTCCCCTCGCCGATCTCTCCACGCCGGGTTCGCCGTTTCACGCGGGCGAACTGGCGGTGCAGACGCGCGCCGGCGTCGTCGACTTTGCGAACTCGGTCGGCCGTCGCAGCATTCGCACCGAGATGCCGGAGCAGCATCAACAGTTCTTCGCGGAGCGGCCGTTCATGGTGCTGGGCGGCATCGACGCTTCCGGTCAGCCGTGGGCAACCCTGCGCGTCGGCGCGCCGGGCTTCGTGTCAGCGCTGGACGCGCGCACGCTACGCATTGCCGGCAGCGCGCTGCCCGGCGATCCGCTGGCGGGCACGTGGCAAGTCGGCGCAATGATCGGTGGGCTTGGCGTGCAACCGGAAACGCGCCGCCGCAATCGCGTGAACGGCGTAATCACGTCGCTCGATGAAAACGCGGTCACGCTGAGGGTCAGCCAGAGTTTCGGCAACTGCCCGAAGTACATTCAGAGCCGCACGCCAAGCTTTATTGCGCGCGACGCGGCCGAACCGCTGCTGCCGCCAACCCGCTCGACCGAGTTAAGCGACGCCGATCGCGTGCTGCTGCAAAACGCGGATACGTTTTTCATTGCAAGCGCCAACGGCGCCGACGACGCCGGTTCGGCGCGCGGCGTGGACGTGTCGCATCGCGGCGGCATGCCGGGCTTTGTCCATATCGACGCAGCCGGCACGCTGACCGTGCCCGACTTTAGCGGCAACCGTTTTTTCAACACGCTCGGCAACCTGGTGCACGATCCGCGCGCCGGTTTGCTGTTCGTCGATTTCGCGAGCGGCGATCTGGTCTATATCGCGGTCGATGCGGAAATCATCTGGGAAGGCGCGGAAGTCGCGAGCGTTGCCGGTGCGGAACGGCTGATGCGCTTTCATGTGCGCGAAGTGCGGCGCACGCCGGGTGTGTTGCCGTTTCGCTGGTCGCCGGTCGAGTACGCGTCGCAATTCGCGTCGATGCGCAGCGAACCTGCGGCGGTAAAAGTCGAGAATCCCGCGAACGTATGGCACACGTTCAACGTGGTCGACGTGCAGGAAGAAACGCCGGGAATTCGCTCGTTCTATCTGCAGGCAGCGGACGGCCGTACGCTGCCCGCGTTCGAACCGGGTCAGTATTTGCCGATCCGGATTCCCGTTGCAGGCAGCGATCAGCCGCTGGTGCGCACCTACACGTTGTCCGCTGCGAGCGACGGTTTGCGTTACCGGATTTCGGTCAAGCGCGAGGGGGTCGCGTCGACGTGGCTGCATGAACACGCCAAGGTCGGCACGCGCGTTCAGGCACGCACGCCGCGCGGCGCTTTTACCTTCGACGCCGCGAGTACGCGGCCCGCGGTATTGCTGTCGGCGGGTATCGGCATTACGCCAATGACGGCGATTCTGCACAGCCTGATCGCGGCACGGTCGACCCGGCCGGTGTACTTCATTCACGGCGCTCGTACTTCGCAGGACCGGCCTTTCGCGAACGTGCTGCAGCAGATCGCGTCGGCGCACCCGCATGTCGCGGTGCACCTTCTGAACAGCGCGGTCGATTCGTCGGTTGCCGCGCAAGATGGGACACGCGCCGGCCGCGTCGAAATCGACATGGTGAAACGGCTGCTGCCGTTCGACGACTACGACTTCTACCTGTGTGGCCCCGCTGCTTTCATGAGCGACCTGTACAACGGCTTGCGGGCGTTGAATGTACCGGACGAACGTATCCGTTTCGAGGCGTTCGGACCGGCCAGCGTAAAGCGCACGCCGACGATTTCCGCCGCGTCGGCGCCCACTGCTTCGACCGTTCCGGCGCACACCGCCGAAGTGATCTTCGCGCGCTCGCAACGCACGGTGCAGTGGTCCGCGCAAAGCGGCACGTTGCTGGAGTTGGCCGAAGCCAACGGCATACCGGTCGAATCGAGCTGCCGGATCGGCGAATGCGGCACCTGTTCGACACGTCTGCAAAAAGGCCGCGTTGCGTATCAGGGCGAGGTCGCGGCGGATATCGAGCCGGGCTGTGCGTTGCTGTGCGTCGGCAGGCCGGATGCGGCGGAATCCGGCCCGGTGGTGCTCGATCTTTAAAGCACTGACGGCGTCATGGACCTCGACCTCGACGAGCGACGCATGCAAGCGGGTCTGGGAACATTAAACCTACGCCGTGCCGGTTGCGATGCTGGCCAGCGTTTGTCCCGCCGCCACGATGTCGCCCAGGCGGCAGTGCAGCGCGCTCAGCGTGCCGGCAGCCGGCGCGTAAATGCGATTCTCCATCTTCATCGCTTCCACGATCGCGATCGCATCGTCCTGCTCGACCCGGGCGCCGATCTCGATGGGCAGCGCAACCACGGCGCCCGGCATGCGCGTGACGACATCGCCGCCGTTTGCCTTGTCGAGCTCGCCCGCCACATCCTGGCGAGTCAGCAATTGAACCCGGGTGCCCGCCACGTTCAATTCCAGAACATCGCCGAACCTGGCGGCGGCCCAAACCCGCTCGCCGATGCGGCCCTTCCATAAGCCGCCGGTTTGCGTTCCGCTACCGCGAAATGCTGCTGCGCGACCTCGACTTCCGCGCCATCGTGGTCATGCCGGAGCAAGTTGGCTTGCAAGGCCTGGCCCTGGCACTGATAGGTCAGCCTGCCCAACGGCGCGTCAGGGTCCAGCGCGATCCGGTCCAGCGGCCCGATACTGCCGGCCCATGGCGAACGCGCTTCGTGGCCGGCGGCCGCGATCGCGTCGGCGCTGTCCACGAAAGCCGCGCATGCGACAGCCGGCTCGATCGCGGACAGCGGCGCGGCACGACCGATGAATTCATCCACCCGATGCGTATCGACCTGCCCTGCCTGTACGCGCGGGTCGCGCAGCACGCGTTGGGCAAACCCAAGGTTGCTCGTCAAGCCGAGCAGGGTCGTCTCCGCGATGGCGGCCAGCAGCCGCCGCAAACTCTCCGGCCGATTCGCGCCATACGCGATCAGCTTGGCGACCATCGGGTCGTAGAACGACGGCACCGGTCCCTGCCGGTCAAAAGCCGCATCCACGCGGCAACTATCCGGCCATTGCACCCGCAACGCTTCGCCGGGCATCGGGAAAAAATCCTGATCCGGATCTTCCGCGTAGACCCGGCATTCGATCGCGTGGCCGGCAAAGCGGATCGCGTCCTGCTGCAACGGCAACGCTTCGCCCGCCGCTATCCGCAATTGCCACTCGACCAGGTCGAGGCCGGTAATCGCCTCGGTCACGGGAGGTTCGACCTGAAGGCGGGTATTGACCTCCAGAAAATAAAACTGATCGTCCGGCGCAAGAATGAACTCGAAGGTGCCGGCGTTGACGTAGCCGATGGCTTGCGCGCCACGCACTGCCGCGGCCAGCAACCTGGCGCGCACGTCCGCCGGCAGCTTGCTGGCGGGCGCTTCTTCGACAATTTTCTGGTGACGTCGTTGCAACGAGCACTCGCGCTCGAACAGATGCACCACGTTGCCATGGCTATCGCCGACTATCTGCACCTCCAGATGCCTCGGCGTGGCGATATAGCGCTCCACCAGCAGTCGGCCGTCGCCGAAATTCGCTTTGCCGATACGGATCGCCGCATCGATCGCCGCGTCCAGCTCGCGGCCCTCCGTGACCACCTGCATGCCTTTGCCGCCGCCGCCCGCCACCGGCTTGAGAATGACGGGGTAACCGATCTCCTCGCAGGTTTCGCGAATCAGACCGTGCGATTCGGTCGCCTCGCTCGAACCGGGCACGACCGGCACACCGGCGCCGGCCAGCATTTTTTTGGCCGTTGCCTTGTTGCCCATACTGTCGATCGTCCGCGCGTCCGGCCCGATAAAGACGAGGCCCGCCTGCTCGACCGCCGCCGCGAACGCCGCGTTTTCCGACAGAAAGCCGTAACCGGGATGAATCGCTTCGCAGCCGGTGCGAAGCGCCGCGGCAATGATCGCTTCGACGTTCAGATAGCTGCTGCTCGCGGGCGCCTCGCCGATCGGCTCGCGCTCGACCGCGCCCTCGAGATGGGCCGCGTTGCGATCCGCCGCCGAATAGACCGACACGTATTCCACCTCCAGGCGCCGGCAGGTTCGGGCGATGCGGCGGGCTATTTCACCGCGGTTCGCAATCAATATTCGTTTGAACATGGGTTACATCCTGAAGACGCCGAAGCGGGTTTCCTGGGAGGGTGCTGCCGCGGCGAGGGCCAGACTCAAGGTGAGCCACTCGCGGGTCCGGGCAGGGTCGACAATGGCGTCCACCCACATTCGCGCGGCGACGTAGAGCGCTTGCCCTGGCGCTCATAGGACTCGCGAATCGGGCGCTTGAATGCCTCTTCCTCTTCCGGCGTAAACGAAGTGCCCTGTTTCGCCGCCTGTTCCGCGCGGATCAAGGCCAATACGGTGGCCGCCTGTTCGCCGCCCACGACCGAGGTCTTGGCGTTGGGCCACATCGCCATCAATTGCGGGCCGATCGAGCGGCCGCACATCGCGGACATTTCGGCGATATTGCGAAAGATCTTTCCGAAGTGATGTTCGTCCGGAAAGATCTCTTCCTGCAACGGCAGATAGACACCGCCGGAATCGACCAGGTACAGGCACGGCAAGCCCTGCTCCCGCGCGATCTGCTGGGTGCGCAAATGCTTGCGCAGAGTCAGCGGATAGTAAGTGCCGCCCTTCACCGAAGCATCGTTGGCAAAAATCGCCACCGCGTGTCCCTCGACGATCCCGATGCCCGTGACAATGCCGGCGCACGGCACCGCGTGATCGTAGACATCATGGGCCGCCAGTTGGCCGATCTCCATGAACGGCGTGCCGGGGTCGAGCAGCAACGAAATGCGTTGCCGCGACGCCAGCTTGCCCCGGGCTCGCTGACGCGCCCGGGCCTCCTTACCGCCGCCGAGTACAGCCGCTTCGCGCACGGCGTCGATCTGCTCGCGCAATGCGCCAAAGGCCGCCATGTTCCTGATAAACGCTTCTCCCGACGACGGGATGCGTGATTCGATACGTGACATGATCGGTATTCCTGTTTTTGACGGACCGGCCGTCATCCGGCCGGCACCGGCGCATCAAAGCGATCGGGTTCTTACTTTCAACTTCACTTGAAGCAGGGTCAGCGCACCGAGCGCGAACACGGCTAGCGTCCACGTACCGTCGTGATGCAGTAGCACCGAGACCGTCGCGGCGACGCCCGCCAAGCCTTGCTGCAGGAAGCCGCATAGGGCCATTGCATGCGCGCCGTAGTCGTGGGCGTCGCTGACGGCGGTCGCCATGCTGTTGGGAAACAGCACCGCCTGGCCGAAAATCGTCAGGCAATACAGCGCGATGAAAATCCACAGGCCGGCAAAATGATTCAGCAGGCCACCCAGCCAGGACACCAGCATCAGCGTGGTCGCGAGCGCGATCAGCGTCGCGCCGGCATGCATCAGCCGCGCGCCGCCGAACCGGCTCACCAGGCGATTGACCAGCATCGCGCCACTGAAATAGGCGACGCCGATCAGCAGGCCGACGCTGCCGAAGCCCGTCACGGGCAATCGGAAATGCTCCTGGAACACGAACGGACTCACTTCCTGCAAGGTCACGGTCGTGGCGAATCCCAGCCCGCCCGCGCAGGCCGGCCACAGGAACCCGGGGCGTCGCAGCACCGCCCAGTAGGTCGCGGCCATGGCCGAGGTGGCGGCTGTGCGGCGCCCCGTCTTCAACGGCAACGAATACGACATGCCGATCGCCAGCGCGGCGGTCACGGCCATCAGCACGAAACCCACTTGCCAATGGCTGTACTGCCCGATCAGTCCGCCGATAAACTGGCCGCCGCCAAGCGCCGTGATGAAGGCGATCGACAACACGGAAAGCCGCCGCGCCAGTTCGTCGCCACGCCAGTTATCCCGCACGATGATGCGGGCGATGATCGCGGCGCCGCCGCCCGCAATGCCCTGAATGGCGCGCAACACCAGCAGCTCCAGTGCGGACGTGCAGCTCGCGAGCAGCAGACTGCTGGTCACGAACAGCAGCAGCGAAATCAGCAAAGGCCCGCGTCTTCCCCAGCGCTCCGCGGCGGCGCCCCAGAACAGGACCGGCAGCGCCGCGCCGATCACATAGGCGGAGATCGACAACTCGACGGCACTCTGCGTCATCTTCAACTCGCGCATGACGATCGGCAAAGACGGCAGATAAACCGTCGTCGCCATTTGCGCCATGAAGACGATCAGGCACGCCAGCGCCATCGCGCGAAACGCCGAGGCGGCGTTTTCCAGCGGTGCGTCGGCGGCGACAGCAGGCTTGTCACTCATGGTCGGCCTTGAGCTGGTTGAGGCTCGTGGCGAAGCGCCTGATATCTTCCTGCCGCAAATTCGCCCGGATCATGATCCGCAGTCCGGCACGACCCTTCGCAATCACGGGGAAGAAAATCGGCGACGTGTAGAAGCCTTGCTCCAGCAGGCTTTTCGCGAAGAAAATCGTATTGTCTTCGGAGCCGATGGAAATGAAACGGATCGGCAATCCGTCACCGCGGCTATCCGATTCGATCAGTTCGTCGAAATAGCGGACGTTGTCCTGCAAGCGGTTTTGCAGTTGCGGCAACGCGTCTGACCGATGAATCGCAGCGGATGCGATGATCGCCCCCAGACCCGCGGTATTGATACGTTGCGACCAGGTGATCGGGCCGCCGAAACGCGTGGCCAGGTTATGGCGCTGGTGGTTATGACGCGGCCCGAGAAAGATCGCGCCACCCGACGCGCCGAAGCCCTTGTTCAACGACGTGACGATCAGGGTCCGGTCGTTGATCGCGCCCATCTCTTCGAGCACCAGTCCACGGCCATGCCGCCCCAGGGTCGAGAAACCATGCGCTTCGTCGAAGAACAGGAACAGGCCGTATTTGTCCTGCAATTGCAGCAATTCCCTGACCGGCGCCTGGCCGCCGGTGCTGTAGACGCCATCCGCGACGTAAGCCACGCGCGGCCGGGTCTTGCAAAGGTCCTCCAGCGCCTCGAGATCGTTGTGCCGGAGGGTGACGACTTCCGCTTCGTCGGCGCAAATCGGCTTCATCAGGTTCAGGCAGAAATGCGCGTTCTTGTCGAACACCATTAGCGGCGCGACGTCGTCGGTCAATGCGCCGGAGGCCAGCAAGGGCAAGCTCGCCGCCGCCGCCGCGGCGCACGAGGGCGTGGTCAGCACGTCGGCGTCGACCAACTCCGCCAGCGCCTCTTCCGCGCGTTGCAGAATATCGAACTGCACCCGGATTCTGGAAATGGACGTATTGAGAGAACCGGTTTCCAGCACGGCATCGGCCGCCGCCCGCAGAATAGCCGGATGCGAGTCTAATCCGAGGTACGAATACGACGACATGTTGAGAAACGATTTTCCCGTGGCAATCGCTTCATGCACGCCGTCGTTCAGATTGCGGGAGACGATATTGGCCAATCCAGCCTGGGTGGTGACATCCCAGAAATTATTGCTGATCTGGATAGCCTTTTTTGTATTAGAGAATAAATGCATGGAATGTCCGGAGATGACCAGCCGGCGCCGACCCGCACTCCGAAGAGACGGATCACGCTATGCGATAGGGTTATTTATCAACCCCGGTGCCCGCAGGTTAAAAATCAGGCTGAATCGGATCTGGACGACCGATATTCAATGCAGCAAGCCTAACTTTCCCCCGGAAAGAAACCTAAATAATTTTTCGATATAACGATAGCCACCTTGATAAGGCGCTATGTTTTCATGCGGTTTTCAGGCGAAATCAACGCATTATCGCTATATCGAAGAATTATTCTATTGATCCGTTTTCAGAAAAACCTAATACACAAAACTATCAATCCGCATTTTTTAATCTGATTGAAAGGCCGCTGCCGAATATGGCGCATACGCACCGTCCGCTCAAACCGCACACGTCGGCGACCGGCTTTATGTCTCATCCGTCAACAACCGTTCGAGCGGCGCGGCATGCTTCACGAACGGCGAACGAATGACGATATAGCTGAAGTACTTCTCGATCCCAAGGTTCAGATCCAGCAGCTTCTCGACCACCTCCTGATAGTGGCCGATATTGCCCACCAGAAACTTCAGCAGATAGTCGTAGCCGCCGCTGACCAGATGGCATTCGGTGATCTCGTCGATTTCATGCACGTTCGCTTCGAAGCGGATGAAGTCTTCACGACGATGGTCTTTCAGCATCACCTCGGTGAAGACGGTCACCGTGCTCGTCAATTTCGACAGGTTGATATGTGCGCCGTAGCCCGAAATCACGCCGGACGCCTCGAGCCGTTTGACACGCTGAAGGCACGGACTCGGCGAAAGCCCCACCGCATTCGCCAGATTTGCGTTCGTGATGTTGCCGTTCTTTTGCAGCTCCGCCAGGATCTTGATGTCGATCCTGTCCAGTTTTTGTCGAATGCTCATGTCGTGCTCTCGCGTGGGCTGATGCTGCTGCTGGCTGCGTGATCCGTTCACCCTTTGCTGAGTTCTTCGTGGTGCGCCTTCACCAGTTGCGCCATGCTCGTCCACTTGAACTCGACCGCGGGTTCACCCACCGTGCGCACGGTCGCGCCAAAACCGCGCTGTTCGAAGCGGCGGTAGATCCAGCAGGATCGGAGACCGAGTTCGCTGCACGGTTGAAGATCGTGAAAGTGGCTGTCCGCGACATGCAGCACTTCGTCCTTGCGCACGCCGAGCGACGGCAGAAGATCGAGCATGTAGTCGAAATTGCGCCGCGCCGGCTTATAGGAACCCACGTCTTCAGCAGTGATCACCGCGTCGAAATCGACCTGCAATTTCGCGTTGCTATGCGCGAAGCTCTCATTGTCCACATTCGACAACACCACCAGCTTGAAGTACTTCTTCAGGTATTGCAGCGTGCTCGCGGAGTCGGGAAACGCGGGCCATTGTTTCACCGATTGCCCATAGGCCGCGGCTTCGTTTGCCGCTGCGTGGACACCCCATTCTTCCGCCAGTCGCCTGAACACGACGGCAAGCAGATCGCTATACGGCATCTCCGGCGTGTAGCGCTGCTGCTGCGATTCATGGCGCGCGTGCGCTTCGAGCACCTCGTCGCGCGTCAACGGCTTGCCGGCGCGTTCGACCAGCGGCGCAAGCGCGGCCGTGATACCGCGCTCCCAGTCGATCAGCGTGCCGTAACAATCGAAGGTCAGCGCCCTGAAATCCGTGAGTCGCATCGCAGCCTCCCCAAGAGTCGTCGCCATTACTTCTGCAGCACAGCGTCCTGATGCGCCTTGACCAGATCGGCCATGCTGTCGAAGCGGAAATCCACCTTCGGCTGCAAGCCCGGATTCATGGTGGCGCCGAACCCCTCCTGCCCGTGACGGCGATAAATCCAGCACGACGCGAGACCGAACCCGTTCGCGGGCTTGTGATCGTGGAACAGGCTTTCGGCCGTATGCAGAATCTTGTCTTTCGCGATGCCGCGCTCGCCGAGCTTCTCCAGCATGTAATCGAAATTGCGCGGCGACGGCTTGTACGAGCCCACGTCTTCGGCGGTGAAAATCGCGTCGAACTCGACCTGCAATTTCGCGTTGCTATGCGCAAAGCTCTCATTGTCCACATTCGACAGAATCACGAGCTTGTAGTACTTCTTCAGGTACTGCAATGCGGCGACCGAGTCGTCGAACGCCGGCCAGTTCTGCACCGACTGGCCGTAGGTGACGCAATCGGCGAGCGTGAACGGCACTTGCCATTCCTCGGCGAGCCGCTTGTAGACGATCGGCAGCAGATCCCGATAGCGCCGGGCCGGCGTGTACTTCTGTTGCGACGATTCGTGCCGCGCGTGCGCTTCCAGTACCTGATCGCGTGTCAGCGATTGCTTCACACGTTCCAGAAGCGGCCGCAGCCCCTCGAAAATGCCGGTTTCCCAATCGATCAACGTTCCGTAACAGTCGAACGTCAGCGTATTGAAGTCGGTGAGATTCATGCCAGGTCCTTTTGTGGGTTCACAGAATGAACTCACAGTGTATTGACTCGTGGCAGCAGGGGTAGCCGAAGTGAAGGGCGCCAGCGGCAGCCGGTTTCGCGCGAGCGCAGCCGGACAGCAGATTCTGCTGTCCGGCGGGCTTATTTGAACGGCGCCTTTTCCGGCTCGGCCGCGTACTTGTCGCGGATCGCGTTCACGCAGGTGGTGAAGCGTGTGCGGAAACCGACGGGGTCGACGCTCGGCGGCCGAAGTCCGTCGGAGGTCACGGTCCAGCCGTCGGCGGTACGGGTGGCATCGAGATCAAAGGACTCGCCCGGCTCGTCTTCGAGAATCACCGTCTCCCGCACGTCGCGGCCTCCCGCGCGGATCATCGCCTGGCATGCCTGGCGCAACCGGCCGGTGGTATGCGTATTGCCGGCGCCGGGGGCCAGGTTCTCCGGCACGGCGCCGTACATTCGGATTGACTGGAATTGGGCCGGCGTGCCGGCGGTCACGAAGGCGATGTCGGTATCCGACATCCCGTCACTGCAAGCGGTGAGCCCGCCGGCAATCGCAGCCAGCGTGAGGCAGGCGAACGCGCGCCGGGATCTCGGGAAGGTGTGGCGTAGCATGGTCGGTCCAGGTACTCGCGGTATGTTGTTGTAAGTGTCTTGCGGTGGTGTCTTGCAGTGGCCGGAGCCCCGGAACAGCATCAACGAGAACATGTCGATCTCGCCCGGTCCAATGCGGCAGTAAGGATAGCCGATAGCGATGGCAACGATCTAGCTATCCCTATCAAACGAATGCGAAGCGGAGGCCGGGCGGTCGCGCTGCCGTCTGCGGCAAGCCTTGAGTACGGGAAATGAGGTGAGTGCGCCTCATCTGTCGTCAACATTTTTTCCTTTGCCGCCGCATGCAGTACCTGACATGATTCTTTCGATAAGCGCCGGATGATCTCGCATGCCGAACCCGGTTGCGGACCGGCAACGGAGATAAGCATGGATCTGGGTTTCATCGGTATCGGTGTCATGGGCCAGCCTATGGCGCTCAATCTGATCCGGGCGGGCACGCCGCTGACTGTCTGGAATCGGTCGCTCGACAGCGTCGAACCGTTGCGCGCATTGGGCGCAACGGTGGCGGCCAGCCCGGCCGACGTGTTCAGACGAACCTCGGTCGTCATTCTGATGCTCGCTCACGGCGAGGCCATCGACTCGGTACTCGGCCGCGGCACACCTGAATTCGAGGCCAACGTCGCTCGGCACACGATCCTGCATATGGGCACGACCTCGCCCGAGTACTCGCGCGCGCTCGACGCCGACATTCGCGCTGCGGGCGGCTTCTATGTCGAAGCACCGGTTTCCGGTTCGAGAAAACCCGCCGAAGCGGGAGAACTCGTGGCCATGCTAGCCGGCGACGCCGACGTGATCGAAGCAGTCCGCGCGCTGCTCAAGCCCGTCTGCCGCGAGACTTTTGTGTGTGGACCGGTGCCGAATGCCTTGCTGATGAAGCTGGCGGTCAACATCTTTCTGATTACCTCGATGACCGGGCTCGTCGAGGCGGCTCACTTTGCCGACCATCATGGCCTGGACATGCAGCAATTCCGCGCGGTGGTCGATGCGGGGCAAATGGCTAGCAGTATCTCGCGCGTCAAGTCTCTCAAGCTGGTGGATCGCGACTTCACGGTTCAAGCATCGATCACCGACGTTCTGAAGAACAATCGGCTCATTGCCGAAGCCGCGCGAGAAGCCAAAGTGGCGTCACCGCTACTGGACGCGTGCTATGCGTTATTCGGCGAAACCCATGCATTGGGGTACGACAAGGACGACATGATTGCAGTGGTCCGGGCGCTTGAAGCGCGTACCCGCTCGCTAAGCTGATCGTGCTGTTCGCTGGCGCGTGATAGGTGCCGGTGTGCGGTGTGCGCGCGGTGTGACATTGCGTCACTCTTTATCGAGCAGCTAGCGATATCGCGTCTTCTAAACGATCGTTGCCCCAGAACATTTCGTCACCGACAAAGAACGTAGGCGCGCCGAAAATACCGCGCCGCACCGCCTCGTCCGTTTGTGCGCGCATATCGCGCTTGTTTTGCTCGGACAGTGCGGTGGCGATGATCTCTTCCGCCGGCAAATCGAGCTCGCTTAGTGCTCGCGCAACGACGTCCGGGTCATCGATATGCCTGTCGTCGACGAAGTTGATCTGCATCATCCGCTTGCAGAACGCCCCGATCCAATGCTGCTGCGCACCAACCAACGCGACGCGCAGCGGAAGCAGTGCCCGGCGCGGAAACTCGCTGGGCTGGGTCCAGGGCAGGTCGTATTTCTCGCACTGGCGAACCATATCGCGCCATACGTAAGCGCCCTTCTCTTTCTGCAACACGAACGGCGAGTTGTCCCAGCCAAACGACCTGAAGATCGCACCCAATAAGAACGGACGCCATTCGATTGCGACGTCGCTTTGCTGCGCCAACGCCTCGATGCGCATCATGCTCAGATAGCTGTAAGTGCTGCCGAAATCGAACCAGAACTGCAGTGAAGGGCGCGTCGTGAAATCGGGGCTTGTCATGGGTTCTCCGAAACCGGTCGTTTGGTAGCGAGGCATCGCGCCTCGCTATTTTTATTTCCGTCTGCAGCATGTGCCGGCCTGGCGATTCGAAGTCGGCGAGCCGGACTTTGTCCGCGAATTATAGTCTGGCTGCTTGAACGCCTCTTACGCCTCGGCGCCCCACTTTTAAAGCCCCGCGATTGTTGAGCCTGGTGAAACGGTGCATTCATTTCCAGGTGCTTTATCGATTTAATACGTTCGTACATATTACGCACACACCGATGCCTCTCTAACGACAGGCATCGACACCCTCCCCTTTGAGAGACACATCATGAAAACGACTGGCAACACGATTCTTATCACCGGCGGCGGTTCAGGCATTGGTCGCGGTCTCGCTGAAGCGTTCCACCGGCTCGGCAACCAGGTCATCATCGCGGGTCGGCGTCGCGCGAATCTCGACGAAACCATCGCTGCCAATCCGGGCATGCAGGCCATTGAGCTCGATATCGGCGATCCTCAGAGCATTGCTGCGGCGGCCCGTGAATTGGTCGCCAGGTGGCCTTCGCTGAACGTGTTGATTAACAACGCCGGCGTGATGCATATCGACGATCTCAGCCAGCCGGTCGATGACGCGATGCTGGTGTCCACGCTGACCACCAACGTGATGGGTCCAATCCGGCTGACGGGCGCACTCGTCGAACATTTGAAACAGCGGGGGGATGCGACGATTATCAACGTGTCGTCGGTACTCGGTTTCGTACCGATGGCGATGGCCGGCGTGTACTCGTCGACGAAAGCCGCGATGCATTCGTATACGCAATCGTTGCGTTACAAACTGAAAGACACGTCGGTACGCGTGGTCGAAATCGCGCCGCCGTGGGTTCAAACCGACCTGCTGAATAGCAAGGACGAACCGCGCGCCATGCCGCTCGCGCCGTTCATCGAGCAAACCATGCACGAACTCGGCACGGATGCCGAGGAAGCGCTGGTCGAAGTCGCCCGGCCGCTGCGCAACAACGCCGGCCCGAACGAAGCGGCCTTCGTTACGCAGTTCAACGACATGTTCGCTGCCGGCTGACGCGCTTTTCATCAACTGGCTCGGCATGTCGAACTGATTGAATCGAGCTCACACGGCTCGGGCGAGCGGATGACATAATCCGCTCGTCCATCTTTTTCAATAGGGAATTGACGATGCCGAAACCTTCCCATAAAGACACGTTGATTACCGAGGGCATGCGTGTCATTCACGAATACGGCTTCAACGGCGCCAGTGTGCGCGATATCGTCCAGGCGGCGGGCGTACCGCATGGCTCGTTCACCAATCACTTCGCGTCGAAAGAAGCGTTCGGGCTCGAAGTGATCGAGTTGTATTTCGCGGCGGCCCAAAGCGACCTTCGCGACACGCTGTGCAATGACGGGATGAAGCCGCTCTTGCGGCTGCGCAAGTATCTGGACGTGCACATCAAACTCATCAGCCGCAACGACGCTCGCAACGGCTGCCTGCTCGGCAACTTCGCGCTCGATTCGAACGACAGCGAGCCGATCCGTGCGCGCATCAACGAGATTTTCGCCGAGGTCGAGCGGTGTGTGGTGTACTGCCTGGATGCCGCGGTCGAAGCCGGTGAATTGCGATCTGCGATCAGCAATCAGCAGCTCGCCTCGTTCATCGTGGCGTCCATGCAGGGCGCGTTTCTGCTGGCCAAAGCGCAGCGCGATCCCGCACCGGTCGTCAATCTGAAGGACATCCTGTTTTCAACCGTGCTGCAACGAGCGAAATAGGCCTGGGCCCTGGCAACCTCGGTGTCGACGACATCCCAACGCGCAACCTCAATCAAATTTCGATGAGATTGAGAAACTGACGCACGCGTTCGCTGCTCTGCTCGCCGAAAAACGGCTGCGAGGTAGTGTCTTCCAGAACTACACCGCCATCCATAAAGACGACTCGACCGGCGACGTCGCGGGCAAAGCGTACCTCGTGCGTGACGATCAGCATGGTCATCCCTCGTCCGGCAAGATCGCGCATTGCCGTCAGCACGTCTTCGCGCAGTGGCGCGCCGGCAGGTTCGGTGTGGTATCCCCTACCGCGTGGCTGGGGTCGTACGGTTTGAACGTTTTGCCGTCGTTATGGACGCCGCCGGACGTCGTCGGAATCGTCAGCGTCTGGCCGACCTTGGTCGGCGCCGCTGCGCAGGTTGTTGGCATCCGCGATCAGATACCACAACGGGTTGTCGCCGTACGCACTGCGCGCGATCGACTGCAGCGTGTCGCCCGTCATCACCCGGTAGCTGCCCACGCCCGCCGACGGATAGCTCACATCGATCGGCCGATAGCCGATGTTGAAGCGCTGCGTGTCGGTAAAGTTCGGCTTGCCGTTGCTGGCCGGATTCTGCGCGTCGATGCCCATCCCCGATGCGCCGATCTCCTGGCCGTTCGCGCAGATGAAGTACTCGCGATTGCCGCCCTGGTTGCGGTACAGCACATGGCCCGCGGCATCATTCACGAGGCTGCCCCTGCACGATGCCGCCCTGGGGCGTCGTGCCGTCGACCACCATCTGGCGGGTCATCGCATCGTAGGCATACCAGAGGTCGCTGTCCTTCGCGGGGTCCTGCATGGTCAGAACGTGCGTGTGCTCATGCACGCGGTTGCCCGCGTTGTCGTAGTCGATCGTCAGATGCACGCGCGTATCGGCCACATCCCTCAAGCGCCCGAGTGCATCGTAGGCGAGATGGCTGTCCTGACAGATCACGCCACCCTGAGTCGTCCTCTCCAGCACGCGAGCCCCGGACGCGTTGTAGGCGTAGTCGGTTTGCTGGCCGATGGCGGCGCCGTCGATATGAACGAGTTGGCCGGCGGCGTCATATCGATCGCCGAACGCGTTGTACGCGTGACGCACCACGCCGCCGTCGGCGTGCCGCTCCGACGCGGGGTTCGTCTCCGCGTTCGTAGCCGGCCGCCACATTCCACGGCCCATTGAGGTACTGGACGACCACGTTGTAGAACCCAATGCCCTTACCCGACCCGGTCGACGAGTCACGCAAGCCGCCATGAATTTGGCATTCAGCCCGTTAAACGTGTGTGTAATAGGAAATACCATTGTTCGCGCGGACGATCAGGCCGTTGAAATTATTCATGGGCGACGCAATGCTTTTAACCCACGAAGGATCCATTGCTGCTTGCAGCACGTCGTATTGCGGCGAGTTTTGCAAGCCGAAGCGGACTTCGCCGAAACCGCCCGACAGCCCGACTTACGCCAGACGATTGAACGCTTCGGCCGGGTTGGTCGCCGTTCCCGTCTGACCGGAGAAGGCCTGCTCCAACTGGAAATTGACGTGCAGGCCGCCGCCGATATCCTCGCTGCCCTTGAAGCCGTAGCGTGTCGCGAAAAGTCCGCCGGGTACGGCGCGGATCGCCGAATTGCTGCCGCTCGAACTTTGATAGACGAATCCATTGTCGAGCACGCCATACAGTGTGACTGTGGACTGCGCGAACGCGGGGGTGGCGTACGCGCAGGACAAGACCGCGCCGGATGCGAGAGTGCAAAACCTTTTCATGCAATGCCCGCTGCTAGAATAACGGACCTTTTCTTAGGAGCAACAAATGTCCTGGTTCATCTATGAAGTGCCTGAATACCACGAAGACGGAGCGCGTATCGAACCGTTCGGCGACCTGCGTAACCGTGTCCTGAAAGTAAGCGGGCAAGCAATGGTCGACGAATTGGAGAGCGTCCGCGCGAACGCCGCGACGACGGCGGACACGCCCACGCGCCCCTTGCGCGCGGCGGAAAATCCGCTTGTATTCCCCATTCCCTACGCCGACTCGATGATCCTGGTGGGGTTCATCTTCGAACTGAAACGCGAGCTCCGGCAACTGGTGGTGTCGCCGGTGGAAATGCCGTGGTTGAAAGACGCGTGAAAATGGCCTGATCAAGGCAGCACCTAACCGGAGATGCGAACCAGACGGTCGGTGGCGTCAATTGACTGGCTGAAGAATCGGGCAGAGAACTGACAGCTTCGATCGCTGACAGTTGAGCGTCGCCCAGCCCGTACCTGCGTTTGATGTCGCCGGCGAGACTCCGGGCGGCATCCCGACACTCGGGCAAGCAGGTCCTCACTTGGGCCAGGAGTATCTGGAAATCAGGGCTGTCGGGATTTGTAGGGTGATGTACTTAATATGCCAGATCAGTTAGAGCGACAGTGCGACAATATAGTGTAGGCACGCATGGATGCTCGCTATCGCCCACCGGTCTCCGCGCAATCGAGCAGCCCAACCCGCTTTCGCGGGTATCGGTGAACTTCATATGTTCTCCAGCAGGCGGGCGATGGCTTCAGGCGATGGCAACTGATCCTTCAGCTTCTTCGGCAGCGTCTTGGTGATTTCGTAGGTCGCTACACCGATGGGCTTGCGCGCGTCGCGTAGTGCGTACTCGACGATGGTGCGCTTCTTATCCTTGCACAGAATGATGCCGATGGAGGGGGTTTCGTCCCCTTGCCTCACCTGAGCATCCAGCGCGGCAAGGTAAAACTGCATCTTGCCGACGAACTCCGGCTCGAACTCGCCAATCTTCAATTCGATGGCAACCAGCGCTCGCAAACGCCGATGGAACAGCAGCAGGTCGATGAAATATTCCTTGCCTTCCACCTCCATCCGGTACTGACTTCCCATGAACGCGAACATGCCACCCATTGCACGCAGGAAGTCCTCGATTCGGGCAATCAGCGCACGCTCCAGCTCGCGCTCGCTATGCTGCTCGCCGAGCTCAAGGAAGTCGAAGGCGTAGTCGTCCTTCACCGCCAGCTTGGCCTGCGCACGCAATGCCGGGGTTAGCGTTTTGTCGAAATTGGTCTGGCCGAGGAGCGACTTCTCGTCACTCTGGTTGTCGATCTGGTGCGCGAGTACGTTCTTCGACCAACCGAATTTGCGCGTCATGCGCAGGTAGAATTCGCGCTCGTGTGTATCCTTGCAGCGTTCGAGGATGACCAGGTTATGGCTCCAGCCGATTTCTCGCACCAGTGGTGCGAGTTTCTTCGCAGGTTTTTTTACTCGTCACCGTTGGCATACTCCTCCTCGATGCTGTTCACTTCATCGTCACCAAACGCGGCGATGTCGCCGTCACTCACCATATAGTCCAGTCCGGACGGGCCATGGCATCACGTCGAAACGATACCATCCTTTGTTTCATTAAAAATCGCGCTTCCTCGTGCCGAGGCATACCAGCCCGTGTCGGATGAAACCACAAAAACCATGTGGCTGGCCCATACTTCATGCGTAAACCGTCTGAAGCCTTACGGGAATCAGCAAGCACGCCGTTACCCATAAACCGAATTGAAATCGGCAATCTAGAGGACGTTTTCGGAAGATTGTGGAGGAACTCGAATGCCTTCCGGAAAATTAACCAAATATCTTCCGTTTTTGCCCGATTCCGCAGTCAAAGCCGTGATCAAGCATCGGGTCCGTTACGCAAATAACTTCCGAGATCGACACGTTTCAACCATAAATCTTCCGTTGTCGCAAACGGACGTCAACCGAAGGTCCGACTTCGCCCAAGCCGAGCGTCTCAAGATCGGCCAGAGCCGCCATTAGGACGGGCTGAGTTTTACGTCAGCAATGTGGCGGATTGCTAACGGTCGCGACATCGAGCCGCCGGACGTCAGCCTCCCTCATCAGCGAACTCACACTCCCGACCCCGTACGGACACAGAAGCGGGCGCCACCTCCACGGCGTCTTTCAGGGTGCCGGCCATTCACGCCGCTAAGCCGGTTGGCAAGTCATCGGCCAAAGGCGCGGCTCGTGAGCGCGTCGCTAGTCGGATCAGCGAGCTTTCTGCTCGTCCTGCGCCATCGAAAATGACCGCAACGGGTTAGCCGGCGCTTGACGGTTTTTTTCGCGCTCGCCGCACACGCACCCATTCGGGTGATTGTAAGTCGGGGATGCAGCCTCTAGCCTAGCTATACGTCCAGCCACCCGAGACCTCGCGCTTTTCCGGCAATGCTGACTCTGATGGAGGAGGTCATGGAGACCGTTGACGAAGTCGTCTATGTCCTGGATCACGACACGCGCGTTCGCGAAGCACTGTGCGCGGTATTGCGTGTCAACGGCAAGAACGTCCGCGCCTTTGCGTCCCGCAACGCGTTTCTCGCGTGCCGCCGAGGCGGCGGCGCATCCTGCCTGTTACTGGACATGCGCATGCCTGACATGAGTGGACTCGAGGTCCAGAACCTCGTGAATCGCGAGGCAAACATCTCGGTCGTATTCGTCAACGCAGGGAGCGATGTGCCTTCTACCGTCCTGGCGATGAAGAGCGGCGCGATTGATTTCTTCATCAAACCCGTGGAAGAGAACATCTTGATGGCGGCCGTGGAGACCGCGCTGGCCAAGACCCGAAAGCTGCTGCGCGAGGCAGCCAAAAGTGCAGCGCTGATGGCGCTGTACCGGAAGCTCACGCCCCGCAAGCGGGAACTGCTGTCGCTGCTTGCACAAGGGCTGCTGAACAGACAGGCGGCCGGCATGTTGGGCATCAACGAATACACCGTCCAGGTGAAATGAGGAGCGACGCAATGTCAGAAGCCATGCACGTCGACCGCCCTTGGGCCTACGTTACGTCTCTCCTGTCAGGGAACGCTCAACCTTTGCCCCATGCCAGCCGGTCACGCACGAAGCTCACCGCGGCATCCCGCCTGCGCATCAAAATTACCGTGCTCGAACGTCATGGTCCGTTGAGCGCCGTCGTCTCGTGGTCCGATTCGACTGCGTGCTGTTACTGGGAGCAGTTGTGGCGCCGCGGCCGCGCGCGCAAACGCGGCTTTTGCGCACTCACCGGCACCCCGATCGTTGCGGGCGACGAGGTTTTTCGCCCCAGGCTCGTCGCGCCGACTCCCGCCAACATCGACGCCATGATTCTCGCGTCGGTGATGGAAGCCATGCCTCTCGGCGAATTGGCCTGAGGCTTATCCGGGCTTGCCATGAAATCTACTCTCGACAGCGAGTTCCCCGCAGCGGATGAACGGCTTGTCGGCTGGGAAATCGAACGACGAAACACGCCGGCGCGAACGAGCTACGGCAGCGTCTTCGACATGTGCCTCGTACTGAGCGTGGTCTTTTGCGTACTCCAACTTGCAGTGCAGTTGCTGCGCGCGGACACCGGCTTGCAGGTCGTCACGTTGATTCTCGCGGTCACGATCTGGGCCGCGATGGCGGTGAACATCGAAATCATCCGGCTGAGCGCGGCTTGGAGCCTCGACCTGCCATGCGCACAAATGATGTTGCACCAGAAGTCTGCGCGCAAACCGCTGGCTGCGGCCGGCCCTCAATCAAAGGAACTACCATGAATGGAGCAGAAAGCCTCCTTCGGTCACTGGTCGCCAGCGACGTTACGGTCTGCTTCGGCAACCCTGGCACGTCGGAGATGCATTTTGTCGCGGCGCTCGACGCGGTACCCGGCATGCGGCCGATCCTGGGCTTGCAGGAGAACGTTGTCACGGGCTCGGCCGACGGCTACGCGCGGATGGCGGAAAAGCCGGCTGCCACCCTGCTTCACCTGGGCCCGGGGCTTGCCAATGGTCTGTGCAATCTTCACAACGCACGCCGGGCCTCCAGTCCGGTTGTCAACATCGTGGGCGATCACGCGTCGTCGCATTCGCTTTACGATGCGCCGCTTGCCTCTGATATTCAGGGCTTTGCACGACCGGTTTCGAACTGGGTCTATGCGTCGAAAAGCGCCCGGACAGTCGGCGCGGACGTCGCGCGCGCCGTGCACGCGGCGAAACAGAAACCGGGCTATGTCGCCACCCTCATCCTGCCCGCCGACGCAGCCTGGGACAGCGCCGACGAGGTCGCGCCGCCGCTGCCCGACACGCCCTGCGCCCACGCCGGCGAGGCAAACATCGGCCGGATCGCCGACCTGATCCGCGCGGGCGCAAAAACCACGTTCCTCTTGCGTGGCGATGTGCTGCGAGGCCGCGGCTTGAGGGTGGCAGGAAAAATCGCGGCGAAGACCGGAGCACGCCTCGTCTGCGATACCTTCGCGCCGCGCGTCGAACGCGGGGTAGGACGTGTCAGCATCGAACGCTTGCCGTACTTTGGCGAGATGGCCGTCGCTTTTCTGGAAGGCACGGAATTGCTCGTTCTGGTGGGCACACAACCGCCCGTCAGCTTCTTTGCGTATCCCGACAAGCCGAGTTGGCTGACGCCAGCCGGATGCCGGGTCGTGACGCTGGCTCATCCGCACGAGGACGGCATCGCGGCGCTCGACACGCTCGCGTCGGCATTGAACGCGCAAGGTAGCGAGGAGCGTCTGTACGAACGCAAAGAATCGACACTCTCGCTAGATGGCGATCTGGACGGGCGAAGCATCGTGCAGATGGTTGCCCGCCATTTGCCGGAGAACGCCATTCTGGCCGACGAAGGCGTGAGCGGAACACTACTGTTCTACGACCTGCTCGAAGACGCAGCCCAGCACGATCACCTGAATCTCACGGGCGGCGCCATCGGCAGCATGATGGCGGTCTCGACCGGCGCCGCAGTGGCGTGCCCGAACCGGAAGGTAGTGACACTGGTCGGTGACGGCAGCGCCATGTACACAGTCCAGTCGCTGTGGACTCAGGCCCATGAAAACCTCGATGTCGTTACCGTCGTCTTTGCCAACCGGGGCTACAAGGTCCTGAACAACGAACTAAAACGCGTCGGCGCCGCGACGGACGGCCCGCGCGCATCGCGCATGCTCGACATTGCCGCCCCCGCGCTGAGCTGGACGGATCTTGCGCACGGCATGGGCGTGAGCGCCACGCGGGTCGAGACGCGCCGAGCTTTCGATCAGGCGTTCGCGGCTGCGATGAGCGTGCCGGGCCCGCATGTGATCGAAGCCATCGTGAACTAACGTCAATCCGCCGCCAACCCATACCGGTCACGTGATATGAACCTTGGCATCGAAGGTTGAAGGGCACTTGTGAGCGGCGCAAGCAGCGGCCGGGGCCGGGTCTGCGCGCTCGCGCTGGCGCTGGAATCGGTCAGCGTCGTGATGTGCGCGGTGTATTGATAACCGGCGTGGTGACCGCATCGGCTGTCTATCCGGTCCAACCGGCCTCGCATCGCCCCGTCCCTCGAAAGGTTAGCTCGCGGACGACAGCGTGGCCTTTCGACGCTCGCTAGCGTTCGCGCAGACGCAGACCGGCACCCGGGTTCGCAGCAAGCGAGCGATACAGGCGCAGCCGACAGTCGCTGGACAGCCGCGCTTCGCGTGCACTTGCAGCTTCGTCGCCACACGCCCGATGAACGGCCGCCGCTGTGCGATGCAGCCGCCAGTCCACCAGCGGCGTGTCGAATCCGTCGGTTGCCGCAAACGCCGCCCTTGAATGCGTCATGGCAGCACCCAGACGGCCGGCTTCGAGCGCGGCCTGAGCCATGCGCTCCCAGGCCAGCCCATGCCAGACCCGCTCGTCGGTCGCCAGCGCCAGATCGAGAAACTGTCGAGCATGCCGCGCGCTGTCGTCATGCGCGCCTTTGCCGAGCGCCTCGCCCGAGATTCCCCATGCGAGTGCCAGGCGCCAGTGCCAGTCGAACATCACCGGCTCACGTTCCATGTCGCGCTCGACTTCGGCAAAGCGCGCCGCGGCGGCGGCGGCGTTGCCGATCCCCGCCTGCGCAAGCCCGACGACCACGTTCCAGGCCCGCCGTTGCGGCGCGAGCAACGCATCGCGATTGCCGAGGTGCCGGCACTCATCCGCGAGGATCGCCTCTGTCGCGCTGCGGAACTGCTTATCGGCGGCCAGGATGGTTTCGTAGTCCATCGTGTGGACGAGCAACCAGCCCCGATACACCTCGAGCGTGCGAGCGGCCAGATAGTTGCCGTTGTTCTGATAGAAACGAATGCCCGCTTCGAACTGACGAAATGAGCGGCTGAACTCGCCGAGCATCAGAGACGCCCACGCCGAGCCAAGCTGCATCATCCACATACCGCGCGCAAGGTCGACCTGCGGATACTCATGAGCATGCGCGAGCAGGATGCCAAAACCAGCCTCTACGTGCGCAAGCGCGGCAGCATAGCGCGTCGACACGATTTCGGGCATCGCATACTCGAGTTCTCCCCGCGCTAGCGCCAGCGTGTCGCCGCTTTCGCGCAACGTCTCGAGCGCCGCATGGCAAGCTTCGTCGTCCCCCTTACTCCAGCCGAGTATCCAGATACGCCTGACGTGGCAGTTGATCCGCGTCAAGGCCCTCACCTTGAGGTTCGGGTGCGATGCGCTCAGACGCAGGGCATCGTCGAGGCTCGCTACGGCCTGGCTCTGACTGGTCCAACTGAATACATGTGAGAGCCCGAGGAGGGCCCGCAACTGCACGTCGAGATCGCCATGGCGGCTTGCATCGTCGAACAGGCGCACGTATGCGTGAACGGCAAACGGATCGTGCGCAACGGTGAGCAGCGCGGCGCGCACTTCTCCGAACTCGATGCGCCAAGGTCGTTGTGCATCGGGATTGAGTTGACCAACGAGTTTGTCGCTCTGATCGAGCAACGCCAACGCGTCGCGGTGCGAATAGCGTGCTCTCGCGAGTTTCAGCGCAATACGCAGGTAGTCGAGCGCTTTTTCCCAGAGCCTTGCGTCGCTGAAATGAAGACAAAGCTCAGCGGCAATATCGCTGCGTTGATCCTGTGGAAATCGCTGTTCCAGTTGCGATGCAATGCTGCGATGAGAGGTCGAGCGACGTCCGATACCTTGACGCACATAGAACGCCTGCCTGATCAATGCATGCTGAAAAGCAAACCGCCGCGCGGTTGAACCGTCCGGAAACTGTTCGACGTCGAGATCGCGGATGAACTGCCCGCTGCGCAGCAGCACGTCACACGCTTCGTCGAACGCCGATGGCGACATGGACACCACGCTTGCCACCGTGGCCGAGGAAAACACCTGTCCCGCAACGCTCGCTGCCTCAAGCAGACGCCGCATGTCTGTGTCCAGCCGCTGGATCCGTGCTTCCAATGCCCGCATGACGGTCGGCGGCAGCGCCGAGCGAATCGTAGCGGCGCTCGCAAGCGGGCGCCAACCATCGCCATGCCGGCATACGAGCGAAAGTTCGAGCAGATGGTCGAGCAGCGCGCGCACGAACAAAGGATTGCCATCAGTGCACTCGGCCAGCAGATGCGCGAACTCCTGATCGACGGGCGACGCCGAAGCGCCTGCCGTCAGCCATAGACCGATCGCTTCATGTGAAAGCGATGGGAGGCGCAGTACGGTGCAGCCCCGATGCGTTGCAAGCGCGGACACCAGTTGCTGGATTTTGAACGGTGCGGCTTCCACGTCTTCGACGCGGAAACTGCAAATGACCATCAGGCGTGCTCTCGCGTGGCGTTGGACCAGCATCGAGAGTAGATCGATGCTGGCGAAATCGGACCATTGCAGATCGTCGAAAGTGAGCAGGAGCGTTCGTTCGGCCGCCAACGTTTCGAACAGCATGCAGCCCTCGCGCATCATGCGTTCGGGACCGGCGCCGATCAGATCGGCCTGCAGGGCACGGCGCCGTTGCGTGGGAACATGAGCCGGCATCACTACGGCCCAGGTCGGCGCGATCGTGATGATCGCTTCCAGCACGTCATCGCCCCCGGCAACGCGGCAAAGTCGGCCCAGCGCCTCGAAAAACGGATAGAACGGTTCCGCGCCACCATAGCCCTCGACGCAACCGCCTCCTGCACTGCGCAGGTCCTCCCGCGCAGAGGAATCGCGCCAACGCCCTATGAGCGCGGTCTTGCCAATGCCTGCCTCGCCCGCCACGAACACGATCTGACGCTCGCCCGTCTGCGCGCGGCGCAGCGCGTCAAGTAGCAGATCCTGCTCCTGCGTGCGGCCGACGAAAGGGTCCGTCTTGTCCTCGGAGGCGCGTGAACCCCCAACTGCCTGCGTGGCGTGGTCGTCGAGGATGAGACGATAGCCGCGTCCGCGAACGGTCTCGACGATACGCGGATGCGTCGCGCTATCGCCCAGCGCTCGACGGATCGCCGCGATATGCGATTTGATGATTTCAGGTTGCACATAGGCGTCGGGCCAGACGGCGTCGAGCACTTGAGCGGGACGAACCAGTTCGTTGGCGTGTTCCGCGAGGTAGCGCAGCACGTCGAAGGTTTTCGGCGGCAAGTCGACGCGCGAACGCGCACCTGCCGCGGCGGCCGCGCCATCCAGAGACCAAAGGCACTCGTTGACGGCATCGAGCAGGAAGCCTGAGAAACGGATGCCCGCCTGGGCCCGGAATGCGTGACTCAATCGAGAAACTCCAGGGTGGCTGACCGGGTTTCCGGCAGGCCGCGATGATCAGCGCCCCGGTTCCGCGCCGAAGGTTCCGATCATTCGAATGAGCGTAGTCCGGATGATGACCCGGCTACGCCCATTCGTCAAAAGACCGCAACGGCGATCAGGCCGCGTAGTTCTTCAGAATGCGCAGATCCGTCACGGTATACGACATGCCCAGCCGATACCCCTTGCCGACGCGCAGCGGGGCAATCAGGTGCATCTCTTCACCGTCCACCTCGGGAATCTTCAATTCGGCTGACCCGGACCAGACATCCACGATCGCGAGATCGTCGGTTAGCGACATCGTGAGTTCATCCACGGGCGGCTTGTTTTGACCGGCGGCAGCGAGCTGCGGAAAGTAACGGCGCATTGTCGTTGGCCGATTGAAAACGGCCGCCGGATCGGCAACGGGCTCCTCCAGTTGGACGCGAGCGGTCACCAGACGTTCTCCGTGTGCGGTGCAACTCGCGCCGAAGCGACTGCCTGCGGCCAGCGGAGCCGCTGCCGCGCTGGGTGCCGAAAAACTGCGCGTCTGAAAGACGCTTGCCAGTTTCTTCGGAAACCCCTGCGCCCAACCGCGGGCAATCGCCGCATCGTTATCGACGAAGATGTACGGGCAGTAGTTGATCGGTGTGCCCTCGAAGAGCGCTTCGACCATGACGAAGGCTTCGCGATACTGGTAGCGCGCGGGGTCCGTCAACTCGTCGTTCGAGCCCGTGAACTGCCAGTCCAGAAACCACAGGAAACAGCGCCCATCCGACTTCTCATCGAGCGTGACGCCCGGCGGCAGGAGCGCGGCGAGCGCCTGTTTGTCGGCCCAATATTCGATGACGAGGCAGTCGCTGGAATAGTGCCACGGCGGCATCGTCGCCAATGCGGACTTGCCCTGCGGAGTGATAGGAACTGAGAAAGCCTTAGCCATTGTCGTTCATCCTTGATCGAGGCTGCCGGAAGTCGCCGTTCACCGGGGCCGGCTTTTGGAAAACGGCAGCGAGTCACCTCAGGGCGACCATTCGAACGTGCACGTTGGCGGGACGCGTTGCCCCTTCTGTCCATCGCCATGAATCATTATTGGCGAACGCCCTGATACATCCTATCCCCCGATCAGGGGGCCAATAGCGGCTTCGAACGCCACCTTGCGTGTCGCGTCTCTGCAAGATTCGACTCTGGCGCACTCCCCCGTTCGGGTGAGCCCCGAACGAGGGATTGAGCTGCCTGTTTCGAAACTCCACACTGCAACCCTCGGTGAGTGGCGCGAGATGGCCGGCGCCCGCTCGCCACCAACAAGCGCCATGTCTCCACCGACAGCGGCGCATTCGCCAAACCCTCCCCCGGATAGAGTCACCATGAGCAAGAAAGTCGCGGAAGTCATCGTCGAGGTTCTCGAGCAGGCCGGTGTTAGCCGCTGCTATGGAATCGTCGGCGATACCCTGAATCTCATTGCTGAACACCTCGATAAAAGCACGATCGACTGGGTTCACGTTCGCCATGAGGAGGCCGCCGCATTTGCAGCCGGTGCGGAGTCCCTTCTGACCGGTCAACTGACCGCTTGCGCCGGCAGTTGCGGACCGGGCAGTCTGCACTTTATCAACGGACTCTACGAAGCAAACCGTAATCGCTCTCCCGTGGTTGTGATTGCAAGCCAGGTGGCCATGACCGAAATTGGCTTCGAGTTCATTCAGGAAGTCGATTTCCAGAATGTATTCAAAGAATGCTCCGTGTTCTGCGAAATGATCCTCACGCCGGATCAGGCGCGCCGCAAAGCCGTCATGGCATGCCAGGCCGCACTGGCCAAACGCGGTGTCGCTGTACTGATCGTGCCCGTCGATATCTCGCATGGCGAGTTGCAGGACGACCCGCCGTATCGGGTCCATCACAGTCGACCGACGATTCGCCCGAACGATCACGAGATCGCGGAAATCGCCCGTCTGCTCAATAGCGGCGAGAAGGTGTCGATCTACGCGGGCGCGGGCAGCCAGGACGCACTCGAAGAAATCAAGGCCGTCGCCGGGAAACTTTGCGCGCCGATGGCGCATACGTCGCGTGCAAAGAGCTTTCTCGAATACGACAATCCCTTCAATGTCGGCATGACTGGGATTCTCGGCAGCGAGGCCGGTTATCGCGCAGTGCTGGACTGCGATACGCTGCTTCTGCTCGGTGCCGACTTCGCGTGGAAACAGTTCTATCCTGACCACGCACGGATCATCCAGATCGACGTCGACCCGACCCATCTCGGTAGACGCCACCCGGTCACGCTCGGCGCGGTCGGTGATATCCGGCCCACGCTGCAGGCGTTACTCCCGCACCTCGAACAGAAATCCGACGCGTCGTTCCTCAACTCGTCGCTCGCGCTCTATAGAGAGTCGATGGACAAATGGGCCAGGCAGCTTCATCCGGGTCACGGCGACAGCATCCCGGCCTCATGGCTGACCTCCGTGATCGACACTCACGCGGACAACGACGCGCTGATCGCCGCCGACGACGGCTCACCCATCGTCTGGGCGTTGCGATTCTCCCATTCGAATGGCAAGCGGCGTCTGTTCGGCAGTCTGCTGCACGGCACGATGGCGAGTGCCCTGCCCAGTGCATTAGGGCTCGCGAAGGCCGCACCGGACCGTCAGGTGATTGCCTTGTGCGGAGACGGTGGCCTGTCCATGCTGTTCGGCGAACTGATGACGACGATTCAGGAGAAGGTGCCGGTCAAGATCTGCGTGTACGACAACAGCAAACTCGGTTTCGTCGAGATCGAACAGAAGTCGGAGGGCATGCTCGATACGTTCACCAAGCTGACGAATCCCGACTTTGGCAAGGTGGCCGAGGCGATGGGTTTGTGGGGCCGGACAGTACGCAACGCCTCGGAACTTGAAGGCGCCGTCGAAGACTGGCTGGCACAGCCAGGGCCGGCGCTTCTCAACGTGCTGGTCAATCCGCTGGAACTGGTCACGCCGCCGAAAATCGAATTCAAGCCGGCGCTCGGCATGGCTTTGTATTCCGCGCGTGCCTTTCTTAACGGCCGGGGCGCCGACGTACTCGAAATGATCCGCGAAAATATCTAGCGCTAAAGCGAGATAAAACCCTCGTGTCCACGGGCTTTTTTGCGCGCGTGGACCCGCCGGGTCGGTCTCGAGAAATGCCCTTTGAAATCGTGGGGCGCGGCTCCACATGACTGGATCGATCGAATCAGGCGCCGGTCCTGAGTTTAGGCGACCGGCTATGATCGAGTGCGAGAAAGTACTCGCGCAGATATGCGCAGAGCTTCTGCACCGAGGGCGTCAATTGCCGCCAATGCGGACAGATGAGACTCAGCGGCGACAACTTCCCCTCTATTTCGGGGAGAACAACTTCGAGTCGCCCGGCAAAGACGTCGTCTGCGACGTCCAATTCCGATTTGTATCCTATCCCCTGCCCTGCAACGGCCCAACGCCGCACGACGTCCGCATCGTTCGCCACCAGCGGGCCCGATACATCGATCCATTTGCGTCCCTCGCCGTCGGGGAATTCCCAGCGATCGTAGGGGCGGCCGCTCAGCATATAGATCAGGCAGTCATGCTCGCAGAGTTCTTTAAGCGAGCCTGGCCTGCCGTGTGCGTCGAGATACGCCGGCGACGCGAACAGTACGCGCCGGTTTCGAGGCACAATGGGTAGCGAAACGAAACTGGCGTCTTCGAGAATTCCGTAACGTAAGGCGATATCGGCGGGCTCCCGAAAAACATCCGTGAGCTGATCCGATAGAAAGAGTCGCAGCTCAAGCCCTGGGTGTTCGAGCCGAAAGTCGGTGAACGGCTTGAGAAGAACGTTTCTTCCTAGATCGGACGGCGCCGTGATCTGGAGCACGCCGCTGAGGTCGACGTCCTGTAGACGAAGATTCTCCTGACCTTCGCGCAATGCCGATAGCGCGCGCTCTGCAAAAGGCAGATATCGTTCGCCATCCGCTGTTAGCCGCAGGCTGCGTGTCGATCGAGCAAACAGCCGAATGCCTAGCTCCATCTCCAGCCGCTTGATACTCGCGCTGATTTGCGCCGGAAGGACATCTATCTCGCGGGCCGCATTCGAAAAGCTTCCGGTCGTCGCCGAGCGGACAAAAGCAGTGAGATCGTCAAAGCGCATTATTGCGGTCCCGCCTCGGTTGCGTGTCAATTACAGAAACCTTTCGCGAAGGCTGATCTTCGTTGATCCGATGAAACTGCTGCACGATTGCGCTACTTAAAAAACAGCAAAGCACTCTGTAGCATCGAGGGCAATTAGCACGATTACAATGGAGATACAACGCTCGATCGGGCACTCCGCAACCGGCATTCTATCGCCGTTTTTCGCCGGCCTTTGCACTCGAAAACCCGGCCTGGCGTTGTCTCGTCCCGACGAAACATACGACGCCAATCAGTCCGCCCGTCAATTCAAAATGTCCTGGATCGGAGAACCTGAGTGATAGCCTTCGCCACCTTCCGTCTGGATAGCGAAAACCGATGCGTCTGGCGTTTCTCCGATGACGGCCCCGATTGCCGGTTGCCGCTCACCCCGCGTGCATTCGATATGCTGCAATATCTGGCGGATCGGCCCGGACGGCTCGTCACGCACGATGAACTGCTGGATGCCTTGTGGCAGGGCCGGGCTGTACAACCGGAAGTGCTGAAGACCCATGTCCTGTCCATCCGCACAACGTTAGGCGACGATCCCCGTTCGCCCCGTTTCATCGAAACCCATCGCGGGCGTGGCTACCGTTTCATTGCCCCCCTTCGAGCCACGCCGGCGCGCGGCGCTCTGCCTGCTACGCCAGGCGCGCAGAACACGTTCGTTGGCAGGACCTCGCAATTAGAACGCCTGACTGGCGTGCTCGACGAAGTTCGTCAAGGTGCAACCCGCATCGTGTTTGTTTCCGGTGAACAGGGAATCGGCAAGACGGAACTGGTCACACGCTTCCTGAATACGCTGGCCGACGACACAACGGTTCTGACGTCGATCGGTCGTTGCATCGAGGGCTACGGCGGAATGGAGAACTACTACCCCGTGCTCGGCGCGCTGACGAAACTCGTCCGTGGGCCAGCCGGGCCGCTCGTCGCACAAACCCTTGCCGCGGTTGCGCCGACCTGGGCTTTCCACATGGCCGGCGCGCTGCCGCGAGAATACCAGCGGGACCCCACTTATCAAACCGGGGCCGGTGCGAGCGCGCGCATGCTGCGCGAAATCTGCGGGTTTCTCGACGAGTTGACCCGGCAGCGTCCACTGGTGTTGGTACTCGAGGACCTGCATCAATCCGATTACCTGAGTGTCGACATGCTCTCTGCGCTGGCGCGTCAGCGTGGCGAGTCGCCTCTAATGGTCGTCGCGACGTACTGCGCCGAAGAGGCGGCCATGCTCAGGCATCCGTTGCCCGTCCTCAACATGGAATTGCGACTGAAAGGTCTGTGTCACGACATCGTACTGGAGCCGTTGAGCGAAACCGCCGTCGCCGACTATCTGAGCGTTGGTGGGCAAGCGCCTGACGGCGCTACGGCGCAAGACGTTGCCACACTCCTACGCGATAGAACCGGTGGCAATCCGCTTTTCCTGGCCGCTACATTGGATCAGCTTGCCGCGCTAGGGATGGCGCGGCTCGCACCCGATGGCTGGCGCTTCGATTCCCTGCCGCACAACGCGCTGCTTGCGGTCCCGACCGCGTTGGGCCAGGTCATCGAGCATCGCATCCGACGCCTGAGCGCCGTACAGCAACATATTCTCGAGATCGCCAGCGTCGCAGGACAGACCTTCAGCGCGGCGAGTGTCGCAGCTGCCGCCGATATGTCGCACACGGAGGTCGAGCATGTCTGCGAGGTTCTGTGTGCACAGGAAAGCTTTATCCGACGTGACGCCCATTCGTCGTCGGCACATCACCTCGATTCCGGCAGCTACCGGTTTCGCCATGTGATGTACCGGCAAGCGTTGTACGAAAGGCTCGGACTGCTCCGCGTAGCGAGCCTGCAAACCCGCATGACCGAAACACCCGAAGCGCCCATACCGATCGATGAGTTCAGTGAGATCGACCCAAAGCCCGGCTTGCGCATCGAAGCGGCGCATTGGCTCAACCGGGACCTTCACTAACGACGCGGTCTCGCGCCTTGCATCCAGCGCATATAGACAGCCAGACGCCCTTCACGACTGATGCTGCCAGCGCTGCGCACTCATGCCATAGACGACGCCGCGCACCCGATTCAGGTTACCAAGCGGACGGAACAGCGGCGGTGCATTCCATGGATTGAACGCCATTGCGTCGACTTCTTGCGCGGCCCTTACGCCTTCTTCGTCATAGATGTTCTGGCAAGGAATATGCAATGTTGCGATCTCAATCGGCGCAGATATCTCTTCTCGCCATTGCACGCCGGCATCCTCGATCGGTGTCTTCTCTTCATCGACGAAACGCTGAACCGCGAGGCGAAAACTAACCGGAGCGACAACAAGGCGATTCGACAACTCTTTATGCAGATCATCCGACACCTCGTCTGCGGCAGCGACGGCGCTGTGGGACCACGCCGGCCGAAGATCGAACCGGACCGCCTCTTCGCCCCACAGAATCGCTCCCCGGCTCCAGAAACGTTGCATCGCGAGGCTCGTGCAGGGACGCGCCCCTTGCTGAATGTTGTCGAGCATGCGTTTTGTCTCGGCTTCTCCGAAACTCGATAACAGACGCTCCTTGAACGTCTCCCGCGGACCTTGCGCGAGCGAAGCGAAATCGACGAATTGCCGCGCATTGCGTGCGTGCGAGACTGGAAAGCTTGTCAGAAGGAAATCATGGATCGCGGTTTCATTGAGCGTCATCTTCAAGGCGATCCCGCGCATATCGGGAGCCGAGTCCGGTTGTGGAATCGCACTGGCGTTGGAGAAGCGCACCGCCACCGGAATCGTCGCACCCGGCTGAAAATGCAACACACGGAACGCTTCGGGAATGATGTCGTCTACGATCAACGAGGCATTGGTGACGCCGACCACCATCTTCGAATGAAGCGTGCGGTCGTACCGAGTCTTTCCAGACCTGACCATGTTGTTCTGTTGAATCTCGAGCATCTTCGCCGCCAGATCGAGAAAGATCTGTTTTTCCGCTTCCGGGGATCCGCCGTCGTACACCTCTCTCCACACTTGCATGAGAACCTCCATTTTCCAGAACTACGATCAGTGACGCATCGCCAAGGCAATCAGAACGTGAAAGGGAAGCACCAGCAGCGCCGTGCCCGCAACCCCAGCCAACCATAAGAGCACAAACCATCCAGCACCTTTGCCGGACGAGACAAGCCTTTGGATTGCAGTTTTCTGCATGGTTGTGTCGATGTCGAAGAATCGATCGGCGCTTTAGTGATAGCCCGACTCACCGCCCCTCAGCTTGCCTTTGAACACCCGGTACTGCATCGCGTTGTACACCAGGATGATTGGCAGCACGATCGCAGTGCCCACCAGCGCGAACAGCTGGCTCGCGTGACTCGACGATGCTTCCCAGATCGTCAGCGAAGGCGGCACGATATTCGGCCAGATGCTGATCAGCAAACCGCTATAGCCGAGAAAACACACGACCAGCGCCAACACGAAAGGCGTCGCTTCGTGGCGCAGCTTGATGGAGCGCAGAATGCCCCATGCACACGCCAGTACCAGAACGGGCACCGGCAGAAACCATCGAAGATCTCCAGCGCCGAACCAGCGATGTGCAACGGCAGGCAGACCCATCGTCGTCCACAGACTGATCGCGCCGATCATGCCGAGCAGCAGCCACACGAGTACGCGCATCACTGAGCGCATGCTCCGTTGCAGATCACCCTCGGTCTTGAGGATGAGCCAGCCACAACCGAGTGTCGCATAGGTGACGAGCACACCGATACCGCAAAAGAGGCTGAACGGCGAAAGCCAGTCGAACGGACCGCCGGCAAACCGATGGTCGACGATCCGGATACCTTGCAGCAGTGAACCCAGCACGATTCCCTGGCACAGCGCTGCCAGTGCCGATCCACAGGTAAAAGCCAGATCCCACGCATGCCGCGTACGCGTTGCCTTCGCACGCAACTCGAACGCCGCGCCGCGGAATATCAGGCCGACCAGCATCAGGATGAGAGGCAGATAGTTGGCAGGCAGCAACGTCGAATAAACCACGGGAAAGGCGCCGTAGAGCCCCGCGCCGCCGAGCACGAGAAAAGTTTCGTTGCCGTCCCACACGGGCGCAATCGTCTCGATCATGACATCGCGGTCACGTTTCGCCTCGAAGAAAGGAAACAGCAGTCCGATACCCAGATCGAAACCGTCCAGCATGACATAGATGAACACGCCGAGTCCGATGATGGCCGCCCAAATCACGGGAAGATCAATCTGCATGACGTTACTCCGTTTCCAGCGCGTCGAGCGCGCGATTGTGCAGCACCGGATGTTTGCGCTGCCCTTCTCCCTCGATATATTCTTCCGGCCCGCGTTTCATCATCCGCAGCATGTAATAGATGCCGGTGCCGAACACCGTGAAATAGACGATCACCAAAATCAGCAGCGAGACGCCTGCCTGCTGCGCGTCGATCGGAGCGAGCGAGTCGACGGTTCGCAACACGCCATAGACGGTCCAGGGCTGCCGGCCGACTTCGGTCGTCACCCAGCCGGCCAGCAACGCAACGAGTCCAGACGGTCCCATGCACAGCACGAGCCACTGATACCAGCGGGTTTCGTAAAGTCGGCCGCGTATTCGGAGCATTAGTCCAAGCAGCACGGTCAGAAGCATCAACATACCGAGCCCGGCCATGATGCGGAAGGTCCAGAAGATGATTGGAGAAAATGGCCTGTTTTCCGGTGCAAATTCTTTCAGGCCGCGAATCTCGCCCGTCCAGCTATGGGTCAGAATCAGACTGCCCAGATGCGGTATCTGGAGGGTGTAACGCGTTACTTCCGCGTTCATGTCCGGCAGGCCGACCAGGTTCAGCGCGGTTCCGCCCTTTTCCGTCTCCCAGAGCCCTTCTATCGCCGCGATCTTTGCCGGTTGATACTTGCGTGTGTTGAGACCGTGCGCATCGCCGACAAAAATCTGAATCGGCGTGAGCAGTAGCAGAATCCAGAGCGCCATCGAGAAGCTGCGGGCCACGGGGGTGTCGCGTCTGCCGTGGAGCAGATGCCACGCGCCACACGCGGCGACGATGAAGCCCGCAACGATGAACGCCGCGATGGTCATATGCGCGAGCCGGTAAGGAAAGGACGGATTGAAAATGATCTTGAGCCAGTCGACTGGCACGATCCGGCCATTTTCGATGGCGTATCCCTGCGGCGTCTGCATGAAGCTGTTCGATGCCAGAATCCAGAACGTCGAGATCAATGTGCCGAGCGCGACCATGAGGGTCGCAAAGAAATGCGCTCGCGGACTCACACGCTGCCAACCGAACAGCATCACACCGAGAAAGCCGGCTTCCAGAAAGAACGCGGTGAGCACCTCATAAGTCAGCAATGGCCCAGTGACATTACCCGCCACGTTCGAAAATCCGCTCCAGTTGGTGCCGAACTCGTAAGCCATCACCACGCCTGACACGACGCCCATGCCGAAACCCACGGCGAATATCCGCGACCAGAAGGCAAACATTTCACGGTAGGCGCGGTCGCCTGTGAACAGCCAGAGCGCTTCGAGCACGGCGAGAAAGCTGGCCATGCCGATACTGATCGCCGGAAACACGATATGGAACGACACCGTGAAGGCGAACTGCAGCCTTGCGAGGTGGAAAGCATCGAACATGTCCATAAGCGTCACTCCCTCTCCGGCTGATTGCGGACGAATCCGGCACACGGCATCCAGACGGCCGGGTGGAACTTCGGACCTCGGCACTAGCTACAGTGTGCTGCGGCCGCAAACGTGTTCCTATCCCCCTGGTGGGGGCTCACCTGACAGAGGGATGTGCTGCGAGCGAACGTGGGTGTGCTTTGGGTGGGCGTATGCTTACGCTAGATTGGCCAGCGGGCCGATCACCTCCAATGACCGGCGCCCCATACCGCTAAACAAGACCGTAGCGGCTTGCCAGTGTGACTGCTTCGGTTCTATTTTTGACCGACAGCTTTTCATAGAGATGCTTTGCGTGTGACTTGACGGTTTCCGGTGCGATGCGCAAATGCGCGGCGATCTGCTTATTCGTGAGGCCCGAGCCCATCAGCCGGACGATCGTGTGTTCGCGCTCGCTCAGACCCATCGGCGGCGTCAGTTTGCCGAGCCTGACGGACGCCGCGCGCACCGTTCGCGATTGGATCTCGACGCGGCGGCGCATCATCAACGCGCCCAGATAGGGCAGCAATTCGCGTTGATCTTCAACGAGTTCACTCTCCCCGCGAACGATGACTTCGATGAGTCCGCAGACCGGTTCGCTGCAATCCACTAGCGTCTGATGCAGGCCGGACTGCGCAGCCGATTCGATCAGTGTCACGAGCAACAGCATCGCTTCGTCACGCCGGTTGGTAGCGAGTATTGCTTCCACCAGCAATAGCCCGATCATCGCGGCGCCGTAACGATCCCGTCGTACGCGGCTCACCTCGTAGAGCCGATGCAGCGCATCCGTGTCGACCGTGTCCGGCGCACGAACCAGCGCAAGGCGCGCCTCGCCGAGTACACGATAACGCAGGATCTCGAAGTTGACGCTACTGTCAGATACCTCTTGTTGCTCGTCCAAACGCGCCAGCCGCCTAACGCGAATTTCAGCCTCGTCGGCGCAGTGTCGTATCAGGTGCGCTTCGATCTGCCCTGCAAGACTTGCGGCCTGGAGCCGCGGCCAGCCACGCCGGATCGCGAGCGTTTCGGCTTCCTCGAGGAGCGTGATCGCGCGGCCCACCTGCCCCCGTTGCAAGGCGATGCGGGCGAGCAGGCCATAACTGCGCACGGCGATTTCAGGCGCTGCGCCCTGTGAGATATGCCGCAGGCGTGGCGCGAGCAGCGCCTCTGCGTCGTCGATGCGACCGGCTTCGTAAAGCACTTGTGCGGCGACACAGGCAGGAAACGCGTCGATCAACGTATGACCCATATGACGGCGTGCGAAATCGAGTGCATCCTGCGCAAGAACGCGTGCGGCCCGGAAATGCATTTGACTGAGCGCAATCGCCGCGTCGATCGCCAGGTCGAATATCCCGGTTATCGCGTGCAACGCGCTGGGCTGGGAACCGGGCTGCCGGCGCTTCACGGCATAGAGCTTCTCGATATCGCCGAGCCGCCAGTAGACCCAACGACACGCCGTCAACGCGACCGGCGATGTGACGCCCGAACGCAAGGCAAATTCCACGGCGGACAATGCGTGCGCAACGTCGTCCTGAAGGACGAAAGCCGCCGCGCACAACGCGGCCGTTTCGCCTCGGACTGCGGCGGCGGCCGATCCTGGCAAGGTCGCAGCTTGCAGGTCGACGCGTTGCGCCGAACGAAGCGCGGCGTCGATATCGAATTTGGCGAGGTGGTGCCAGCCGCGGGCAAGGCCGCGCTGCAAATGACCGGGTCTGCCACCCGGCACTTCATTGAAAGGCAGCGTCAAGGCATGTTCGCTGGCAAAAATGCCCGGGCGTGGCCGAACGACACGTCGCTCACGTTGGGTCCTGTCTGGAGTGAATTTGCAGATCGGCGCTTCATTCATGTCACGCTCCGTCGGTAACCGGATGGCCTACACCAGTCGGCGAATATCTGAGTCAAGACTAAACTCAGATCCGCTAAAGAGCGTGAAGATGAGGTTTTATTTTGGTAAAGGTCGCGTCATTAACCGTCTAACTTATGACTAAACGGAAATGAAAGATTTATTGGAGGGAATGTAAGGCGGTGCGCTCACTCGCGCGGTTTGTCCGGCCTGACCGGATTGCGCCTGGCAATCGAAGAGCGCAACGCGGAGTAAGCAGGGGCCACCATCGGGTAATCTGCGGGAAGCGACCACTTCGCACGATATTCGTCCGGGGTCATGCCAAACTGGCGTTGCAGGTAACGCTTGAGCGATTTCAGCTTTCGTCCGTCTTCCAGACAGACCAGATAATCATCGTGTACCGATTCTTCGATCGGCACAGCGGCGCGTTGCCTGATGCGTTCGGTTGCGGACTCGTAGAGCGCCACGAGTGCGGCGTGTGTGCTGGAGATGAGCGCCGGCAGTTCGCCCGTTGGCAGCGAATTGCTGGCAACGTAACTCGCCACAATCTCTACTGTGAGCTCGATAAGGTTGGCTTCGCGTGGCACAGGTGATTGGAATCAGTCAAACGATGGATGCGTGACCGCCGGACCAACGACGAATAACCCACACACGGCAAGACACGTTTCTTCGCGACATCGTGACGTCTCCTCAGGCAGGCCGAAGTTCACTATGAATACGGATCGCGACGCACACAATCCCCCACATGGGGGCTGCGTTATACCCGCAAGCCGTGCAGCGTTTGCATGGTGCGCTCAAGCCACGCCAACAGACCGTGATGTGTCGTGGGCTGGTCGTGGCTGACCTGCATCAACGCCTGCCCTCGCCGTTCACGCTCGGCGAGTTTCGCGGCCAGCGCCTGCGACATCCCCGGGTGCACGCGCAACAGGCCCGCGACGGCGCTGGCGGGCAGATCGAACACGATGACGTGTGTTCTCGCGAAAAGATCGGCGTCGACCGCGACCCCCGCGACCGGCCCGCTCTCGCCGAAGTACTCGCTCGGCGAGAAGCGCATCACTTCGACGATCTTGCCATCGCGTTGCGTCGACGCGCTGACCACGCCGTAACCCACGATGCTAATTGCCGCAGGCACCTCGCCGGTGTGCAGCAGAACATCGCCCGGGGCGAGTTCACGCACCGTCATGGCCCCGGCAAGCTGGGTTTTCTCGAGCGTCGACAGCAAACCGAACACGTCGATACCGTCGATCAGTTTCCGCGCGAGTGGATGGTCTCCGGTCTCCTTGAGAGCGTCACGCGCGTCGGTGAGCGTTGCAAGCGCCTCAAGATGGCGGTGCGCCGCGTCGAAGAAGACATTCTTCGTTTTGTTGGAATCGCCTTCTCCGGAGACGAAAAAAGTAATCTCGTAGTCCACCGCCTGCCAGCCTACCGACTTCGTCACGATATCCACCGGCTTTGCCTCGTCGATATCGACACACGACTCGACGGCCAACCGCAGCGCGGTAATGACCGTCGACGGCCGCAGAGTCGGCACCGCCTGAAAGTTCACGATGGTCGCGTGCACGCCGCCCGGCACACTCGTATTGGTCACGCGCGTTTTCGCGATCGTCGAATTGGGCACGACGATCAGGTCCTGATTGCGCTTGAGAACATGCGTCGCGCGCCAGGTGATTTCGAGCACCACGCCTTCCGTGCTGTCGTCGAGCGAGATGTGATCGCCCACCCGGTAAGGTGCCGTCGCGTTGATGACGAAGCCCGAAAACAGATCGGCCAGTGTGCTCTGCAGCGCGAGACCGAGCACGATGGCGACGGCACCGGAAGTCGCCAGCACGCCTTTGAGGGGAATGTCGAATACGTCTGCGACTATCGCGACCGCCGCCGTCAGATAGAGCAGCGTCTCGACGACATCTAGCGTAAAGCGTTCCTGGCGGGTCCGGTCGTCGAACGCGAAGTACAGACGCGCCAGCAGGCTCGCAGTCGATGCCGCCAGCAGCCACCAGACGATCTGCACCGCGCCGCGCACGAGCCGGTATTCGGCCGCCGCGCTCAGATCGGGCGTCTGGGTCGGGGTAATGTGCGCGCGGAAGATCGCAACGGTGAGAAGCAGAAACGCGGCACAGCGCAAAGCCGCACGCAGCGCGGTGAGACGGCGCCGCCCGCACCACAGCAGCAGCACGCCGTTGAGCGCGACGGCGCCCAGCGGCATCATCAATTGTTCGAAGCTGCCCGGCATCTAAGGGCTCTCCAGATCGGCAACGCCTACTTTGGTCTCGCGATCCGCAGGGAGATCGCCGCTTCGATAACCGCCTCCCAATGCCATGGTCAACCCGATTGCTGTCTGCAACTCGTCGCCAGAGAGCTTGACGAGAGCGAGGCGCGCTTCGATAACGGGCGCCTTCGCGTCCATCGCGCTCACCTGATCCGACAGGCCGGTTTGATAACTCGCCTTGGCGCTGTCACTGGCGAAACTGAGTGCGCCGATTCGCTCGCGCTGCAACTGCATGCGATGGTCGATGTCTTCGATCGCGCTCCCGCTTTGCGCGACGTCGCGCACCGCGTTCAGCACCGCCTGGTTGTATTGCTCGATCAGCGTATTACTCACCGTACGCGCACCGTGCAGATTGGCGTTCAGACGGCCACCGTCGAAGATCGGCAATGTGAGCCCAGGAATGATATTGATCTGCTGGGCCGAGTGCGTGAACAGATCGCGCAGGCGTAGCGCGTCCAGACCAAAAAATGCGGCGATGTCGAAGCTGGGATAGAAAGCGGCCTTGGCCGCATCAATCCGGTCAAGCGACGCCTCGATCAACCACCGCATTGCCTGGAGGTCCGGGCGACGTGCCAGCAATTCGTACGAGAGCGAGGCGGGCAACGACACGGACGGCGTCGGCAATGGCACCGGCACGATTGCGGGCAGGTTGTCGGGGCCGGCGCCTGACAGCGCACGCAGCGCCTCTCGTGCATGCACGATCTGCTCTCTGGTCGATTCGATCTGCTGGTCGATCGCAAGCAGTTGCGCGCGGGCCTCGTTGGACGGCGTCAGCGCTTCGAGGCCGCGCCCGCTGCGCGCCGCGTGAGCGTCGTAGTCGAACGCGCGGGTCGCGCGAAGCTGCTGCAAAAGATCGAGGCTCGCATAAGCAGTCTGAATCGTGAAGTACAGCTCGGCGACGCCTGCCGCGACTTCAAGCTCGGCCTGCGCCGCCTCTTCGCGCTGCGCGTTCTGTTCGCCTAGCGCAGCGCGAACCTGATCGCGCTGCTTGCCCCAAATGTCGATATCGTAGTGCCCGTCGAGACCGACTAATCCTGAGGTGTACCACGGGCCGTATGCGCCAATCGGCGGATTGTGATCGGCGTAGGCGCTCAGGAAGCCATGATCCGACACGTGCTGCTGATCGATCTCCGCATGTGCGGAGATTTGCAGATCGGTGGCTGCGCGAGTCAGTTCCACCTGCGCCCGCGCCTGGGATACATGCTCCTCGGCAATCGCGAGCGTTGGTGCGTGAGCCAGCGAGAGCTCGATCAGCGTGTTGAGTTGAGGATCGCCGTACTGGGTCCACCAATGCGCCGAGGGCCACGCTTCGCTCGGCAGACGAATGCCGTCGTCGATGCGCACCTGCTGCGGCGTGATCATCGCGGCCGGCGGTCGATCGTGGTGGATGATCGCGCACGACGCCAGCAGCGGCATGATCGACGGCACGATCCATCGCGCGAAATAGTGCTTCCCTTTGCCGATGACGGCGCTGGAGCGAAAACGCGATTCCCGAATGACGCAGATCATGGCGTCACCCGAGCACCGGTTGTTCCGCAATCTCACGCGGATTGGCCGTCCAGCGCGGTAACCCGGCTAGCGCGCCGTCGATTCTTCGCGTATGCCAGACGAGCGTGCGCGCCTTTGCGTCTAGCGATGGCGCGAACGGACCCAACGCACTGAAGTCGATCGGCAATGGCGGCATCGCGTCGGGAATCTGCATGACCAGACCGTCCGCGTAATGGTCCAATGCGTCGGCGACGTTGGCTTGAAATTGTGCAGCGTGCGGCACGATCGATTCCGTCACCGAGCCGAGTGTCGCCTCGGCATTGAAGGCGTTGATCGCGAGCAGCAATGCGCGGCCTTGTGCGAGCACCGCTTGCGACAGAATGGTCACGTCTGGAATGTCACCTTCGCGCCAGTCGGGTTCGAGCGCGACGCGCGCAAGCATGGCCGAACAGTCCGCGAGTTTGCCCCATAGCGTCGACGGCGCCGGTTCGGCCTGCGCCTGAGAAGCTGCAGCGCCGCGCAGGAGCTTCGTTGCATTCGCCCGTGCTACCGCCGCGATCTCGCGTAGCACCGAGGCAAGTTGTGAGCGCAGCGCGTCACCTTCGCCTTCCGGCCACACCCACGTTTGAATGAAAATCGCCACGCCGACACCCAGCAGAATGCCCACGATCCGGTCGCGAATCTCCGTGAGGTCGGACGGCGGCGAAAACGATACGAGCAAGGCCAGCGAGAAAGTGAACATGATCTGCGTGCCGGCATAGCCAATCCGCTCCGAGCCGGCCGATAGCCACGCGCCAAGCGCAATCACGGGGAGTGCCATCAGCAGGAGCCCGGTAATGCTCTCAAGATGGGGAATCACGAATGCGACCATGAACAGCGCGAGCCCGCTGCCGGTCAGCGCACCACACGCGCGCAGGATGCCTTGACGCGCGGATGCGCCGAGACTCGGCAACGCCACGATGAGGCTCGTCAACATGATCGTGTGAATACCCGGCCATTTCACCGCGTTATAGAACACGTAACAGATCATCACCGATAGCAACGTGCGCAGCGCGAAGCGTGCATAGCGTGGATTGGTCAGGGCGTCCGGCTGGAAGAACGCGGCACGGGTCGGCGCATTTTGGGCGAGATCGCCGGGCGCGCCCGTTCGTGTCGATCGCGCGTCGCTCGGCTCGCTACGCGCTGCATCCGCCAAAGCGCTGAGGGTGCGCTCCATCATGTCGACGCCCGCAATCGAAGTGGGCTGCGGCGCTCGGGCCGGCGCGTTCCAGCGTGGCCACTGTGCATCGTCGCCGATCGCCAGCGACATTGAAGCGAGTTCGCCCTGCACGATGCGCAGGGTTTCGGTCCGGTTCGCCCCGGACACAGGAATGCGCTCCGGCAGATAGGCTGCCGCCTCCACGATGCGCGACACGGCCGCTACGCTCGCCAGCATCGCAGACGCCTCCGCTTCGCTCAAATGGCGGCGCATCGTCGTAAAGCGCAGCAGCTTCTGCAGCGTCATCGTATCGACTTGCAGCGCCAGCGCACTGACTGATTCGAGCGGACCGCGTGCATCGGCCAGCGCCGCGAGCCTTGCTTGCGTCACGGTCAGCAGCCGTTGCATTGCGGCGCGCAATTGGCGCTCCGGTTCCGCCGGCAACAGCAGTGTGTTGAGGATCAGCGCGGTCACGACAGGATAGTTGACCGCCGCCCACACCCACAGGCAGCTTCGCACGAGCATTTCGGTGTTATCGGTCAGGTCGCCGAAACTCTGCGCATAGATCACGATCAGCGAGACCAGAAAAAAGACGAGCCCGAACCGGGTCACCGCGCGCATCAGATAGACGCCACAGAAAAAAATCGCGCTCGCGATCAGGATGCGCAACATCGGATAGCCAAAGGCGATCGCATATAAAGCGACCACGCAAGCCACCGCAAAGGTGACGCCGATCACCAGATTGGCCGCAATGACACGTGTCAGTACGATGTTCGACTGCGTAACGTAAAAGATCACCAGCAACGACAACGGCAGTTCGGGCACCCGCAAAGTCATCGACACGATGATGACGAACGCGCCGCCCAGTACGCAACGCAGGGTGACATTGCCGCGCCCCGGATAAGGCGCGAGTTCCGTGCGCAGGAAAGCCGCGAAACGGGTCAGCGGCGCGGGCCAATCCAGCATCGACCGGGTGCTTTCCATATTGCTCACGACGGCGCTCCGTCGCGTGCGGCCTGCGCCTGCCGTGCGTCGTCACGGGTCGGACGCAACACCGCAACAGCCGAGGTGCCGATCCGGAACAGCCGTGGATTGGGCTGATCGACCAGGATCTTCACAGGAAAACGTTGCGCGACGTGCACCCAGTTGATGCTACGTTCGATGGACGGCAAGCCATTGGCCGTACTGGCGCCATCCTGAGGATCGACGCCGAAGCCGATCGAATCCACCACTCCGTTGAAACGGATCCCGGTGTCGCTCATCAGGTAGACGGTGGCCGGCGTGCCAGGGCGGATGTGACTCAGTTCGTTTTCGCGGAGATTTGCAATCACATACCAGTGCCGCGTGTCGATCAGCGTGAACACCGGTTTTTGCGCCGATACGTATTGCCCGATCGACGTCCGTAGTTCAACCACAAGGCCATCGAACGGTGCACGCACGGTTGCATATTCAAGGTTGAGCCGGGCTGTCTGGATCTGAGCCTGCAAGACCGAGCGCTGCGCGACGAGCGCGTCGACACCGCTGACGGCCGCCCGGGCTCCGCGCTCCTGCTGCTCGGCAGCATCGAGTTCAGCCTGTGCGGAACGTTGTGCGGTTCGAGCCCGCTCCAGTTCATCTGCGGAAACGTAGCCCATCGTGATCAGCGGCCTGGTTCTGGCCAGGGTGTCGGCGGTCTGCTTCGCCGCCGCTTGCGCACGGATCACTGCCGCCTTGGCGCCCGCCGCGCCAAACACTTGTGCGTTCACACTGCGTTGAGTGAGCGGAATCTGCGCGTCCAGTTGAGCGAGTTCGGCTTGCGCCCGTTGAAGAGCATATTGATAGGGCCTTGGGTCGATCTGAAGCAGCAGATCGCCTCGCTTCACTCGCTGATTGTCTCGCACAGCGAGCGTGACGATCTTGCCGCTCACCTCCGGCACTACGCCGATGGTGTCCGCGTAGGCGTACGCGTCGTCGGTGCGCGGTGTCGTGTCAACGCGCCAGATCACTGCGCACACCGCGAGCACGGCAAGCAGGATCAGAAGGATGGCCAACCAGGGTCGGGGACGACGCTGGTCTGCATTCGCGCGGTTCGAAGCTGTCATGTTCACACCGTCGCTCGCATGTCGATCATAAATTGAACCCGGCAGTCCAGAGCGCGACTGCGAATAACACTGTCAGCGCGGGGTAGACGAGTGCAGGAGGTTCGAGTAGCGCACCTCGTCCACTGCGCGACAACAGCACATGCACGCAGGCGACGGCCAGCACGGCGCCCGCGATGCAAAACAGCCAGTCAGGAAAATAGGCACCGAGTATCGCGATCGTGGGCGAACCACTGCACCCTGCCGTCAGGACGCACAGCGACAAAACGAAGCCTCCGCGAATCCGCCTGAGCCAATTGAGCCAATTGAGCCGGGTCGGCGCGCTGCGCTGTCGTGTTTCGGACATGGCTTGACCCGAGAAACGAGCCACATTCTTCGCCGGAGGCCGCGCCCGGTTTCGACTCTGCATGGTTCTGTCCGATTCAGCGCGTCAGATTGACCTTCGCGATGTCGATCAATTGACTGCCCCGGCCGTCCAGCACCGCCTGCATCATGAAGATGCCGAACTTCCACGCTTCGTCCACGGTAGTCTTGGGCGGCATGATCAGTTCCTGGCGGGCACTGACTACGTCGACGAGTACCGGGCCGTCGTGCGCAAGCGCCGTTGCAATCGCACCTTCGAGTTCCTGAGGCTTCTCGACGCGGATGCCCTTGACGCCCATCGCCTCGGCCATGTTCGCAAAGTTCGGATTGACGAGATCGCAGCCGGTGTCGATAAAACCGGACGCCCGCATTTCAATTTCGACGAAACCCAGCGTTCCGTTATTCAGCACGATCAGCTTCACTGGGAGCTTGGCCTGCACGAGCGTGATGAAATCGCCCATCATCATGGTGAAGCCGCCATCGCCTGACATCGAAATCACCTGCTGATCCGGAAACGCGCACTGCGCTCCGATCGCGTGCAGCATGGCATTGGCCATCGAGCCGTGATTGAACGAACCGACCAATCGGCGCTTACCGTTCAGCTTTAGATAGCGCGCCGTCCACGCGATCGGCGTGCCGACGTCGCAGGTGAAGATGGCGTCGTCAGAGGCAAGTTCGCTCACGAGTCGCGTCACGTATTGCGGGTGAATCGCGGTGCTCGACGGACCACTTTCGGCCAGCTCGTCCAGATCTTTGCGCGCCTTTTTGTAGTGCGCGAGTGCACTGTCGAGGTGGTCCGAATCCGGCTTGTCGTTGACCGACGGCAACAGTGCGGCCAGCGTATCCTTCACCGTGCCGACTAGACCGAGATCCAGCGAACAGCGGTTACCTAATGCTTCAGGACGAACGTCGATCTGTACGATCTTCGCGTTCTCCGGGTAGAACTGACGATAGGGGAAGTCAGTTCCGAGCAGCAACAGCAGGTCACAGGCCTTCATGGCGGCAAAGCCGGAAGCAAACCCGACATTGCCGGTCATTCCGACGTCGTAGGGATTGTCGTGTTCGATATATTCCTTGCCGCGCAGCGAGTGGACAATCGGCGCTTTCACGCGCCTCGCCAGCTCGATCACTTCGTCGCGCGCTCCCGCGCATCCCGCGCCGCACATGAAGGTCACCCGTGACGCATCGTGCAGCATGTCGGCGAGACAGGCGAGTTCGTCATCGGACGGGCGCAACACCGGGGCACTGGTGGGAACCACCCAGGGAGCGACTTGTGCAATCGTTGGCGAGAGTGCCACGTCACCCGGAATCACCACCACGGCGACGCCTCTTCTGCCGACCGCGACCCGCATGGCGCGTGTCAGGATTTGAGGCAACTGGCCGACATCCGACACTAGCTCGACATAGTGGCTGCATTCGCGAAACAGGCTTTCCGGGTGCGTGGCCTGAAAGTAGTCGATGCCGATTTCTGTGCTCGGAATGTGCGCGGCGATCGCCAGTACCGGCACGCCACTACGGTGCGCGTCGAACAAACCGTTGATCAGATGCAGATTGCCCGGCCCGCAACTACCCGCGCACACGGCAAGCTCACCCGTCAGATGCGCTTCGGCGGCCGCTGCGAATGCAGCGCCCTCTTCATGGCGCATGTGAACCCAATCGATCTTGCCGGTCCGTCGCAACGAGTCGGATATCCCATTGAGCGAGTCACCGACCACACCATAGATCCGTTTTACCCCGACATGCGCAAGGGTATCGACGAGATAGTCCGCCGCTGTAGTCATATCGCCTCCTAAGAATGGGAAGGACCGAAACGCGCTTGTCGCTGATCGATAAGCTGAGCGAGCGTTGTCACGAGGCTCGTTTGGCACCAGCGAAGTTTGCCTTTACCTGCCACCTCGAAGAAATCCCCCTGACGGGGGATAAAGTGCGGGCGGTCGATTGCTTTCATATTTCCGACTTTTTAATTCAAACTGATTACGCAACCGCCTCGAAGTGCAGACGTTTTGTTTCAAACGCAGCGCCGGATTTTGATAAACAAGTTTAACTTTTAGCGTTCTTTCACTTAAGTTACGCTAAGTGGGAACCAATACGAATTGGTACTGCGGTTGCCATGCACCAGAAGTCGCTTCCAGGGCGCGTCACCCAGCGGGAAGTCACACAGCGAGCCCATGTGTCGCAGTCGACGGTTTCGTTGATTCCTGGAGATTGCGCCCAACCGCTCTTCCCCGCTGAGACGCTCGAACGCGTGTTCAATGCGGTAAAAGAATTGGGCTATACGCCGAACGTTCTTGCGCAGGCGCTCAAGACGAGTCGCACAAAGACCTTGGCATGCGTGGTGCCGGACGTTGGCAATCCCTATTATCCGGCGCTCTTCAGCGGCGTCCGGGCTGCTGCGGGATTAGGGTTACGATGTCATCGTGCTGAACACCCACTTCAGTGAAGATCGCGAACGGCACTTCCTGTAGTGGGGCATGCAGGGACGAGTCGACGGATACAGGCACGCGATGCACGAAGCCGGCTTCGAACCCGACGTTGCAGTGCATAAGAGCTTCGACGAAACGGGAAGCGCCAGCGCTGCCGGAGAACTGCTGTCGCGCCCGCAGCGGCCCGCGGCTAACCGAAAAGATATCGGAATGCCCCGGAAGGCTTACTTGGCGGAAGGCAGCCGGAGTCGAACCGACCTGAGCGTGTCTGACACGCTCAACTGGGTTTGAAGCCCAGCCGCACCACCGGATGCGAATGCCTTCCTACGGTGATTGAACTACTTCAGCGACTTGAACTACGTAAGCGACACATTGCGTGTCAAAGCAGATCGAGCCAACGACTTTCCGCGCGCATGAGATGCAGGCCACGGTGGAAGCGAGTATAGCCAACGCGATCAAAGAACTCCAAAAGCTGGATCGCGCGTTTTCGCCCCAGCCCGGTGACATCGCGAAACGGCGCCGCGGCTACCGTACCGCTATTTTTTTCAGCTTCATCGGCCGCAATCGCAGCCAGTTCGCGAATCACATCCTGGTGATAAAAGAGATCACGCACGACCTGAAACAACTCGCCTTGCCGCGCGAGTTTGCGCATCAATAGCCGCATGCGTTCTTCTGAAACACCATGTGCGGTTGCCAGATCGCGCACCCACGGAGGATCGAAGCGCCCCGCTTTCACTACAGGCAGCAACGCTGCGGCGAGCGTTCGATCGGCGTCGTCGAGCGTCACTGCATGATCCGGCAGATGCAACCATGGCCCGCGTTTGACAATGTGCCCACTCGCAACTGCATCGTCGACCAAGGCGCGCCACAGCGCATCGTCAACCAACGGTGCAGCGATACGCCGCAAACGCGACACGTCCGGACCGAATTCATCCGGCGAACGCTCATGGTACTGACCGAGCGATGTGATCAACCGGTTCGCCAGCGCCAGCCATGACGCCTCCGCGACCAGCAAGGCATCGTCGCCATGAAGCTCGACCGCGCGAGTATCGTGCGGCAACGCAGCCGCAAACGCGTCCGCTGGCCGGCCCGTCAACCGCTCCAGCAGAGAGCGCGACAACCCATACGGCGCTCTTGCAAACAACGCATCGAGCGTGCCGGTATCGAGCATGTTTTGAATTGCATCGAGCCACGCCAGCCGCTCAACCGAGCGACGCTTACGCGACGGCGCAAACGGATCGAGCACCCGTCCACCGCCCACCGTGCGACTAGCCTGCGCGTTGCGCACCACAAACCGATCACCCGGCAGCGCACACACCGGCCGCTCGAACACGAGTTGCACGCGCGCCTGTTGACCGGCGCCGAGTGCTTCGCCATCGAGCAACGCCACACGCGCCACCTGATGCTGCGTGCCCAGATGAACATGCAGCGGCGCCCAATGCTCCAGCTTGAGCGACGCATCGGCGAGCAGATTCAACATGACGTCGATACGTTCCGACGCTTGCGACAGACGCGGATCGACAATCCAGTCACCCCGTTCTATCGCACTCTTCTCGATGCCAGCGAGATTCAATGCGCAGCGTTCGCCCGCTCGTCCGCGCTGCGCCGGACGATTCTGCGCGTGGATACTCCGCACCCGCACAGGCTGATTCTTCGGCGCCAGCAGCATCGTATCGCCGACGCTCACGCTGCCCGACACCACCGTCCCCGTCACGATCGTGCCTTGCCCGACCAACGTGAAGACGCGATCCACCGCGAGACGAAACAGACCGTCGTCGCGTTTCATCTGCCACGCTGCGGCGGCTACATGTAAATGCGCCTTCAACGCGGCCACACCGGCATCGTCGGGCCGCGTCGCGCAGGTTTCGAACACAGGCGCATCCCGCAGTACGCTATCGCTCAGCAACGCGGCCACTTCATCGCGCACTTCGCGTAGACGCGGCTCATCCACCCGATCGATCTTGGTTAACGCAACCGCACCGCGCTGAATGCCCAGCAATTCGATAATCGCCAGATGCTCGCGCGTTTGCGGCATGACGCCGTCGTCGGCGGCGATCACGAGCAGCGCAAAGTCGATACCGCTCGCCCCGGCGGCCATGGTATGCACCAGCTTCTCGTGACCCGGCACGTCGATCAGACCGAGTACCTCACCGTTCTCAAGCGGCACATAGGCGTAGCCCAACTCGATTGAAATGCCGCGCGCTTTCTCTTCCTTCAGACGATCGGTATCCACGCCCGACAGCGCTTTCACCAGACTCGTCTTGCCGTGGTCGATATGCCCTGCCGTACCGACGATCATGCCGGTGCGCTCTTCAGTTGCTCGATCAGTTCCAGTTCGTCGGCGGCTTCGAGACAGCGCAGATCGAGACGCAGTGCGTCATCCGCGATACGGCCGATCACCGGCCGCGCCATCTCGCGCAGCAGCTTTTCCAACGCGAGCAACTGACGGCCGCCGCGCTTGCCATCAGCGGTTCTGATCACGAGGCCGTAGCTCGGCAGCACGTCCACCGGCAAAGCACCGCTGCCGATCTGGCTGAACATCGGCTCGGCCACCACCGCATAACGCTCGCCGATCGCGCGCTGCAAGACGGGCTGCACACGTTCGGCGACGAGCCGGATATCGTCGGCAGCACGCGTGAGTAAGCGCAGCGTGGTCAACCGCTCGGCGAGTTTCTCCGGCGCGCGATAAAGCTGCAAAACCGGCTCCAACGCCGCAAGCGTCAGTTTGCCGACACGCAGCGCACGCTTGAGCGGATGCTTCTTGATCTTCGCAATCAGATCGCGCCGGCCGACGATCAGCCCCGCCTGCGGCCCACCCAGCAATTTGTCTCCGCTGAACGTGACGAGATCCGCGCCCGCTTCGACGGTTTCGCGCACGGTCGTCTCGCGCGGCAAGCCCCATTGCATCAGATCGACCAGCGTGCCGCTGCCCAGATCCACCGCGACCGGCAGGCCGCGCGCATGCGCCAGCGACGCGATCGCGTCGACGCCGACCTCTTGGGTGAATCCGCTGATCGCGTAATTGCTCGCGTGGACTTTCATCAGCAGCGCGGTACGCGGGCCGATGGCGTCCTCGTAATCCTTCAGGTGCGTGCGATTCGTCGTGCCGACTTCGCGCAGCCTGGCGCCCGCGCGACTCATGATGTCGGGAATCCGGAACGCGCCGCCAATCTCGACGAGCTCGCCGCGCGACACGATGACTTCTTTCTTCGACGCCAACGCAGAGAGCGTGAGCAACACCGCAGCGGCATTGTTATTGACCACGGTCGCGGCCTCCGCGCCGGTCAGTTCGCCGATGAGTTCGTCGACCAGATCGTCGCGATCGCCACGTTTGCCCGAGTCGAGATCGAATTCGAGGTTGGCGGGCTGCGTGAGTGCTTTCATTACGGATTGCACCGCTTCATCCGGCAGCAGGGCGCGGCCGAGATTCGTATGCAGCACCGTGCCGGTCAGATTGAACACACTCTGCAAACGCGAGCGGTTGCGCCGGCGCAGCGCGCTATCGACCACGGCCTGCAAACGCGCGACGTCGAGCGCGCTCACCGACGCATCGCCCGACTGTGCGCTCGCACGCCAACGGTCGAGTGCGTCGCGCAACACCGCTAGCACCTGGCTGCGGCCATACGCGTCCACCAGCGCCGCGAACTCCGGCGACGCCATGACCTTGTCGACCGACGGCACGCGCGCCATGAGCGCCCGCAATTCGGAGCCGCTGACATCACTCACGAAGCAATCCCCTTCTCGTCGTTCTAATCCGACTCGCTGGAAGACTCGTCCGCGTGGTCGGCCTGTTCGGGCCACAGCCACGGATGCGGCGACGCGCGCCGGTAGCCCTCCGCGCCCATTAGCAGATCCAGCGTGAGGCTGGCGAGATCGTCCGCGAACGGTTCGAAATCGTAGTCTTTCGACTGAATGCCGATCTTGCGGTAAGTATGGCATTCGTCGCAGGATTCCGCCTTCAGGGCGGCATTTCGGGTCGCGGCTTCGCGTTCGGTTTCGTCGGCGTCGGGCGAACCGACGGCGTGATAGGCAATGCCCTTGGTCGAATCGCAATTCGAACATTTCGTGCGGACCATGTGCCACTCGGTCGCGCACAGGCCGCATTGCAGGTAGCGGTAATTGTCATACGCGCCGCCCACGCGCACGAGGCTCGCCACCGGATGCGATCCGCAAACGGGGCATAGACCCAATATCTCGATGTACGGCACCGCGCGCCTGTCGATATCGGCGGCGAGATCGGTCCATACCACTTGCAGCGCGGCCATGATGAACGGTGCGCTCGCCGGATCGACTTCGCCGAAGCGCTGCGCGAAGATCGCATCCGCTTGCGCTTCGAGCGTGGCGGGTTCGAGCGTGCGCAGCTTGCCGATCAGCGCCACGAGCGGCGGCGTCAGCGGACCCGCGGCTTCCACCTTGTCGAGCAACTGGCGCAGCACGTCTTGCCACGCCGGATCGCGCACGCCGGAGAGCGCCGGAATCAGCGGCATGGAATGCTGCTGCGCGCTCGCGATCAACTCGGCGCTCGGCGGCCGCGCCTTGAAGCCCGTCATCACGGCCTGCTGCGCGTCGGCCAGCACGGCCATCAGGCGCAAATAGCCGGCAATCGGATTGCTCTGCGCCGCCAGCTGGCGCAGCCGCGCGGCGCGCGTTGCAAACACCGCGAGCCGTTCCGGCGTGCGAATACGCGGAATCGCGGTGTGATCGAGCGCTTCGATGTCGCCGGCTTCGAGAATACGTTGGACCACAGTGTCGACCTCTAAAAACTGAAAAGCCGCCGCCGTTCATAGGAACCCAAGCGGCGGCCCGGAGTGCGGCGCGCAACAAACCGCGCGGCTTGCTTCAATCCGATTTACCGATGATTTCCTTGAACCAGTTCGGATGATGCTTTCTCGCCCAGCCATACGTGACCGTGCCGCGCGTCATCGCACCGATCGATCCTTTGATCCACAGCGCCGCGTAGATATGCACGACGATCCCGACGATCAGCACGAACGCCGCGGCCGCGTGCACTAGCGCCGCGAGGCGGATGATCTCGATCGGGAAGTAGAACGAGAAATAGCGCCGCCAGATCACGATGCCGCTTGCCAGCAACAGCAGCAGGCACATCACCATGGTGAAAAATAGCAGCTTTTGACCCGCGTTGTATTTGCCGATGGCGGGAAGCTTTTCTTCGCGATTGTTCAGCACGTCGCCGATCTGCTTCATCCACTGAATGTCGGCGCGGTCGAGATAGTTGTGGTGCCAGAAGCGCAGCGCAAGAATCAGGAACGACAGAAACATGACGCAGCCCACGAACGGATGCAGAATCCGCGTCCACTGCCCGCCGCCGAAGATCGCATAAAGCCACGACATGGCCGGATGAAACATCGCCAGCCCGGAGAGCGCGAGCAGCACGAAGCTGATCGCGGTGATCCAGTGATTCGTCCGCTCATTCGGCGTGTAACGCTCGATCAGGCTGTGGCCTTTGACGTCCTTCAACTCGCCTTGCTCACCGTGTTTCATCGGGGGCCTCCTGAGAACGGCGTACCTCGTCGGCTTCGTGCTGGGCCTCGGCTTCGTCCGCCTCGGACACCTCGTTCGGACCGATCCGCGTGTAGTGGAAGAAGCCGGCCAGCGCCGCGAACGCGATGCCGGCCAGCGCCAGCGGCTTCGCGAGTCCCTTCCACAAGTAAACCATCACGCTGATCTTCGGGTTCAGCGGCAAGCCGTGATACAGCGTCGGTTTGTCGGCATGATGCAGCACGTACATCACATGCGTACCGCCCACACCGGCGGGATCGTACAGACCGGCGTTCTGAAAACCGCGCTCCTTCAGATCCTCGATACGGTCCGAGGCCTGCTGTTTCATGTCCTCTTTGGTGCCGAACATAATCGCGCCGGTCGGGCAGGTCTTCACGCACGCCGGTTCCTGACCGACCGCCACGCGATCCGAACACAGCGTGCACTTGTAAGCACGATTGTCCTGCTTCGAAATGCGCGGCACGTTGAACGGGCAACCGGTCACGCAATATCCGCAGCCAATGCAGTTTTCCTCGTGGAAATCCACAATGCCGTTCGTGTACTGCACGATCGCACCCGGTGACGGACACGCCTTCAGGCAGCCCGGATCCTCGCAGTGCATGCAGCCATCCTTGCGGATCAACCACGAGAGATCGCCTTCCTCGTTCTCGTATTCGGAAAACCGCATGACGGTCCACGAATGCTCGCTCAGATCGCGCGGGTTGTCATAGACGCCGGTCGTAATGCCGATCTCGTCGCGCAGATCGTTCCATTCCATGCAGGCGGTCTGACACGCCTTGCAGCCAATGCACTTCGACACGTCGATGAGCTTGGCGACAGTGCCCGTGACCGGCACACGCACTTGCGGTTCAGGCAAGGTCGTGGCCGACAGGCGTTTGATATCCAGTGATTGCAGTGCCATCTCTGTTCCTTATGCCTTTTCGACCTTGACGAGGAACGACTTGAATTCCGGTGTTTGTGAATTCGCATCGCCTACGGAAGGCGTCAGCGTATTGACGAGATAGCCCGGTTTCGCGAGCCCCTTGAAACCCCAATGCAGCGGCAAGCCGACGGTCTGGACTTTCTTGCCTTCGATCATCAGCGGTTTGATCCGCTTGGTGACGAGCGCCACCGCAATGATGTAGCCGCGATTGGACGACACCTTCACGCGATCGCCCGCGACCACGCCAACCTCTTTCGCCAGATCCTCACCGATCTCCACGAACTGCTGCGGCTGCACGATCGCATTCAAACGCGCGTGCTTGGTCCAGTAGTGGAAATGCTCCGTCAGACGATAGGTGGTCGCCGTATGCGGGAAGTTCTCGTGCGTGCCGAATGCGGCGCGATCGTCCGGGAACACGCGCGCCGCCGGATTGCTGACCACCGCTTTGTTCTGCGGATGCAGCGGGTTGTAGCCGAGCGGCGTTTCGAACGGCTCGTAGTGCTCGGGGAACGGACCTTCCACGAGACCATCGCACGCGAAGAAACGCGCCACGCCTTCCGGATTCATGATGAACGGGTTCATGCCGTTTTCCGGCGGTTCGTCCGCCTTGAAGTCGGGAATATCGGGCCCCGTCCACGCCGTGCCGTTCCACGCGATCAGCTTGCGCGTAGGGTCGAACGGTTTGCCGCTGACGTCGCACGAAGCGCGGTTGTACAGAATCCGCCGGTTGGCCGGCCACGCCCACGCCCAGTTCAACGTATTGCCGATCCCGGTAGGGTCCGAGTTGTCGCGCCGGCCCATCTGATTGCCCGCTTCGGTCCAGGCGCCACAGAAAATCCAGCAACCGCTCGCGGTGCTGCCGTCGTCGCGCAACTGCGCGAAGCCCGACAGTTGCTCGCCCTTTTTGACGAGTACTTTGGTGGCGTCTTTGGGATCCGTGAGGTCGGCGAGCGCTTTGCCGCTGAACTCCATCGCGAGTTCATCGGGTGTGGGGCTTTCCGGATCGGCGTACGGCCAGCTCATCTTCAGGATCGGATCGGGATACTTGCCGCCGTCTTTTCGATAAGCCTCGCGCATGCGCAGCCACAGCCCCGACATGATCTCGAGGTCGCTCTTCGCTTCGCCCGGCCCGTCCGCACCTTGCCAGTGCCATTGCAGCACGCGGCTGGAACTGACCAGCGAACCGCGCTCTTCCGCGAAACAGGTGGTCGGCAAACGGAATACTTCGGTTTGAATCGCTGCCGGATTGACGTCGTTGAATTCGCCGAAGTTCTTCCAGAACTCCGAGGTTTCGGTGGCGAGCGGGTCCATGACGACGAGCCACTTCAGTTTGGCCAGACTCGCGCCGATCTTCGCCTTGTTCGGCGCTGCGGCGAGGGGGTTGAAGCCCTGCGCGAGGTAGCCGTTCATCTTGCCTTGATTCATCAGTTCGAAGGCTTGCAACAGGTCGTACGATTTGTCGAGCTTCGGCAGATAGTCATAGCCGAAGTGGTTCTCGGCGCTCGCGTTATCGCCCCACCAGGACTTCATGAAGCTCACGTGAAACGCACGATAGTTGCGCCAGTAGCTCAACTGATTCGGCCGCAACGGCTGCGTTGCGCGCTTGGTGATGAACGCGTCGAAGTCCTGCTCGTCTTCCATCGGCAACGTCATATAGCCCGGCAACAGGTTCGACATCAGGCCGAGGTCGGTCAACCCCTGAATGTTCGAATGACCGCGCAGCGCGTTCATGCCGCCGCCCGCAATGCCGATGTTGCCCAGCAGCAATTGCACCATTGCGCCGGTGCGGATGATCTGCGCGCCGACCGAATGATGCGTCCAGCCGAGCGCATACAGTACGGTGCCGGCGCGCCCCGGCACCGCTGTCGAGGCCAGCATCTCGCACACCTTGAGGAACTTGTCCTTCGGCGTTCCGCAGGTACTCTCGACCTGCTCGGGCGTGTAGCGCGCGTAATGCTGCTTCAACAACTGATAAACGCAGCGCGGGTGCTGCAAGGTCGGATCGACTTTGGCGAAGCCGTCGTCGCCGAGTTCGTAGTCCCACGAACTCTGATCGTACTTGCGCTGGTCGGCGTCGTAGCCGGAATACAGTCCATCGGCAAACGAGAAATCCGCACGAACGATAAACGACATGTCCGTGTAGTTCTTCACGTACTCGTGCTGGATCTTGTCGTTCGTGAGCAGATAGTTGATCACCCCGCCGAGGAACACTATGTCCGAGCCGGTTCGAATCTGCGCGTAATAGTCTGCGACCGAAGCCGTGCGCGTAAAGCGCGGATCGACCACGATCAGTCGGGCCTTGCGGTGCGCCTTCGCTTCAGTGACCCACTTGAAACCGCACGGGTGCGCCTCGGCCGCATTGCCGCCCATCACGAGAATCACGTCCGCGTTCTTGATGTCGACCCAATGGTTCGTCATCGCTCCACGGCCAAACGTCGGGGCAAGACCTGCCACCGTCGGACCGTGTCAAACACGCGCCTGATTGTCGAATGCCAGCATGCCAAGACTGCGGGCCGTCTTGTGCGTCAGATAACCCACTTCGTTGCTACCGGCAGATGCCGCAAGCATGCCGGTGGTCAGCCATCGGTTGACCTTCTTGCCGTCTTCGGTCGTCTCGACGAAGTTGGCGTCGCGGTCTTCCTTCATCAGCTTCGCAATGCGGTCGAGCGCGTCTTCCCAGGAAATACGCGTCCATTCATTCGCGCCGGCCGCACGATGCTCGGGATACTTCAGACGGCTCGGACTATGAATGAAGTCGATCAGACTCGCGCCCTTCGGGCACAGCGTGCCGCGATTGACCGGATGATCGGGATCGCCTTCGATATGGATGATGCTGGACCTGGCGTTCTTGGCGCCGTCGCCGAGTCCGTACATCAGGATGCCGCAACCGACCGAGCAATACGGACAGGTGTTGCGGGTTTCAGTGGTACGCGACAACTTGTACTGACGGACTTCCGCTAACGCGGGCGCCGGCGAGAAGCCCAGCAGGGCAAGACTCGATCCGGCTAGCGTGGTGGCGGACACCTTCAGGAATTGTCGCCGGGACATGTGGGGCATGTATCGGCCTCGGCTCTTTTTGGGATGCTGAGTTGATTATAGGGGCGGAAATAGTGTCGTGCTTCATATCTTGCCATCTTGAGTACATTGTCAAATATGAAGCGGCATAACCGATTCAATGAAACGCTAACATTGGCACGCTCCAGGGCGTGCCGCCCGAACTACCCGCATAATGCGGACATTTCCAGTCCGCGCTTCAGCACCACCATGACCGATAACGCCACGCACGCAACGCAGTCGCCCCGCTTGACCAGTCTGTCGCACGGCGGCGGTTGCGGCTGCAAGATCGCCCCCGGCCTGCTTGCCGATCTGCTCAAGCGCAGCGCACCGCTGCCGTTCTTCCCCGACCTGCTGGTCGGCAACGATACCGCCGACGACGCCGCCGTCTACAAGCTCAACGACGAGCAGGCGATCGTCGCGACCACCGACTTCTTCATGCCGATCGTCGACGACCCGTTCGACTTCGGCCGTATTGCCGCGACCAACGCGCTGTCCGACGTCTACGCGATGGGCGGCAAGCCGATCATGGCGCTGGCGATCGTCGGCATGCCGATCAACGTGTTGCCGCATGAGGTGATCGCGGCCGTGCTGAAGGGCGGCGAGTCGGTCTGCGCCGAGGCCGGCATTCCGCTCGCCGGCGGCCATTCGATCGATTCGGTCGAACCGATCTACGGACTCGTCGCGTTGGGCGTGGTTGATCCGAAGCGCGTCAAACGCAATGCCGGCGCGCGGGCCGGCGACGTGCTGATTCTGGGCAAACCATTGGGCGTCGGCATTCTCTCGGCCGCGCTGAAAAAAGACCGGCTCGATGCCGCCGGTTACGCCGCGATGATCGGCGCGACCACCCAACTCAATCGCCCGGGCGCCGAACTGGCGAAGCTGGACGGTGTGCATGCGCTGACGGACATTACCGGCTTCGGCCTGCTCGGCCATACGCTGGAATTGGCGCGCGGCTCGCAGTTGACCGCCCGCGTACGCTACGCCGATCTGCCGTGGCTGCCGGACGTGCTCAGTCTCGCGGAAGCCGGCATTTTCACCGGCGCATCGGGCCGCAACTGGGACGCGTATGGCAAGGACATCGTGTTGCCGTCCTCGTTGCCCGCGACGGCACGCACGCTGCTCACCGATCCGCAGACCTCGGGCGGCCTGCTGGTGTCGTGCGCACCGGAATGCGTCGACGACGTGCTCGCATTGTTCCGCGCCGATGGTTTCAGCGACGCGCGCGTGATCGGCGAGATGGTGGGCGGCGAAGGCCGTGTCGAAATCGTTTAAGGGCAGCGCCCGGCACGCGCGGCGCAGCGGTGGAACGACAGACGAGTCAATCAACTGACGATCCGCCGCACGAGCGCTAAGAGCAACCCTAAGAGCAGCCCTAAAAGCAGTCCTGATTGCCCCGCCTGCCGGGTTTGGCGGCGCATGCGATAATTTCACCCTTCCGCTGCGCCGCCCTGTCCGTTCCCCTTGAAAAATCTTCTCGTCAGCCTCGAAAAAGCCGGTGATTTCGACGAAATCATCGATGTACGCACGCCCCTCGAGTTCGCGGAAGACCATATTCCGGGCGCGACCAACGCCCCCGTGCTGAGCAACGAGGAACGCGTACTGGTCGGCACGACTTACAAACAGGTGTCGCCGTTCGAAGGCACGCGGATCGGTGCCGCGCTGGTTGCGCGCAACATCGCGCATCATCTGGAAACGACCTTCGCGGACCGGCCGCGTAACTGGCGGCCGCTGATCTATTGCTGGCGCGGCGGCAAACGCTCGGGCTCGGTCACGACGCTGTTCAACATGATCGGCTGGCAGGCACGCCAGCTCGACGGCGGCTACAAGAGCTACCGGCGGGCCACGCTCGACACGCTCGGTACGTTGCCGACCCGCTTCATTTATATTGCGCTGGTGGGTCCCACCGGCAGCGGCAAAACACGCCTGCTCGCCGCGCTGAACCAGGCGGGCGCGCAAACGCTGGATCTCGAAGCGCTGGCGTCGCATCGCGGCTCGCTGCTCGGCGCATGGGCGGGCGTGCCGCAGCCGTCGCAAAAGCGTTTCGACACGCTGCTCGCCAGCGCCCTGCGCGCCTTCGATCCCACGCGGCCGGTGTTCGTCGAAGCGGAGAGCCGCCGCATCGGTTCCATTACGCTGCCGCTTGCACTGCTCGATACGTTTCATCAGGGCGCCTGCGTCGAAGTGCAGTCGAGCCGTGAAGATCGCGCGGCGTTTCTGCTGCACGACTACGCGCATCTGTTCGACGACCCCGAGTCGCTGAAAGGGCAGTTGCAAAGAATGATCGGCTTACACAGCCGCGAACGCATCGCCGGCTGGCAACACCTGGTGGACGGCAATGCGCGCGCCGAACTCGCCCGCGAGCTGATCGAGCGGCACTATGATCCGGCGTATGCGCGCAGCAGCCACCAGCATTTCGTGCAGTTGCCGCGCGCGTTGCCGCTGCTTTTCCGTCCCAACGACACGGATGTCGTCGACCAGGCGAAGGCGCTGCTGGCGCAACTCGACAACCACACGCTCGTGGTTACCTGATCACCTGATCACCCGATTAAAACTTGCGTTTAACACCATCATGCAATCAACTCTTCGTCAGCCGCGCGTCGCACTGGGCTGGATCGTGTTTCTGCTGATCGCCGTCGTCGGCCTCTTCTATGTGAAGTGGTTCCCGTACTACAACCGCGCGTTCGTCGCGGCGAGCCAGCATTCGATCGGCAAGTCGATCCTGATGGGCGCCTCGGCCAGTGCGCCTGCGGCATCGTGGCAAGCCGCCGTCGACTACGCCCTCGCCTACGGCAAGGCGATCTGGCAAGCCATGGTGCTCGGCCTGCTGCTGGGATCGGCGGTGCAGGCGTTGATCCCGCCGCAATGGGTCGCGCGTGCGCTCGGCCGCAGCGATTTCAGCAGCGTCGTGAAGGGCGGCCTGATGTCGTTGCCCGGCATGATGTGTACCTGTTGCGCGGCGCCGGTCGTCGCCGGTTTGCGCGCGCGTCAGGCCGCGCCCGGCGCGGCGATCGCATTCTGGCTCGGCAATACCGCGTTGAATCCGGCCACGCTGATTTTCATGGGCTTCGTGCTCGGCTGGCAGTGGATGGGCCTGCGGCTCGCCCTCGGCATCGTGATGGTGTTCGGCCTCGGCTATCTGGTGAACCGCATGGTCACGCCGAAGGAAGCCGAAGCGTCGCGCGAAGCCATGGCCCAACTGATCACGCTCGACGAACCCGGTACCGCCTTCACGCGCTGGGTCAAAATTCTCGGCACGATGACGCTGCGACTGATTCCCGAATACATCGTGCTCGTGCTGATTCTCGGCGCGGCGCGCGCGTGGCTGTTCCCGCACATCGGCCCGAATATCGACAACAGTCTGCTGTGGATCGTCGCGCTGGCGATTGCCGGCACCTTGTTCGTGATCCCGACCGCGGGCGAAGTGCCGATTATCCAGGCCATGCTGTCCTTCGGCATGGCGGCCGGTCCCGCCGGCGCGCTGCTGATGACGCTGCCGCTGATCAGTGTGCCGTCCATGGCGATGCTCGGACGCTCGTTCCCGCGTCGCGTGCTGACGGTGGTTGCGCTGGCGGTCGTGGTGTGTGGTGTCGTAAGCGGCTTACTCGCCGTCGCTTTGGGGTTTTAACTTATGAAACATATCGCCGCATTCGCTCTGACGAGCTGGTCCGCTGCGGGCCTGCTTTACTTCGGACAGCACTCGGTCGCGATGATCATGGTCAGCGGCGTGGTCGCGTTGGCCGGGTTCGATCTGTTTCGCCCTTGATGGCAAAAGACGTCCACCGAGGACGTCTTTCTTCAAGGCAACGATCGTGCGGCAGCCTTAGCCTTGTACGAGCGCGGCCTCACGCGCCGCGTCGCGCGCGCCTTCCTGATGCATGCGTGTGATCAAACCGAGCGCGCAGAACAGCGTGATCAGCACATGCAGCACGCCAAGCGCGACGACCGACAGAATCGAACCGGTCGCGCTGAGCAGGTACTGACCGAGAATCGGCGTCGTGCCGGCGAACACCATGCCGCAAATCTGATAAGAAAGCGAAATGCCCGTGTAGCGCACCTGCACCGGAAACGACTTCGCGAGAATGCCCGCCATTGCCGCGTAGTACAGCGAGTGCGGAATCGACGCGAGCGCCATGCCGAGCATCGCGAGTTTCGTCGAGCCGGTGGCGATCAATGAGAACATCAGCGGCAGTGCGACGATTTCTGGCACCAGCATATAAATGACCGCTTTTTTCAGGTCCATTTTGGTCGCCAGCACCGCGCCGAATGGTTGCACGATCAACTGCACGATGATCGCGCCCGTAATCACGGTGAGAAACTGCGTGCGGTCGAAACCAATGCTCGTCACCGCCCACGACAACGCGAACGTCGTCTTGAAGTAAGTCGCCGACAAACCGATCACGCACGCGCCCACGCCCATCGCAACGAGGCCCTTGTGGTTGCGGAAGACTTCGGCGATAGGCAGTTTGGCGACCTTGTTCTTGTCCTTCAACTCCTGCATGGCCGGCGATTCCTCGACGCTCATCCGGATGAACATGCCGACCGCCACCAGCAGCGCCGAAAACAGGAACGGCACGCGCCAGCCCCACGTCAGGAACTCGTGATCGGGCAGCATCGACGTCAGCAGAAACGCCACCGTGGCGAGCAGATTGCCCGCCGGCGACCCCTGCTGCGCGAACGCGGAATAGAGAATTTCCTTGCCCTTCGGCGCATGTTCCGACGACAGCACCACCGCACCGCCCCACTCGCCGCCCATCGCAATGCCCTGCATCAGGCGGAACAGAATCAGCAACGCGGGCGCCAGCAGGCCAACCTGGTTGTAGGTGGGCAGCAGTCCCATGCCGGTCGTGCAGCAGCCCATCAGCATCAGCGTGATGATCAGCGTTTTCTTGCGGCCCACCCGATCGCCGAGGTGGCCGAAGATGATGCCGCCAATCGGCCGCGCCAGAAAGCCCACCCAGAACGTCGCAAACGCGGCGAGCGTGCCGGCCAGCGCGGAGGTGGTCGGAAAGAAGATCTTGCCGAGCACGAGCGCCGCCGCCGTGCTGTACGCGTAGAAGTCATACCACTCGATGGTTGTCCCAACGAATGATGCGATGCCCGCCTTGCGGGCGTTACGGCGTTGTGTGTCGAGGGTGAGCGCCATCGGGGTACGTCTCCATGTTGGTATCGCGAATGCGTCGGAGGAACCTGAAACGCCTCCGCTTCTGTCCGTTTTCATGTCGATGAATGTTCGACTGATGAACTTAACTTCCGTAAACGAACAGAAAGCGCGACTATAGGTAGCCCCCACAACTAGCGTCAACTAAGGAATTACCCTGCGGCACCAACAGCCACGCCCGCACGAACTAGGTGTATACCCCGTCCGCTATTGCCATCCAGTTATCGGTATGTCGATAATGTTCTCATGGATGTGAAAACAGCAGTACGCGTCTTCGACGTGATAAACCTCTTTGCCGAAGTGCGGCAACCCATGATCTACAGCGAGATCGCGCGTCGAACCGAGATCCCGCTGTCGAGTTGCCATGCGCTTTTGCAGACCATGGTCGCCAAGGGCTACCTGTACGCGCCGGGCGTCAAGGCCGGTTACTACCCGACCCAGCGGCTCCTGCACGTGGCGCGCGACATCTGCAGCGAAGACCCGTTGACGCTGCTGTTCCAGCCGCTGCTCACCGCGTTGCGCGACGCCACCGGCGAGACCGCGGCGCTCGCCACACTGGCCGGCAATCGCGTCGTCTATCTCGACGTGATGGAGTCGCGCCAGAAGATTCGCTACAGCGACGAACCCGGCGGCTTCATGTACGTGCATGCGAGCGCGGCCGGCAAGGCGCTGCTTGGCGCGCTGTCGGTGGAGGCGCGCCGCAAGCTGCTGGACAGTTGCGAACCGTGGACCGCGTCGACCGACGGAACGGTGATCGAGCGCAAGACGCTCGAGATCGAAGTCGAGCAAGGCGTGACAAACGGCTGGCATCGCTCGACCGGCGAAAACGTCGAAGACGTCGCCGGGCTCGCGCGCGGCTTCCTGATTCACGGCGAGGCGTTTGCGCTGGTGATCGGCGGCCCGAAGGCGCGGCTTCTCAAGAACGAACAACGCGCAATCGAAGCGCTGCTCGACATTTACGGCCAGATCCCGCCCGCCTTGCTCGCGTGACGGCGCGCTTCACGGCTCGCATCGTGAAGCGCGCAGGCCAGATCAGTAGAGGAAGTGGCAATGCGCTGGAAGAACAAACCTGAAGGATCGAACTGGGGCGACTTCGGCGCCGACGATCAACTCGGCAGGCCGAATCTGATCGGCACGGAACAGGTGCTCAAAGGCGCCCGCGAGATCCGCGCGGGGTTGAGCTTCTGCCTGTCTTTACCGCTCGATTTTCCGGGCGACAGCAAGCTGAACGCGCGCCGTCATCCGCCGGTATTGCGGCCGACTTTCAAGGACGGCCTGCCCTATGTGAACTTCCCCTTCGCACGCAACGCACCCGGCGCGACGGACGTGATCAGCGACGATCAGGTGCTGCTCAGCCTGCAGTACTCGACGCAATGGGATTCGCTCGCGCACGTGGGCGCGCGCTTCGACGCGGACGGCGACGGCGTGGCCGAAAGCGTCTACTACAACGGTTATCGCGCGCAGACGGACATCGTCGGACCGATCGACTATCGCGCCGACGACGATTTCGCGCCGCACGCCTGCGGCGGCGAACACAGTCACGCGGACGTGCTCGGCATCGAAAATCTCGCGGTCAAAGGCATGCAAGGACGCGGCGTGCTGATCGATCTGGTGGCGCACTATGGCCGCGAGCATCGCACGGTCGGTTACGACGACCTGATGTTCGCGATCGAGACCGACGGCGTGCAAATAGAACGCGGCGACCTGCTCGTGCTGCGCACCGGTTTCGCCGAGATGGTGCTGGAGATGAATCGCCACCCCGACGAGAGCGTGCTCGACAGCCATTGCTGCGCACTCGACGGCCGCGACGAACGCCTGCTGCAATGGATCACCGATTCCGGCATCGCCGCGCTCGCCGCCGACAACTACGCGGTGGAGCGCTATCCGGCTCGGCCGCCGACCACTGAAGGCGAGCATCCGTTGCTGCCGCTGCATCATCACTGTCTGTTCAAACTCGGTTTGCCGCTCGGCGAACTCTGGTACTTGCGCGACCTCGCCACGTGGTTGCGCGCGAACGGCCGCTCGCATTTCATGCTGACCGCGCCACCGCTGCGCTTGCCGGGTGCGATGGGTTCGCCTGTCACGCCGATCGCGACCGTGTGACCGCTTGAGCTTCTCCTTTTTCATCTTCTGATTCAGAAACATGGCCAAAGAACGAGTATTGATCACCGGCGGCGCTGCCGGCATCGGCGCCGCGTGCGCGCAGCGTTGCCAGGAAGACGGTTATGACGTGGTCGTGATCGACCGCGTGGGCGACGGCTTGATCGCCGATCTGTCGGACCCGCAGGCGACCGCGGTGGCACTCGAACGCGCGTTGGAAGGCGGCCCGATCACGCGCCTCATCAACAACGTCGGCGTCGTGATGCCGGCTAGCGCCGATCAGCAATCGCTCGAAGAACTCGAACGCGCGTGGGCGCTCAACGTGCGCTGCTCGTTGCAATGCATGCAGGCGCTGCTGCCCGGCATGAAAGCGGCGGGCTTCGGACGGATCGTCAACATGTCGTCGCGCGCAGCGCTCGGCAAAGAATTGCGCACCGCTTACTCCGCGACTAAAGCGGCCCTGATCGGCATGACACGGGTCTGGGCGCTCGAACTCGGCGCGTTCGGTGTGACCGCGAACGCGATCGGTCCCGGCCCGATTCGGACCGAACTGTTCGACCGCGCGAATCCGCCGGATGCGCCGCGCACGCGCGCGATCATCGACAGCGTGCCGGTGAAGCGCGTCGGCACGCCGGACGACATCGCGCACGCTGCGTCGTATCTGCTCGACGCGCGCAGCGGCTTCGTCACCGGTCAGGTGTTGTACGTGTGCGGCGGCATGACCGTCGGCGTCGCGGGAGTGTGAGCATGCGGGCTCAGGTGACGCGGCGTGCGGGGATTGTCGGCGGCGGGAGTATCGGCATTGCGTTTGCCGTGGTGTTCGCGCGGGCCGGCTGGCAAGTGCGTTTGTACGATCCGGCGGCCGAACGACGCGAGTTGGCGGCGGCGGAAATCATGCAACGGCTCGACGAGCTGACCCGTTTCGGCTTGCTCGATGAAGCGGCTAGCGAGATCGCCGCGCGCGTGGCCATCGTCACGACGCTCGAAGCTGCCGCCGCGGACGCCGATCTCGTGCAGGAATGCGCGCCCGAGCGTGAAGCCATCAAGCGCGACCTGTTTGCGCAACTCGATCGCGCCGCGCCCGCGCATGCGATTCTCGCGAGCGCCTCATCGTTTCTCGCGGCGTCGCGCTTTGTCGACGAAACCTTGCCTGGCCGCGGCCGATGCCTCGTCGCGCATCCGGGCAATCCGCCTTATCTGATACCGGTCGTCGAGATCGTGCCCGCGCCGTTCACGGACGCCGATGCGGTGACGCGCGCCATGAAACTGTTCACGGAAGCCGGACTCAAGCCCATACGCGTCGCCAGAGAAGTGGAAGGCTTCGTTTTCAACCGGCTGCAAGGCGCGTTGTTGCGCGAGGCGTATTGCCTCGTGCGCGACGGCGTTGCCTCAGTGGACGACGTCGATACCGTCGTGCGCGAAGGTCTCGGTTTGCGCTGGTCGGTGATCGGCCCGTTCGAAACCGTCGATCTGAATACCCGCGGCGGCATTGCATCGCACGCGCAAAAAATGGGCCCTTCGTATGCGCGCATGGGCGCCGAACGCGGTCAGCACGATCCGTGGACCAGCGAACTCGTCGCCGCCGTCGATACCGCGCGCCGCAGCGCGTTGCCGCTCGATCAATGGGAAGCGCGCGTTGCGTGGCGCGATCGCGCGTTGATGAGCCTCGCTCGCTATCGCAAGGAATCCGCCGCCAACGATTCATAAGCAACACCGTTCGTCGTATCTCGCCGCATGACCCGATAACTATTATTCGACCAATCCAGAGACCGTCACATGCAGAAAGTCACCGCCTTCTTTACCGAGCTGATGCGCAAGTATCTGCCGGACCCGTTCGTGTTCGCCATCGGCCTCACGTTACTCACGATGATTCTCGCCGTGCTCGTGCAAGGCCAGGCGGTCAGCGCGCTCACGCTGAGTTGGGGCAAGGGCTTCTGGGCGCTGCTCGCGTTCACGACGCAAATGGCGGTGATTCTGGCCATGGGCTATGTGCTCGCCACCGCACCGCTGACCGAGCGGTTCCTGGACCGGCTCGTCGCACGCGTGCACGATCCGCGCATGGCAGTGATCGTCGCGACACTGGTGGGCGGAATCGGCAGCTATCTGAATTGGGGCTTCGGTCTGGTGATCGGCGGGATCGTCGCACGCAAACTCGCGATGAGTATCAAGGGCGTGCACTACCCGTTGATTATCGCGTCGGCGTATAGCGGCTTCACGCTGTACGGCCTCGGTCTGTCGGCCAGCATTCCGGTGCTGATCTCCACCAAGGGACATCCGATGGAAGCGCAAATGGGCGTGATTCCGCTGTCGGAAACGATCTTCTCGCCGACCATGCTGATGACGAGTCTGGTCGTCATCATCACGCTGCCGCTGCTGAATGCGTGGCTGCATCCGAAGCCGGGCCAGGCGGTCACGGAGATCGACCGTGCGTTGAACGCAGCGCCCAAAAGCACGACGCCCGCCGTGGATACCGACGAGAGCAACACGCTCGCGAATCGCCTGAATAACAGCCGCTTGCTGAGCTACCTGATCGGCGCGATCGGCGTGGTTTACGTGGTGCTGTATTTCCGCGGCGGCGGTTCGATGGACCTGAACCTGATCAACTTCATCATTCTGTTTCTCGGCATCATTCTGCTCGGCACGCCGATTCGCTACGTCGAAAAACTGAATGAAGGCATTCGCACGATCAGCGGCATCATCCTGCAGTATCCGTTCTACGCGGGCATTATGGCGATCATGGCGTCGTCGGGACTGGTCAACACGTTCTCGCATTTCTTCGTCAAGATCGCCACGCCCGCCACGTTGCCGTTCTGGGGTCTGGTGAGTTCGTTCTTCATCAACTTCTTCGCACCTTCGGGCGGCGGTCACTGGGTGATTCAAGGCCCCTTCATGATCGAAGCGGCCAAGTCGATCGGCGCGTCGGTCGGACACACCGCGACCGCCGTGATGCTCGGCAACGCATGGAACGATCTGGTCCAACCGTTCTGGATTCTGCCGGCGCTCGCGCTGTCGAAGCTGAAACTGAAGGACATCATGGGCTATACGGTCATCATGATGTTCTGGATCGGCATTGTGTACACCGTGGCGATTCTCGCCTGGGGTTAAATAGACACTTCGGCCGCCACGCGCGGCCTATTCGATGGAGGGAATGACATGTTGTATATGGTCCATATGCAGGTTCAGATTCCTGCCGACGCCGACACGGCGCTGATCGATCGCCTGAAGGCGGAAGAAAAGGCGTTCTCGCAAAAGCTGCAGCATGAAGGGAAATGGCGGCATCTGTGGCGCGTGGCCGGACAGTACGCGAATTACAGCGTGCTCGACGTCGAATCGAACGACGAGCTTCACACGTTGCTCAGTTCGTTGCCGCTGTTTCCGTACATGGTGTTGAACGTCACGCCGCTCGCGCAACATCCGTCGGCGATTGTGCCGAACTGACGCGGAGCGCGCATGCCCTACATCATCGAAACATTCGACAAACCCGGCCACGCGCACGTCCGCGTGCGTGAGCGCGAAACGCACCTGGCGTTTCTCGAGCAGAACAGGGCGCTGCTGCTCGCCTGCGGCGCGAAGCTGAACGACGACGACGGCAGCGGCGCGGGCGGCGGCGTGTACGTGGTCGATCTGAACACACGTGAAGAAGCCGAACGGTTTATTGCAGCCGACCCGTTTTCACAGGTCGACCTGTTCGAGCGTGTGACGATCACCAACTGGCGCAAAGCCTACTTCGACGGCGAGTGTTACCTGTAAGCGCTTGCGATCGCCGCGAGCCATAACGCCACGGCATGCGCGCCCGGATCGACATGGCCGAGCGCGCGGTCGCCGACATAACTCGACCGCCCTCGCCGTGGATGCATCGACGCGGTTTGCGCGGCGCCTTCGGTGGCCGCATCGACGGCGGCCTTCAATGCCGCGCTGGTCTCATTCGAGTTGGCGAGTGCGGATTGCAATGCATCGGCGGCGGGTTTGAGCGCATCGACCATCGTGCGATCGCCGGGATGCGCCCCGCCCAGTTCCATCAATCCTGTTACGCCCGAGCTGAACGCGGCGGCCCAATTCTGCGCGGTAGCGGTAGCGGTCGCTGGGGTTGCAGTGGTTCCGCTCGACTGTTCCAGCGTGACCGCGGCACGCACCAGCATCACCGCATAGAGCGGCCCCGATGTCCCGCCGACCACACGCCTTACTGTCGCGGAGATACTGCGCAACACGGCGCCCGGCGTCGATTCGGTGGGATAGGTATCGATCTCGCCAAGAATCGCGCGCGCACCGCGTGACAGACTGATGCCGAGATCGCCGTCGCCGACGCGTTGATCCATGTCGGTCAACGTCGGTTCGGCTTCCAGCAGGCATGCGCAAACGGCTTCGATCGCGAGGCGCAACGGCGCTTCGCGCGAAAGCGTCGGACCATTCACGCTCTCGGGTTTAACCGGCGCTGGCCGTACAGAAACCTGTGCAACGCGCCCACTCAATGCAGGCCATGCGCTGGTATGCGACGCGGCATCGAGCCAACGCAGGCGCTCGTCGTCCACGCGCAGCAGCGACAGCGAAATGCCCGCCATTTCCAGTGCGCTGAGGAACGTGCCGGCCCACGCGCACTCGACCTTGATACTTTTGCCCGCCAGATAACGCAGCGCGGACCCCGCCACGACACTCAATTCGCTCGACGGCGTACCGCCCAGGTTATTCACCAGCAAAGCCACGCGCTCACCGGCCTGCAACGACAGGTCGCCGACGATCTTCGCCAGCAGCTTGCCGACGATAACGTCCGCCGACTCCATCGCGCCGCGCTCCACGCCGGGTTCGCCGTGAATGCCGAGTCCCCATTCGATCTCATTGTCGGCCAGTTCGAAGCCAGGTTTGCCGGCGGCCGGCACCGTACACGGCGTCAGCGCAACACCCATGGTGCCGAGCGCGCCGGCCACCTCGCGTGCGATCCGCGCCACTTCCGGCAAGCTCCGCCCCGCTGCTGCCGCCGCGCCCGCGATCTTGTGGACCAGCACGGTCCCCGCGAGTCCGCGACGGCCCGCGTGGTCGCCGCTCGCCGTCAGCGCGACGTCGTCGGCGACGATCACCATCTCGGTGGGAATGCCCTCGGCGCGTGCGATCTCGGCAGCAAGGCCGAAATTGAAGCGGTCTCCCGTGTAGTTCTTCACGATCAGCAGGACGCCTGCGGCGCCGGCTACCGCGCGTATCGCGTCGAGCACGGCGTCGGTGGAAGGCGACGTGAAGACTTCGCCCGCCACCGCCGCGCTCAACATGCCTGCGCCCACATAGCCGCCGTGTGCCGGTTCGTGGCCCGAGCCGCCGCCCGAGATCAACGCGACTTCGCCGCGCGCCGCAGCGGATTCCGCATCGGCACGCACGACGATCGAACCGCCTTGCAACAGGGAGAGATTGGGATTGAGCGCCGCGAGTCCGTCGAGCATGTCCGGGACGACCGCGGAGACGTCGTTGATCAGCTTCTTCATTGCGTCAGCTTCCTTTTTAAAGCTGCCGGCGCTGCGTGGCGAGCACGGCAGTTTATTCAGTGGCGAAACGGAGAGGCTTAACTGTACCGCGCATTGGCGATAGACGACGTGATACACGAGCTTGGTCTGCGCGAGAGCATGACGCTGCGATGGATTGGGTATAACGGAGGGAGTGACTGCGACAGACTGAACGTCTGGGTGAGACGTTTTACAGGACCGTAGACGAAAGCGGAGCCGCTTTCGTCTACGTCACTGATGCGTTGGTAGGCTCGATTGGATTCGAACCAACGACCCCCACCATGTCAAGGTGGTGCTCTAACCAACTGAGCTACGAGCCTTTAGAGGCGCGAATTATAGAGACTCGGCGCGCGTTGCACAAGCCCCGGATTGCACGAAGTGGCTGACCTGTGAATCGATTCAGTGAGTGGACGTCCATTCGGCGTCGACATCCAGTGGATAAACAGGTCGATTCACGTGCTTGAACTCGAACAGGCCGTAATCCGAACTCGTCACGCCGCGACTGTCGCATTCCACCAGCGCCGCGCCGATCGGCACGAAAACCGGCCGGCAGTACATGCGCGATTTGAGCAGCAGGAAACGCGCGCGGCGCGGATCGATGCCGACGCTTTCGAACACGCCAAGATCCCACGGCTCGTGCGTGCGCTCGGTGAGCACGAGCTTTACCGTGCCCGTGTCGAGTACCGCGGCGCGTCCCATGAACGCGCGCTGGCCCGTGTAGGTCGGCCCACTGATCACATACTCGCCATCAGTCAGCGCACGCACCACACCCGTGACGGCGACCGGCGGCCGTGGCGTCACCGCGCTGCCCGCCACCTTATTGCCGATAGTCACGGTCACCGTGCTGCCAACGCCGGCCGCCATCAGCGCCGCGACCGCTTGCGGATCGCACAGCGGTCCACTGACGATGCCGTCGAGCTTCTGCTTCAGCGCTTCCTCGAACAGATCCATGGTGTCGCACGTGCCGCCCGACATGCAGTTGTCGCCGTGATCGAGCAGCAGCACGGGTTTATCGGCGCCCTGCGCGAGCGCGGCCGCCTGTGCGACCGAATCGGCAAGCGGCGCGCTGCGATAAACGAAATCGTCGCGCTCCGCCCAGATCTGCCGGGCGATGCGTTCCGCGGTTGCTTCAGCAAGCGCGCGGTCGCCGTTGCTCACGACGATCACGCTGATGCAAGGCGCGGCGATATCGGCCAGCGAGAAGCCCGACAACACCGAGACCGCGAGCAGGCCGTCGGCTTCGGCCGCGCGCGCGGCGTCCACGGCGCGCTTCATCGCGCCCTCGGCGGTCGCGCTACGCAGCGTGTGCGTGAGCAACGGCGGCTGCCGCCAGGCGATCACCGGTTTCGCGTTGCCGTGTACCAGGTCGAACATCAGCCGCGCCGCGTGCGCGCCGGTCTCGTACATGTCGACGTGCGGATAGGTTTTGAAACTGACGATCACGTCGGCGTTGTCGATCATCTTTTGCGTGACGTTGCCGTGCAGGTCGAGCGCTACCGCGATCGGCGCATGCGGTAACGCGGCGCGCACGCGTTCGAGCAGATCGCCTTCGCCATCGTTCGAATCTTCAGCGACCATCGCGCCGTGCAGATCGAGCATCACGGCGTCGCAGCCGGTTGCGCCCGCAACGATCGCGTCGCAAATCGCGTCGTACGCGGCGGCCTCGACCGGTCCGCTCGGATTCGCCGACGCGGATACCGGGGTGACGATCTCCGCCTGCTCGCGCTCGGCGGCGTCGATGAAGGCGGCCATCGCCGTCTGCATGCCCTTGTTTTCCTTGAATGCGTCCATGCCGTAGCTGGGGCCGCTGCGGCCGAATGCGGCCAGCGGTGTAGCGACCGGCGAGAAGGTATTGGTCTCGTGGTTCATCCGGGCGATCAGGATTTTCATGCGCCGACGCTCCCCGGTTCGCTTGGCACTCGTTGCGCCGCATTTAGCATGGCCTGCAACAGCACATTGCAACCGGCTTCCAGATGGTCCGCGCGCGCGTCTTCGATTTCGTTGTGACTGATACCGTCCTTGCACGGCACGAAGATCATCGCGGCCGGTGCGACTCGCGCCAAATAGACCGCGTCGTGACCGGCGCCGCTGATCACGTCCATCGATGAAAATCCCAGTCGTTCCGCACCTTGCTTCACGGCGACGACCAGTTCCGCGGCGAAAGGCTGAGGTGGGAAATAGACGACCTGTTCGACGTCTATCGCGATGCCGGTCTTGGCATCTGCCTGCGCGCATGCAGCTCTTAAGGCGTCGTCCATTGCGGTCAGCGTGGTGTCGTCGGCCGCGCGCAGATCGACCGTGAGCGTCACGCGGCCCGGAATCACGTTGCGCGAGTTCGGATGCACGTCCAGCCAGCCCACGGTGCCGCGTCCGTGCGGCGCGTGATCGAGCGCGATGCGGTTGACCGCGTGAATCAGATCCGCCGCAACGAGCAATGCGTCGCGGCGCAGTTCCATCGGCGTCGGGCCCGCGTGGGCTTCCATGCCGTGCACCGTCACGTCGTACCACCGTTGACCGAGCGCGCCTTGCACGATGCCGATGGTTTTGTCGTGTGCCTCCAGAACGGGGCCTTGTTCGATGTGGGCTTCGAAGTACGCGCCGACCGCATGCGGGGTTTTATCTTCGCCCGCATAGCCGATTGCCGCCAACGCGTCGCGCACCGAGATGCCTTCGCGGTCGCGTTGTTCGAGTGCGTGCTCCAGCGTGAACGCGCCGGCAAACACGCCGGAGCCCATCATCACGGGCACGAAACGCGAGCCCTCCTCGTTGGTCCACACCGCGACTTCCAGCGGCGCCTGAGTCCGCACACCGGCGTCGGCGAGCGTGCGCAACACTTCAAGTCCCGCCAGCACGCCGTAATTACCGTCGAACTTGCCGCCGGTCGGCTGCGTGTCGATATGGCTGCCGGTCATCACCGGCGGCAAGTCGTCACGCAAGCCCGCGCGCCGCGCGAAGATATTGCCGATCGCGTCGATCCGCACCGTGCAGCCGATCTCCTTCACCCACGCGATGAACAGGTCGCGAGCCTCGCGGTCCAGCTCCGTCAACGCGAGCCGGCATACACCGCCTTTGTCGGTCGCGCCGAGCTGCGCGAGTTGCATGAGACTGTCCCAGAGCCGCGCGCCGTCGACTCGCAAATCGGCAGACGTCGCGACGGATGTTGATTCGTGAACTTGCATCAATGCTTCCTCGTGTTGAAGACAGATTGCGCGTTAGACGACGCCAACGCCGAGATAACGGTCCTTGATCGACTCGTCCGCGGCGAACGACGCGTTGTCGCCCGAATAGACGATCACGCCCTGTTCGATGATGTAATGGCGGTCCGCGAGTTGCGTGCAGACTTCGAGGTTCTGCTCGACCAGCAGAATCGCCACGCCGGCCTCGCGAATCAGTTTGAGCTGTGCGACGATTTCTTCGACGATCACCGGCGCGAGTCCCTCCACCGGTTCATCGAGCATGAGCAGCCTCGGGTGATTCATTAGCGCGCGGCCGATCGCGAGCATCTGCTGTTCGCCGCCGGACAGTTGCGCGCCTCCGTTCGTACGCCGCTCTTTCAGACGCGGGAAAATGCGGTAGATGTCGTCGAGTTGCCACGGAGAACCTTTGCGTGCGCCGAGCCTCAGGTTCTCTTCGACAGTCAGCAAACGGAAGATGCCGCGATGCTCGGGCACGAAGCACACGCCGTGCGAGGCGATCTTGTGCGAAGGCAGGCCGCCGATCTTCGCGCCGTTGAAGGTCACGGTGCCGCGCTGCGGCGTGACGACGCCCGCAATTGCTTTGAGCGTGGTCGATTTGCCCGCGCCGTTGCGGCCTAACAGCGTGACGGTTTCGCCTTCGTTGATCTGCAGCGTGACGCCTTGCAGAATGTGACTCTTGCCGTAGAAACCGTGAATGTCCTGCACGTCGAGAATCATGCGCGGCCTCCGGTGATCATATTGCCGAGATAGGCGCTGCGCACGCGCTCGTCGCCGCGAATTTCGTCGGGACGGCCTTCAACCAGCACACGCCCTTGCTGCATGACGGTGATCGTGTCAGAGATATCCATCACGATCCCCATGTTGTGCTCGATCAGCACCACCGTGTAGTCATCGCGCAGGCCGCGAATCAACTGCTTCATATCGTCGAGATCGTCGATGCCCATGCCCGATGTCGGCTCGTCGAGAAAGATCGCCTTGGGCCGCGCGGCGAGCGCCATGCCGACTTCGAGCCGGCGCTGCTGACCGTGCGACAGCGCGCTCGCCGGCACCTCGCTGAAACGCTGCAATGCGAGCCGTTCGAGTACACCGTCGACCGTCTCCGCATGCGTGAGCGCGCCGTGCGGCGGGGTCCACGCATTTAATGCGCGGATGGCGTCGACGCCTTGCGCGGCGAGGCGCAGATTTTCTCGTACGCTGAGATTGGCGAACAGGCTCGTCACCTGAAACGAGCGCGCGACACCGCGGCGCACCCGCTTATGATCCGGCTCACGCGTAACGTCGTGACCGTCGAAAATGATCTTGCCTTCCGTGATGGGCAACGTGCCGGTCAAGACATGGAACAGCGTGGTTTTGCCTGCTCCGTTCGGCCCGATTACCGAATGCACGGTGCGCGGCAGGATGTTCAGGTTGACGTCGGAGAGCGCGGTGAATTTGCCGTAGCGTTTTACGATGCCGCTGGCTCGTAGAATGGCTTCGCTCATACGGGCTCCTGGGTGGCGTCGTTGTCTTTCTGGTCTTTGTTGTCTTTGTTGTCCCTTTGCTCAGCCTTGTCGCGCAGCGCTTGCCAGATGCGTTCACCCAGCCCCCACAAGCCGCGCTGCATGAACAGGCTGACCGCGATCAGCACAATGCCTAGCAATAACAACCAGCGCGGCCACAGAGTCGACAGCCAGTCGGCAAACAGCACGTAAAACGCTGCGCCTAATACCGACGCGAACAGATTACCCGTCCCGCCGATCACCGTCATCACGAGGATCATCTCGCTCGTGTGATAGTCGATGTTGGACAGCGGCGCGATACCGGTCATCAGCGCGTGCAGCGCCCCAGCGAGACCGGTGACTGCCCCGGAGATCACGAACGCCATCAGCTTGAAGCGTTTGACGTCGTAGCCAACCGCCGCGGCACGCGCCTCGTTGTCGCGAATCGCGAGTAGCGTGCGGCCGAACACCGAATGAGACACGCGCATCAAAAGCCAGAACACCACGAGGAAAAGCACGGCGACGAAACCGTAGTATTGCCACGGCGATGTCAACGGCACGAGTGTTTTTCCAAACAGTCCGAGCGCCGGGCGCGGAATGTCGAGCAAGCCGTTATCGCCACCGGTCAGATCAGGCGTGGTGTAGGCCAGAAAATAGAACAGTTGCCCGAACGCGAGCGTCAACATCACGAAATACGTGCCGCGCTGGCGAATCGAAAACCAGCCGACCAATACAGCGGCCGCCGCGCCAACCACAATCGATGTCAGCAACGCGACGGGAACAGGCAATGCTGTTTTAGTGAGAACCAGACCGGCGCAATAACTGCCAAGCCCGAAGAAAATGCCCTGACCAAATGAAAGCAAGCCGGTGTGGCCGAGTAACAGATTGCAGCCGAGCGCGGCGAGTGCGAACACCAGCACCTCCGTGGCCAGCGATCCGGAACGCAGTGTTAGCGGCAATACGCACACCACTAAAAGCGCGAGCAGCAGGAAACGATAGCGGTACAGTGCCCGTTTTACACCGCGCTGGGTCGTTGCGGACGAAACGTTTTGCTCACCGGGTTTCGAGGTATCGATCATGCCGCCCTCCCAAGCAAGCCGTTCGGACGCAGCAATAGAACGGCGGCCATTGCGACGTAGATCATCAATCTCGCGCCTTCCGGCCACAACGTGCTCATTACGCTCTGCACGATGCCCACCAGCAACCCGCCGACGAGCGCGCCAAGGAAATTACCCATGCCGCCGACCACGACCACCACGAACGCAACACTGAGTGCCTCGATGCCCATGAACGGATCGACGCCGCGAATCGGCGCGGCAAGTACCCCCGCCAACGCGGCCGTTGCTGCGCCAAGCGCGAACACCAAACTGAAAACACGCAACACGTTGATACCCAGCAGCGACACCATCTCCGTCGATTCGCTACCCGCCCGCACCGCGCTGCCAAGCCGCGTACCTTCCAGCACCCACCACAGCAACGCCGCCAGCACGGCGGTGAAACCGATCACGAACAGCCGGTACTTCGGATAGACGAAACTGCCCCATATCACCACGCCGTTCAGCATGTCCGGCACCGGCACGTTGTCGCCGATCGGCCCCCAGATCAGGATCGCGCATTCCTGCACGACGAGCGCAAGGCCGACCGTCACGAGAATATGAAACTCGTGCTGCTGCGCGTAGACGTGCCGCAGAATCAGTTTCTCGACGACCCACGCAAGCGCACCGACCACGATCGGCACGACCACCAGCGCGGTCCAGAAACTCATCGACCATTGCATCGCCTGATAGCAGAAGTAGGCGCCGAGCAGATAGAACGCGCCGTGCGCGAAGTTCACGAAGCGCAGCAGGCCGAACACGATCGACAAGCCGACCGCGAGCAGGAAATACAGCATTCCCACTCCGATGCCGTTGACGATCTGCAGAAGATAAACGTTCATGGCGTCCGTCTATAGGATGGGCGAAAGGAGACCGTTGCGGGCACACTTGCGGCGCCCGACAGCACCGCACGGCGGCATCAGGTCATCTTGCAGCCGGTTTTGTCGAGCGGCAGGAACGACTGGCCTGAGCTCACGATATCGGCGTAATCGTCGGCGTTTTTCATCTTGTTCTTCGCCTTGCCTTTCAACAGATAATAGTTCTTCAGTACCTGATGGTCGCCTTTGCGGATTTCTTCAGGACCGGTCAAGCCGTCGTATTTCATGCCTTCGAGCGCGGCGACCACTTTCTTCGGATCGACATTGCCCGCTTTCACGATGCCGTCGAGCAGAATCTTCGTACAAATGTACGAGCCCGCGAGGCTATAGTTGGGGTTCGCTTTGAATGCGGCATTGGCGCGTTTGACGAGGTCGCGATTGAGCGGCGAATCGATGCCGTGCCAGTACTGCGCGCCGAAATAGACGCCTTCGCACAGGTCCGCGCCGAGCGATTCGAATTGCTCGAGACCCGACGCCCACGCCATCAGAATCGTGCAATTGTTCTTCATGCCGAAGCTCACGGCCTGGCGCAGCGTGTCGGACGATTGCGAGCCGAAGTTCAGAATCAGCAATACGTCGGGCTTCGCCGCGACCGCGTTCGTCAGATAGCCACTGAATTCTTTCTCGTTGAGCGAGTGATAACTGTTACCCACATGCTCGATGCCCTTCTCTTTGAAAATCGCTTTCGCCGCCGACAGCAAACCATCGCCGAACACGTATTGCGGCGTAATCGTGTACCAGCGTTTTGCTTTCGGCAGCGTCTGGATCAGCGGACGTACCGTTTGCTCGATCGCGCCGTAGGTCGGCACCGACCAGCGGAATGTGGCGTCATTGCAGTCTTTGCCGGTGATTTCGTCCGCGCCAGCCGTGGTGATGAAAACGCCGCCGGCCTTCTGCACTTCCTTGCCCATCGCCAATGCTTCGGATGACAGAATACCGCCTGCAAAGAAACGTGCATTTTTCTGCTGCGCGATTTCCTGTACGCGACGCACCGCTGTTGCAGGCTTGCCTTCCGTGTCGAGCACCGTGTAAGCGAGCGGCTCGCCGAGTACCTTGCCGTATTGCTCGATCGCGAGCTTCATGCCGAGGTCGGCGTATTTGCCATTCGCGGCGAACGGCCCCGACATCGGCACCGGACAGGCAAATTGCAAGGTCGTGGCCTGCGCGAACGCGCTACGCGCGACCAGCGAGCCCAACGTCCCCGGAACGGCCGACAACGCGGCCAGCTTCAACATATTTCGGCGATTCAAAATGACGCTCCTTAGGAAAGAGACACGCACTGACCGACTACGAAACTGCACGCATTGCGCGAACGACTGCTTGAGACTGCTTGAATTTACTGCCCGCCGCGAAGTTTTCCACCGCATCGGTTTTGTTCTATTTATCATGATAAATAGGTTGGACTTGATCGTAGGTACAATAAATTCGAGTGTCAATAAGGCAAAATTCCTGGCAGCATCGAAGCGGCCTTGCTGGTCGTTGAGAGTCCGGTGGACCGATCGGGGATCGCGCAGGACAAACTGGGAGCATCGAATATGGCCATGGACCGCGCCAAGGCTGGCGCCGCGATTGAGATCAAACAGCAGAAGCGCGGCGATCTGGTCGCGGAGGAAATCAAACGGCTCATCACCGAGAAGGACCTGAAGCCGGGTGATCGGCTGCCGCGCGAGGTGGAGTTGCAGCAGCTTTTTGCGGTGAGCAAAAGTACGATCCGCGAAGCGCTGAAGTCGCTTGAGGTGCAGGGGCTCATCAAGGTGACCACGGGCCCGAGCGGCGGCGGAATGGTGGTGGAGGTGCCGCTGGATCGCACGTTGCAGCTATTGCAAAACTATCTGTTCTTCAAAGACGTTTCCATCGACGACATTTACACCGTGCGCAAATTGCTGGAGCCGGAACTGGCGGCGGGGGCAGTGCCGCATCTCACGGAACAGGATTTCGATGCGCTGGAAGCGAGCATTGCGTGCTGTGATCGGCCGGCTTCTTCGCACGGTGGGAAAGATATCGTGCGGCAGCGTCAGGAAGACGTGAACTTTCATGACATTCTGGCCGCGGCAAATCCGAACCCGTTTTTGCGCTTCAGTTGCGAGTTGATCAACGAAATGATCCGGCAGTTGATCGAGTTTCGGAACGACACGCCGCAGTCCGAGCACGAGCGGTTCGGCCAGGCGAACGTGAAAATTCACAAGGCAATTACTAAAGCGGCGCGTGAGCGTGACGTGGAGAAGGTGCGCGAGTTGATGGTGATCCACATGACCGAAGCGCCGCGCTACGTGAAGCGGATGAAGGGGAAGCTACGTGGGCGGCTGATTCTGGATTCGGAGATTCGCCGACGTGTTCGCGCACGTAGCGTGGCGCCGGCTGATAGCGATGGTGAAGGGTGATGGGGTGCGGGGTGCGGGGTGCGGGGTGCGGGGTGCGGGTGCGGGTGCGGGGTGCGGGGTGCGGGTGCGGGGTGCGGGGTGCGGGGTGCGGGTGCGGGGTGCGGGTGCGGGGTGCGGGGTGCGGGGTGCGGGGTGCGGGGTGCGGGGTGCGGGGTGCGGGGTGCGGGGTGCGGGTGCGGGGTGCGGGGTGCGGGGTGCGGGGTGCGGGGTGCGGGTGCGGGTAGGACGATAGTCGAGCGCTGGGGTGGGAAAGGGGCTCGTCCGGGTGGATGTGGGAGGCAGTGCGCCGGAACACGTGGGCTGTGTTAACTGGTGGGTACTCGATGTGCCGGAAATGCCGGACATACGCCACGAGGATATCGTCCGGCCTGGTCGGAGAATGTGGGGCCACCAGGTATCGAAGCTCATGCTGCCGTCTGGCACTTTGTGCTTGGTGCTTGGTGCTTGGTGCTTGGTGCTTGGTGCTTGGTGCTTGGTGCTTGGTGCTTGGTGCTTGGTGCTTGGTGCTTGGTGCTTGGGACATGGCGCTTCGGCGGTCGGCGGTCGGCGGTCGGCGGTCGGCGGTCGGCGGTCGGCGGTCGGCGGTCGGCGGTCGGCGGTCGGCGGTCGGCGAAATTTACGGCGCAGCGCGTCGCTGCAGCGGACGCCTCCCTTCTCTCTTCACGGAAACGCAACGATCAGGTGAGCGACACGTGGATGAATCCGCGCCGTGTGTCGCTTCAGACGCCGCCGTTTGCAGAATCGCTGTGAGCATCTTTCCGGCCAACGCCATACGCCTGGTGAGGACACATAGCCGCAAGCGCGGATCGTTTCACGGCGTTATTAAGACATCGACGATTCAGACGATGCAGTCGACGAGATTCACCGCAACATGAAGGCCAGCCGAAAGATTCAGGTCACGCGGATTAAAGGATGCGCGCAGCAAGGATAGCGCTGAGTGGCGTGAGCGCGGCCATCGACCGGCATTCCAACCAATCGACCTGCTGCATGATCAGTGAGGGCTCAACCTTTTGCGGGCCGCGCCGTTATTGCATCTGCACAGGCATAAACATTGGATCTTCATGGCACAACCTATCCCTTTATCCCGCCACACTGGCGCTGCGCGTGCGCGGCATGCCAAGGTCATGCTGTTGCCGATCGCCCGGCAAACCGCCGATGACCTTGCGTTGCGGGTACATCTGGCGCTCGACGCCCTGCGCCGCGGCGCAGGCAGCATGATCGACGCGCAAACCCTTACGCAGACCATGCTACTGACCGGTTTTCTGGCCGAGTCCGGCTTCGGCTCAGCATCCGGCGAGGAACTTGGCGCTGCGGAACGTGCGGTATCGATGGTGTTCGATATCGGCAGAGACACCGGTGAATGGAGATTGGATAGTGCCGGAGTCGCACTTTTTGCCGCAATTGCGACGAATTACGACCAGCAGTTGCACCGTGCCCCACTGTGGGCGATCACCGAGGCGAGCGAACGGCTGGATCGCTTTACAGCAGGCATGACCTATCAGACGCCAGCGCGAAAGCGCGCCTGAGCGGACTGGAAGGGAAACTGGTCCGCTGCGCCCGGGTGACGCAGCGTATCGGGAAGGTGCACGTGGGCGCAGACGGGGACGTCGGAGTTGGCGCCGCCTGGAGCGGGCGAGCGATGTGGACACGTAACGAACCGGCGGGGATTGAGGCGCCGTTCGAGCCTGTCAGGAGACAATGTGACGGATTACCTGCCCGCGCTACGCGTTGACGGCAGGTATATCTGCGATTTTCCGTGGCCGTAAACGACAGAAACCCCACCTTTTTGGGTGGGGTTTCTGTTTTCTGCTAGGGAGCCTGACGATTACCTACTTTCACACGGGCAATCCGCACTATCATCGGCGTGGAGTCGTTTCACGGTCCTGTTCGGGATGGGAAGGGGTGGTACCGACTCGCTATGGTCATCAGGCATGACTTGTTGCCGCACTGCCTTTGGGGCAATACAGCCAATCTGGAAGAAGTAGTTGAGAGGATGCCTCTCGGTGTTACTTTGGGTTGTGCCTGTATTGCACAACACTGATCTCAACCGTGTGTCTTCCCCTTCGGGGATCGGACCCGTGTAAGCGCTAAAGCGCTAACGCGGGTCGAGAGAGAGACACACCTGTTATAGGATCAAGCCTTACGGGCAATTAGTATCAGTTAGCTTAACGCATTACTGCGCTTCCACACCTGACCTATCAACGTCCTGGTCTTGAACGACCCTTCAAGGGGCTCGAAGCCCCGGGGATATCTCATCTTAAGGCGAGTTTCCCGCTTAGATGCTTTCAGCGGTTATCTCTTCCGAACATAGCTACCCGGCGATGCCACTGGCGTGACAACCGGTACACCAGAGGTTCGTCCACTCCGGTCCTCTCGTACTAGGAGCAGCCCCCTTCAAATATCCAGCGCCCACGGCAGATAGGGACCAAACTGTCTCACGACGTTTTAAACCCAGCTCACGTACCTCTTTAAATGGCGAACAGCCATACCCTTGGGACCGGCTACAGCCCCAGGATGAGATGAGCCGACATCGAGGTGCCAAACACCGCCGTCGATATGAACTCTTGGGCGGTATCAGCCTGTTATCCCCAGAGTACCTTTTATCCGTTGAGCGATGGCCCTTCCATACAGAACCACCGGATCACTATGACCTGCTTTCGCACCTGCTCGACTTGTCGGTCTCGCAGTTAAGCACGCTTATGCCATTGCACTATCAGCACGATTTCCGACCGTACCTAGCGTACCTTCGTACTCCTCCGTTACACTTTGGGAGGAGACCGCCCCAGTCAAACTGCCTACCATGCACTGTCCCCGATCCGGATTACGGACCAAGGTTAGAACCTCAAACAAACCAGGGTGGTATTTCAAGGATGGCTCCACGCAGACTGGCGTCCACGCTTCATAGCCTCCCACCTATCCTACACAGATCGGTTCAAAGTCCAATGCAAAGCTACAGTAAAGGTTCATGGGGTCTTTCCGTCTAGCCGCGGGGAGATTGCATCATCACAAACACTTCAACTTCGCTGAGTCTCGGGAGGAGACAGTGTGGCCATCGTTACGCCATTCGTGCAGGTCGGAACTTACCCGACAAGGAATTTCGCTACCTTAGGACCGTTATAGTTACGGCCGCCGTTTACCGGGACTTCAATCAAGAGCTTGCACCCCATCATTTAATCTTCCGGCACCGGGCAGGCGTCACACCCTATACGTCCACTTTCGTGTTTGCAGAGTGCTGTGTTTTTATTAAACAGTCGCAGCCACCAGTTTATTGCAACCCCTTCACCCTACGCGCGCAGGCGCATCAGGCTACAGGGGCGTACCTTATCCCGAAGTTACGGTACCAATTTGCCGAGTTCCTTCTCCCGAGTTCTCTCAAGCGCCTTAGAATACTCATCTCGCCCACCTGTGTCGGTTTGCGGTACGGTCTTGTTAAACTGAAGCTTAGAGGCTTTTCTTGGAACCACTTCCGATTGCTTCTTCACCTAGGTGAATGGCCTCGCACCCTTGAATTCCGCGCCCGGATTTGCCTAAGCGCCTTCTCCAATGCAAGGACCGGGACTTCCAACACCCGGACAACCTTCCGCGATCCGTCCCCCCATCGCATTTAACAATGGTGCAGGAATATTAACCTGCTTCCCATCAGCTACGCATTTCTGCCTCGCCTTAGGGGCCGACTCACCCTACGCCGATGAACGTTGCGTAGGAAACCTTGGGCTTACGGCGAGGGGGCTTTTCACCCCCTTTATCGCTACTCATGTCAGCATTCGCACTTCCGATACCTCCAGCGCACTTTTCAATGCACCTTCGCAGGCTTACGGAACGCTCTCCTACCATGCACATAAATGTGCATCCGCAGCTTCGGTATATTGCTTAGCCCCGTTACATCTTCCGCGCAGGACGACTCGATCAGTGAGCTATTACGCTTTCTTTAAAGGATGGCTGCTTCTAAGCCAACCTCCTGACTGTTTTAGCCTTCCCACTTCGTTTCCCACTTAGCAATATTTGGGGACCTTAGCTGGCGGTCTGGGTTGTTTCCCTCTTGACACCGGACGTTAGCACCCGATGTCTGTCTCCCGTGATTGCACTCTTCGGTATTCGGAGTTTGCTATGGCGTAGTAATCCGCAATGGACCCCACAACCATGACAGTGCTCTACCCCCGAAGGTGATACACGAGGCACTACCTAAATAGTTTTCGGAGAGAACCAGCTATTTCCAGGTTTGTTTAGCCTTTCACCCCTATCCACAGCTCATCCCCTAACTTTTCAACGTTAGTGGGTTCGGACCTCCAGTACGTGTTACCGCACCTTCATCCTGGCCATGGATAGATCACCTGGTTTCGGGTCTACACCCAGCGACTGAATCGCCCTGTTCGGACTCGCTTTCGCTACGCCTGCCCTAATCGGTTAAGCTTGCCACTGAATGTAAGTCGCTGACCCATTATACAAAAGGTACGCAGTCACCCCTCAAGGAGGCTCCTACTGTTTGTATGCATGCGGTTTCAGGATCTATTTCACTCCCCTCCCGGGGTTCTTTTCGCCTTTCCCTCACGGTACTGGTTCACTATCGGTCGATCACGAGTATTTAGCCTTGGAGGATGGTCCCCCCATCTTCAGACAGGATTTCACGTGTCCCGCCCTACTTGTCGTACACCTAGTTCTTCCTCGCTGTTTTCGTCTACAGGGCTATCACCTGCTATGGCGGCACTTTCCAGAGCCTTCGACTAACAATGAAGATAAAGAGTACAGGCTGATCCCATTTCGCTCGCCACTACTCTGGGAATCTCGGTTGATTTCTTTTCCTGCGGTTACTTAGATGTTTCAGTTCACCGCGTTCGCTTCGCATGACCTATGTATTCAGTCATGGATACTCCATTCGGAGTGGGTTTCCCCATTCGGACATCTACGGATCAAAGCTCGTTTGCCAGCTCCCCGTAGCTTTTCGCAGGCTACCGCGTCCTTCATCGCCTGTGATCGCCAAGGCATCCACCACATGCACTTGTTCGCTTGACCCTATAACGGGTGTGTCTCATACCGCGTTCACTGGGAACGCAGCGCGGGTCACATCGTTACAGGTTGAGTATTCGTGTTGCGCCGTATTCCAAGGCAATCTTTCGATTACCTTTTCATACATTGATACAATCACAACCCTGATTCACCTACTCACACACCCATCTCTAGATATGCTTTCGTGAATCTCTTTACTACTTCTTCCTGATTGTTAAAGAACGACAGCCGATATCGCGGTTGCTATAACCACGTATCACTCTGACTGGCTCAATCGCCAATGCACAACCCTCTGCCCGACCTGCCGCAGAACGCTATGCATTGATGATTGGTGGAGGATGACGGGATCGAACCGACGACCCCCTGCTTGCAAAGCAGGTGCTCTCCCAGCTGAGCTAATCCCCCAGTCACACATGAACTTCAGGGTGCCTTCAACCGGTTAGCACAGCCACCGCAGAAACAGTGGTGGGTCTGGATGGATTCGAACCATCGACCCCCGCCTTATCAAGACGGTGCTCTAACCGACTGAGCTACAGACCCCTGAGTCTGTCTGAATTTACAGCCGATAAGCGTGAGCGCTCAACGTTCGACACGTTCAGCTCTAGAAAGGAGGTGATCCAGCCGCACCTTCCGATACGGCTACCTTGTTACGACTTCACCCCAGTCATGAATCCCACCGTGGTAAGCGCCCTCCTTGCGGTTAGGCTACCTACTTCTGGTGAAACCCACTCCCATGGTGTGACGGGCGGTGTGTACAAGACCCGGGAACGTATTCACCGCGGCATGCTGATCCGCGATTACTAGCGATTCCAGCTTCACGCACTCGAGTTGCAGAGTGCGATCCGGACTACGATCGGTTTTCTGGGATTGGCTCCACCTCGCGGCTTGGCAACCCTCTGTTCCGACCATTGTATGACGTGTGAAGCCCTACCCATAAGGGCCATGAGGACTTGACGTCATCCCCACCTTCCTCCGGTTTGTCACCGGCAGTCTCCCTGGAGTGCTCTTGCGTAGCAACTAGGGACAAGGGTTGCGCTCGTTGCGGGACTTAACCCAACATCTCACGACACGAGCTGACGACAGCCATGCAGCACCTGTGTTATGGCTCCCTTTCGGGCACATCCACCTCTCGGCAGACTTCCATACATGTCAAGGGTAGGTAAGGTTTTTCGCGTTGCATCGAATTAATCCACATCATCCACCGCTTGTGCGGGTCCCCGTCAATTCCTTTGAGTTTTAATCTTGCGACCGTACTCCCCAGGCGGTCAACTTCACGCGTTAGCTACGTTACTAAGTCAATGAAGACCCAACAACTAGTTGACATCGTTTAGGGCGTGGACTACCAGGGTATCTAATCCTGTTTGCTCCCCACGCTTTCGTGCATGAGCGTCAGTATTGGCCCAGGGGGCTGCCTTCGCCATCGGTATTCCTCCACATCTCTACGCATTTCACTGCTACACGTGGAATTCTACCCCCCTCTGCCATACTCTAGCCCGCCAGTCACAAATGCAGTTCCCAGGTTAAGCCCGGGGATTTCACATCTGTCTTAGCGGACCGCCTGCGCACGCTTTACGCCCAGTAATTCCGATTAACGCTTGCACCCTACGTATTACCGCGGCTGCTGGCACGTAGTTAGCCGGTGCTTATTCTTCCGGTACCGTCATCCTCCCGCCGTATTAGGACAGAAGTTTTCTTTCCGGACAAAAGTGCTTTACAACCCGAAGGCCTTCTTCACACACGCGGCATTGCTGGATCAGGCTTTCGCCCATTGTCCAAAATTCCCCACTGCTGCCTCCCGTAGGAGTCTGGGCCGTGTCTCAGTCCCAGTGTGGCTGGTCGTCCTCTCAGACCAGCTACAGATCGTCGCCTTGGTAGGCCTTTACCCCACCAACTAGCTAATCTGCCATCGGCCGCCCCTGTAGCGAGAGGTCCTAAGATCCCCCCCTTTCCTCCGTAGAGCGTATGCGGTATTAATCCGGCTTTCGCCGGGCTATCCCCCACTACAGGACACGTTCCGATGTATTACTCACCCGTTCGCCACTCGCCACCAGGGTTACCCCCGTGCTGCCGTTCGACTTGCATGTGTAAGGCATGCCGCCAGCGTTCAATCTGAGCCAGGATCAAACTCTTCAGTTCAAACCTGTTACTGTTTTTCGGTTCCGTTAAGAACCGGTCGCTCACTCAACGTACTGACGAATTGTTCGATCGTCTTTCGACAGTCAAACCTTCCTTTCATTACTGTGTGAGACTTGATACTTTCGCTTTGCGGCAGACCCCGAAAGATCCACCTCGCGTCTCGCATCAAGCGCCCACACTTATCGGCTGTTAATTTTTAAAGATCGATTACGCATTCACTACCAAACCAGCACCACGCGTCGTCAACCTCACAACTACCCGGCACCGCTTCGTTCTGCGTCGCTGCATCTGCAGCAGAGAAACGAGATTATGGAGAACGACTGACGTGTCGTCAACCCCCTTGCGTGAATTTTCTTTTGACGAAGCACGAATCGACGCCAGAAACATCCTCCCACCATACAGAGGGGGTCAGAGGGAACCGATTGCGTCGTGTGCGAACGAACAAGTTCCTCTATAGTGAAGAGCTTGTAATCGACCAATCCGCACACACCTTGGTGCATCGACCTCAACACGCCCCACCGCGTGTGACCGGCGGGCTGCGAACGGACCTGTTGACAACGTGCATGACAATTTCTTGTGCACACGATGAGCGCGAACGCGCAAGCTCAGCTATAATGCGAGCCGCGCGAATTTCGCACATTTCTATCGGCCCGCTTCGAGCGGGCTCATCTTTTTTGCTCCCCAGAGCAACAGCCAAACAACCGCGTTGAGTCACTCAGGTGATGTTGAGCCATGCTCGAAACGCCTGACGGTCGCGTCTTGCGTCTCATAGCGAAGCCTCTAGAGGAGAATACGTGAACCCTTTTGATCGCGAAGATTCGCAACACGAAAACGCCAGCTACACCCCAAAAGCTCCTTCGGGCCGCACGGCCAAGGGCAAGGGCGCCGGCAAAGCGATCCCCGTGGCGGCCGAACTGCCGCCGCAGCAGGCAGAAGAACGTCAGCGCCAGATGCGCGCGCTGATCCAGCTGGGTAAGGAGCAAGGCTACCTGACCCACGCGCAGATCAACGACCACCTGCCCGACAACTTCGCGCAGACGGCGGCGATCGACAGCATCGTCAGCGCGTTCAACGACATGGGCGTGCAAGTCTACGAGCAGGCTCCGGACGCTGAAACGCTGCTGCTCAACTCGAACGCCCCCGCCGTGGTGTCGGACGATCAGGCGGACGAGGAAACCGAAGTCGCCTTGTCGACCGTCGATTCCGAGTTCGGCCGTACGACCGACCCGGTGCGCATGTACATGCGCGAAATGGGTGCAACCGAGCTGCTGACCCGCGCCGGTGAAATCGCCATCGCCAAGCGTATCGAAGACGGCCTGCACGAAATGGTGCAGGCGATCGCCGCTTGCCCGCTGGCAATCTCCGCCATTCTCGCGAGCGCCCAGCAGGTCGCGGACGGCGAACTGCGCATCGACGAAATGGTCGACGGTCTGAATGAAGAGACGGTCGCAGCCGAAGAAGAAACCCCGAGCGCCGAAGCCGCAGCAGACGTCGACACGGACACGGAAAGCGACGAAGAAGACGACAGCGAAGACGTCGGCCCGGCCGATTCGTCCGCAGCGGACGAAGCACGTCTGAAGCAACTCACGAGCGACTGCCTCGAAATCTTCGCCCAGGTTGGCATGTTGTCCGACCAGATGAACGCTTCGCACACGCGCGGCGACGTCAGCTCGAAGGCCTATCTGCGCGCACGCGAAGAGATCCAGCAGCATCTTGCGAAGATCCGCTTCACGGCACGCACCATCGACCGTCTGTGCGGCGATGTGCAGCATCAAGTCGCGCAGGTTCGCGCGATCGAACGCAACATCCTGCAAATCGTCGTCGCGAAGAGCGGCATGCCGCGCGAGAAGTTCATCGAGTCGTTCGGCGGCCATGAAGCCGACCTCGGCTGGACGGAACGCGCAGCCCGTGGCGCTACGTCGTACGGCGCGGCGCTGGAGCGCAATCTGCCGGCCATTCAGTCCGAACAGCAAAAGCTGATCGAAATCGAAGCCACGGTTTCGCTGCCGCTCAAGCATCTGAAAGAAATCAATCGTCAGATGGTTGCGGCCGAATCGAAGATGCGCAAGGCCAAGAGCGAGATGATCGAGGCGAATCTGCGTCTCGTGATCTCGATCGCGAAGAAGTACGTGAACCGCGGCATGCTGTTCCTCGATCTGATCCAGGAAGGCAACATCGGCCTGATGAAGGCGGTGGACAAGTTCGAATACCGTCGCGGCTGGAAGTTCTCCACGTACGCAACGTGGTGGGTTCGCCAGGCCGTGACGCGTTCGCTCGCCGACCAGGCTCGTACGATTCGCGTGCCGGTGCACATGATCGAAACGATCAACAAGCTCAACCGCATTTCGCGCGAGATCCTGCAGCAGACCGGTCAGGAAGCGCATCCGTCGGTGCTGGCGGAACGCATGGAACTGTCGGAAGAGAAAGTGCGCGGCATTCTGAAGATCGCCAAGCAGCCGGTGTCGATGGAAACGCCGGTCGGCGACGACGGCGACGCCACGCTCGGCGACATGATCGAAGATGCGGGCGCTTCGTCGCCGGCCGACGCCGCGATGCAAGCCGACTTGCGTGCCGCCATCGACGACGCGCTCGACTCGCTGTCGCCGCGTGAGGCGAAGGTGCTGCGTATGCGCTACGGCATCAACACGAAGTCGGACCACACGCTCGAAGAAGTCGGCAAGCAGTTCGACGTCACGCGCGAGCGGATTCGTCAGATCGAAAGCAAGGCAATGCGCAAGCTGATGCACCCGAGCCGCGCTGATCGTCTGAAGTCGTTCCTCGACCGTTAAGCTAGCTGTTTTACGCTTGCCGTGCGCTTTGCACGGCAAGCGGCTTCCCCTGCAAGACCCTCGCAAGACCCTGCCGTAAGCCCCTCCTGCATCATCTCCGCAGCACTCTCCGCCTCACACCAGCAACGAAATAATCCCGCCCACGGTGAAGCCCGCGGCCAACCAGCGTCCAGCCGTGTAGAACGCGTTGCGATCCTGCTGCGGCTGATCCGGTCGTTCGAGACCCAACGTGCCATAGGCGAAAGACTTGACCGCCGAGACATCGTCGGTCAATGCACCCGCCGGAGTGGAATCGGTGACCGTCGGGTCCTGAGTCGAGCTTCCCTCCTGCGCTGCCGCTGCGGCGCCTTCCGCGGAAATTCGCACGGCATCGTCCTGTGTCGATGTTTCTGTCGACGCGGATTGCGTGGCAGCGTCGTCTTCAGCGGACGCGCCTTTGTTCATCGCGCGATCCGGACCCGGCAGTGTCGGCGACAACGCACTGTCGATTTGCATGGCGACCTCCGTTCAATTCGTTCGAGGTTCGGGTTCGAGGCACGCGCGACTCGCCATCCGCCGCGACGATGCGCGATCTCACGCATGGACACGGCAAACGGCGGTAAGCGCACGCCCGGTTACAACACCTATCGACGCGAGCGGATCAAAACTTGAGCGTTGGTAAGAAAGGGTAAGCGCTGTTTAAACCAACGCCCTGCCAACGCCGGCAACCCGCCACCACCCAATCACCCAATCACCCCACACCGCACCTCCACCCGCTTGGACCGGAAATTCGGCCGCGCGCGATTTATCGCATGGCGCCTGGTTTCAGGGAATGGGCGCGATGCGGTTGACGAGTTCAACCATGGCATCAACCATCCCCCACAGGCACGCCCATTGCGCGCTCCCTACACAAGCTTTTCACAGGGAGTCCATCATGACCTCGCTCACCCCTCAAAACCCGGAAACCACCGGCACAGCCAACACCTCCACCCAAGGCGCCATCACCCAAGGCGCCGCCATCGTCGGCCTTGGCGTCGGCGACGGCCCCGGTCCGGACGTCATGGCCGCCTCGTCGCTCGACGGCAACAAGGTAATCTCTTCCGACGGCGAACACGTCGGCAAGATCTCGGCCATCATGCTCGACGTTCGCGGCGGACGAATCGCCTACGCGGTGTTATCGAGCGGCGGTTTTCTCGGCATGGGCGACACGCTGCACGCGATACCGTGGAGCGCGCTGACACTCGACACCGATGACAAATGCTTCGTGCTCGACGCCCCTGCCGAGCGAATCAAAAGCGCGCCGGGTTTCGATAAGGATCACTGGCCGTCGATGGCGGACATGCAATGGGGCGAGACGGTGCACGCGTACTACGACCGTCAACCGTATTGGGCGGCGACGCGCGACGTCGTAGAGAACCGGGAAGCGGACTCGAACTTCTGAAGAAGGAAGGGCTGGCAACGCCAGCACCTACCAGGCCATGGTCAGGAGATCAGAACGATCCAAACGGCCCGGGGCAAAGCAAAATAAAGCAAAACAAAGCGGCCTCGCCGACCATCACTCAATTTGTCCACAGAAATTGTTCGCAAGCCTGTGGACAACCTGAGCATGACTTACGTAACGCATTGATCGCATTGACTTGCACGACCGCGCTCGCAATAGCGCAATAACGCAATGAGACCCAATGAGACCCAGCGAGACCCAGCGAGACCCGACGAGTCCCGCGCCGTCACGGCTTTGCGCACATGCCCCGAACAGCCGCCCATTGCTGGGCCGTCAACGCACTCTCGCCGAGCGGCGACCCCTGGCTACGCTTCTCACGATCAGCCGTCCGCGGATGATCCGACAAAAACTCAATCGCCGCGCCCGCGCTGCCCTCACGCTTTTCCGTCAACGCGAAAAAGCCCGCCAGCCCGTCGCTGCGCAAACCGCTCGCCTGCAGATAGGCGACGCCGTTAGCATCGGCGAGGCGTTCCATATCGCGGCTATACGACAGGCCGACCAATCGCCCCGCCAGCGACGACACATCCACGAAACCGAGATTGACGCCCAGCGTGGCGCTGATCAAGCCGATCCCAGCGCCGCGAAACAGCGCGACCACCGGATCGCGTCGCGCGATATGCCCCGTTTCATGCGCCATCACGCCGGCCAGTTGATCCGCACTGCCGACCCGCTGAACCAGTCCTTGCATGATCACCATGCGCCCGCCTGGCAGCGTCAGCGCATTCGCCGTTTTGCTGTCGATCACCACCAGTCGCACCGGTTCCGCGATGCCTGCCGCGCGAGCCAGCCGCGCTTCGAGTTGCTCGAGCGCGCGTTGCCCTTCAGCGCCGACGCACACCCGATGCTTGCCGACCACAACCGTTTCCACCATCTCACCGAGCTGGTTTTCAGCACTGCGCGGCATCAGCGCCGCGCCGACCGCCGGCAATGTCGTGACCAGCGCAAACGCCACCGCCAGCGTGGCCGCGCCGACCAGCGCCCAGCCCAGGTACTGTCGACGCCGCCTGCGTGGCGTCATGACCTGCGCCGCGATCTGAGGCGGCAAAGCGTCGATACCGATCGACACACGGCCCAACTCGCCCTCACACGACACCGTAACTCTGCCGTCCGGATCGGGCCCGCCGACGATCAGCCGCGCACGCGGCCAAACCGCCAGTTCACCGGCGACACCGTCGATCGATAGAAACGCGTCGCTCCAACGCAGCGTAGCGCTATGCGCGGCCGCGCTGCGCCCATCGAAATAGCGCGCCTCAAGCGAGCGCGCCGCGTCGGAACCCACCTCCATCACTCCGCGCTCAGAACGCGCCACCATGATCGAGCAGGTTCAACATGCCTTCGCCGGTACGCGGCGGCGCCTGGTCGCTCTGACCGAGCGTCTGCGGATCGAGCTGGCCGGATACCTGAAGCGTATCCGCCACCACCCGCATCACGCGATGCAGCACGATAGGCAGCCCCAACCCAAGCGTAAAGACGACGATCGCCAGATTGCCCAGCATCATGCCGAGCAGGCGCTTCCCGGTAATGCTGCTGCCGAAGCGCAGTTGCGAGCCGAGCGTGGTATTGCCCATCACGTGGCGCGTCACGAGCGCCAGATAAGCGCACTGAATCAGCAGCGCGCCGACGATGAACAGCACATAAAACAGGAACACCGAGCCAAACGCCATGGCCGCACCGGGATCGCCCGCCTTCAGCGGCGCATGGCCGAACGGCAGCAGCAGCATGAAGCTCTTGAGGAAGATCATCACGAGTACGGCAAGCAACGCAACCACGCCAACGAACGTCCCGACGAACGCGCCATACAGCGCGCCGGCACGACCCTGAAAATGAAACTGCTGACTGCCGAAGCTGCTCGCGTTGATGCGGCGCTCGGCAAGGCGCATGGATACCCAGGGCAGCATCTGCCACAGCGTGACGATGCACAGCAGGCCGTACAGCAACGCATAGCCGCCGTAGACCAGCGACGAACCCGTCATGCCGCCACGAATCCCGCACCATTGCGTGCGGCTCAGCCGGTAGCGTTGCGCGCTGAAATACGCGCCCGCCGCGACGACCGCGATCAGGATGTAGAAAGCAATCACCGGCAACGCGGCCAGCAACGCACTGCCGGTCACGGCGTGCAGAATGGCGCTGAGAACGACCGCGCCGACAGCCGCGCCGATCACAATCGCGATCGCCAGCAGAAAACCTTTGAACAACTCACCACCGGTGCCGGTGTATTCAAACCGTTCACCTTGAAACCGCATTCTCGACCAGATATAGCGGCGGGTATTGGTGGTCGCCCAAAAACGATAAATCCCCAGGGTGATGATCTGCAACAGCAGATTTTTGATGAAAATCCCGTACAGCTCTCCAATCTTGCCGTCGTAGGTCAATAGCGGCTGCTTCTGGTCGAGTGAATTCATTTTTGCTTCCCCCTTCTGATTTATTGACGTTTTTGTGATCCGCATGCGCGCGGATCTGGCGGGCTTACGCTCTTCTCACGGCAGCACAAAGGTTTTTACTAGCGTCAACTCACCGGGCTTACGCATCGGCACACGAATCGTTTCGCTCTTTTCGTCCGGCGTATTTTCGTTGGTGATGATGGTGATCTGCGCGACCGTGATATCCGCGCCGCTATTGCCGTTGCCGTAGTAATTCACATAGACGAGATAAGTGCCCTTCAACGGCGCGGCCGACGAATAAATCTCCGGCCCATAGCCGGTCGTCACGTCCACGTCGAGCGAGCCGCCGTTCGGCGCCACGCGGTCGCCGTACCAGGTATGCACGCCATCGGGCGATACGATGTGCAGGTCCAGGTCGGTGCCGTCGGTGTCCCACGCGAGCAGCACGCGCAGCTTCGGCTGGGTCTTGCCGCTGTACGCGTCATAGAACTGCACGCGCTTGCGGGTGCCGTCCGGCGCACGCAGTTCGATGCCGTTGCTGCCCGAAGGAAACGCGTAAGGGCGCGAGAACTTGCCGTCCTCTTCCACGCGCTGCGGCAGCGGCGTGCCGTTGACCACCAGCGTGCCGACCGAGGTGCCCTTCTTCTTGGGCGTGTTGCGAATCTGCCCTTCGATCAGCGCGAACTTCGACTGGCCTTCCGGCGTCTGCACTGCGACCGCTGGGTAATGCACATCCTGTGTATAGCGCTCGGTGTCGCCGCTGGTGTTGCGCCAGCCGTTCAACGGCGCGGCGAAGTCGATATCGCTCGCGCGCGCCACGCTCGCCGCCTGCAAGCCAGCCACGACGAGCACACCGCAAGCCGCCTTCATCCACCGTGTCGTTCTGGACGTCATCTTCACCGCTCCCATCCCGCTGTCAAAGTCGCTCGCTTTTCACGAGCATCAGGTCGCCGATTTTGCGCAGCGGCACGATCTTCGTTTCACGCCGTTCGTTCGGCGTATTTTCGTTGAAGACCAGCGTCAGCGTCGCCGTAATCACGTCGCGATCATGCGCGGTGGCGTCGAAGTTATAGCCGGTCGAATCGAAGTTGCCCCAGTAATTCAGAAAGAACAGCCACGTGCCATGCTCCGGCGCCGCCGACGAAAAAATCCCCGGCCCCGCGCCGTCCACCGAATCGACGTCGAAGCCGCTGCCGTCGTCGAGTGTCGGATTGGCGAAGAACGCATGCAGGCCGTCGGGCGTGATCACGTGCAGATCGACCTGGGCATGCGGATCGTCCCACGTGACGATCGCGCGCAGTTTCGCCTGCGGCTTGCTGTGGTCGGCTTCGTAAAACTGCATGCGCTGATGCTGCTTGCCGTCGGCGGAAATCAGCTCGATGCTGTTCGACCCCGCGCCGAACGCCCACGGCCGCGCGAACGCACCTTCGTCGTCGGTATAGAGCGGCGTCGGGTTGCCGTTGACGACTAACGTAGGCGGTCTGCGCGCGTGCTTGTCGATGTGCTTCAGGCGCCCTTCGATCAGCGTGCGGTAGCGCTGCGCGCCACGATCGACCGGCGGCCGCGGATACGCCGCAACGAAATGCTCGCCTTCGTTCGTCAGCCCGCTATGCCGCCAGCCGCCGAAGGCGCCGGTCAGATCCGCGATGGCGCCGTCGGCGTCGGCGGCCTGCGCCTCAGTCGTCGTGCCGGCCAGCAACCCGGCCGAGCTCAACACAAACGCGAACGAAACCGCAAACGATACCGCCACCGCCGGGGCAGCGCGCATCCGAAAGCGACGCGCCAGAAACGGCCGCCCGGGCAGACAGGAAAGCGAACGTGAAACGAAGTTCATTGGATCGGATTGTCGGTACGAATCAGCGTGCGCGCAGTACGTTCGACGAACTCTTCATCGACGCCACGCGGATGATGCTGAAACGCGAGGTGAATATATTCATGCGTCAGCGCGATGCGGTCCTCTTCGGTCTGCAGCCGATAGATGTAGATGCGATTGCGCTGCGCATCCTCATACGGCCGCCCTTCGCGCACCTCGCACACGGCCGGCAGATCGGGCGTCTCGTAACCGGCCGCGCCGTCCAGACGCCGTGCCCACAATTGCGCGTTGCGTCGCAGCCAGTCCTGCGCGCCGGCCACCGCGATGCAGTCGCCGGACAGCGGGCTCAGGAACGACGTCAGCGTCGCTTGCGGCCAGGTGCGGGCGAGGATCGCGTCGAAGGTCTGGCCGCTTTGCGCGGACGCCTTCGCGGCCAGCCAGCTCATCTGCCCCGGCGCGGCTTTGTCGTGGTGATACTGCACCGGCACGCCGGTCAGCACGAGCGCGTCGGTCAGATCCGCGGCGCGGCGCGCGGCGGCGGTCGGCGCACGCGGCAGAACACGCTGCGTGTTGCTGCTGTCGTCGATCCGGTAACAGCCGTGATCGTGATTGCCGTGCTGCACGGCGTAAGTACGCGCGGCCACCGCCAGCGCCTTGGCCGCTTCCGGCTGGCTCGTGTCGCCTTCCCGCTCGACCACCCGCGCCACGTAGTCGTTCATGCCGAAACGGCCGACCACTTGCAGCGCGCCGCTTGCGTCGCGATCGAGTCGCAGCTCGCCGCGACTCGTCACCCGCGCCCAATTGCCGTTGACGAACCCAACGCGGAAATCGCCACGCAACACCCCATCCGGCGCAGCAGCCGGCCCGCTGTCGCCGAGCACCTCGCGAATCGGATAGCGGCTGAAAAAATCAACCAGCACGCACGCGCCGTCGTCGGGAATAGTGACTTGCGTCAGCAGCGGCGCGATGCGCGGCGCGGCAGCCGCGAGCACGCGCGGACTGCCGCCCGGGCCGCCGAGCCACACCGGCGTGCCGTCGGCGAGCCAGCCCGCCGCGCCGCCGATCGACGCACCCGGCCGCGCCGGATCCGGTATCGTCCAGGTTTTGGCGCGCAGCACGCTGCCGTAGAGCGCCACCGTGCCTTCGCCGCGTCCGCTCGTTAGCACCGACACCAGCGTGCTCGACGCCGCCTCGCGCGGCCGTGCGGGCACTGCCTGCAACGCGGCGAGCAGATCGCTCACCGGCACGCGGCGCGCCGGCGTCATCGCGTGAAGATCGCGCAGCCAGGCGGGCGCGTGAGCGGCGCTCCAATATTTGCGCCAGTCGGCGGGATCGAGTTGCAGGCGCGCGGGCTCGAAGAACAGTCCACACGATTGCACCAGCGCATGTTCACGGTCGATGTGACCGCCCGTCATGCAGCAATACACTTCCTCGCGATCGCCGCCGCTGCAGGTGTAATCCGGCGCGGCGATGTTGCGGCCGACCAGATACGCGTAGACGAACAGCTTCCACACGCTGCCGAGCGGCGTTTCCAGCGTGGCCGGCAGCGCTTGCGCGGCTTGCGGCGCAATGCCGGTTGCCGGGCCGTCGGTGCTGACCTGCCAGAGCTGGCTCTGCCCGTCACGCAACCAGGCAAAGCGCAGCAACGGCGCCTGGGACGCGGCCGGCATCGCAGCGGTCGACCCCGGCACAGCCGCAACCGCGACCGTGCCGCCGCTCCCGCACCCCACGCCGACGACGAGCGCGACCCGCAGCGCAGTCGCCAGACGATGACAGGTATGCCGAAGCGTGCGGACCATGGCGCTCACTCGCTTACTCGATGCGCAGCGTATTCACGCGATCGCTCTTGCCGCCTTCGAACGCCTTCGCGTCCGGCTGATACATGCGGAAGTAGCGCGCGGGCGGCAACGCGAACGTGCCCGGCAACGCGAAGCGCACCAGTTGCCGCAACGTGACCGGACGGTCGAGCAGGGGCACCGGCTGGTGATACGCCAGCTCACCCATCTCGTACGACGCGGCGCGCGCGAATGGCTGCGGACCGCTCACGCCTTCCTTCTCGCCAGGCAGACCGTCGATCGACACGCCCCAGCTCGTTGCTTCGACATCGCCACCCGGCGGCAGCGGCACGTCCAGCAAACCATAGTGGTAGGCATTGCCCGAGCGCGGCGTGAGCGTGACTTCGTCGACGTACAGCGCGTTGCTGTCGATCGCGTCGCCCGACTTCACGCGCTTCGCGGTGAACGTCGCGCGGCCCAACTGGCTCTCGGCGCTTTCGCCCTTCTTCGGATCGGCCTTCACTTCCAGCGGTTCGAGCTTGTAGAAATGACGCTCGATCGTGATGTTCAGACGGCTGTCCTCGCTCGCGTGACTGCGGAACGAGACCAGCGCGTTGACGTCGGTCCGCGCCGCGCCGGCGTCGAGCGTGGTCGGCGCACTGACGCCGTTCCACTTCCACAGCGGCGTGCCGGTCGGCGTCGTGGCGCGCGTCCAGCCCGCGCCTTGCAGCGACGGCAACGTGCCCACCGGCGCATCGCCGCCGAGGCCCTTGCGCAGCCACGACAACGTCAGCGCGCGGTCGAGCGTCGGGTAATCGGCGCTGCTCTTCGCCAGCAACGCCGATGTATCCGCCGCCGCGCCGCTATCGCCACCGGTCATCACGAGCAGGCTTTGCACCAGCGGCGTCTGATCGTTCGTCAACGCGGTACGTGCGGCGTTCGCGGCGGCGTCGAAACCATCCGGCAGTTGCGCGTTTGTGCCGCGCGCCATCGAAGCGATCAGCAGCATCGCCATCTGCTTGCCGCGCGGCGAATCGGCTTGCGCGAATACGATGCTGTCCGATGCGCCATACGTCGGGCCTTTGTTTGCGGTGGCCGGCGCATTGGCGGTCGCCGCTGCATCGCTCAACAGATCCGACGCGACGCCCGAGACCGGCGTAGCGACCGGCAAGCCCATCTGCTGCATGAACCACAACGCCAGCGCACGATGCAGCAGCGGTTCCTTCGCGCCTGCATCGCGATACACGTCCATCGCGTGCTGCCAGTTGTCGGCGGGCAGGCTGATGCCGAGGCTGCGGCTCGCGAGCCAGTCCGCGTAATACGCGTAGGCGGTGATCAGCGCGCTGCCGCCAGTGGTGTCTCCCCACCAGCCGAACGTACCGCCGACACCCGCCAGCATCGCCAGACGCTGCCGCTGATTGCGCAGCAGCGCTTCGAGCCCTTGCGTCGAACTCGCGTTATCGCCGTGACCGATCGCATCATGCGCGAGCGCCAGCGGAATCAAGCGGCTCGAGGTCTGTTCGGCACAACCGTACGGATAGTTGATCAGATCGTCGGCGACGCGCATGAACTGGCTCGCCGCGCTGCCGATAAAGCGCACGTTAATGTCTTGCGCGTCTTGCGGCAGATCGAGCGGCTTGTTCGAACCGTCCAGCGCGACCGTGTTTTGATGCAGGTCGAGCCAGCCGCTTGCGTCGAGATGGATCGTGGTCTGCAAACGGTCCACGTCTTTACCGTCGCGCCGCAAGGTCGAGTTGATCACGCCGGCCTTCAGCGCGCCGCTCGGCAAGCGCAGATAGTTCGCGCCGCGCTTGAGCGTGACCTTCTGGTTCAGCGACAGACCGCCGCCGTCCACCAGCCACTGCGCGTCCATGTCCGCATCCGTCTGGTTGAAGGCGATCATGTCGACGGTCGGCTGATCGTTCAGGCGGAAATGCGACGGCCCGCTCCACTTCAGATACAGCGCCTTGTCCGAACGCACGTATGCGGTGCGCTGACCGACCATGCCGTCCGGCGCCGCCGCGCGCACCGTAATGCGCCAGCGCGCGAGCGAGTCCGGCATCTTGAAGGTCATCGTGGCGTGACCGTTCGCGTCGGTTTTCAGGTTGCCTTCCCACGCGGCTGTGTCCTGATCGTCGCGACGCGGCCGTTCGAGCACCTTCACGCCGCGCTCGTTGTAGTTCGCGCGTTGCGGGCCGCCCGGCGCGCCCTTCAGCGGCGCACGCGCGAGGTCGTACGTAATGAACGACAGGCTCGACGAGGTCCGCACGTTATTGCGGCGCGGGTGATAGAAAAAGTCGACGATATTCGGCGCGATTTCCGGCTGCAACACGTAGACCATTTCATCGACCACGCTGACCGTCAGGTTCGCCGCTTCCGGCTTGCCGTTCAACGTGCTGTCGAAGTTCAGCGTGACCGTGTCGCCCGGGCCGTACACCGGCTTGTCGCTCTTCACGTTCAATTCGATCTGCGGCTGCGCGACGACAATGCCCGCGTTCTGGAACACGAATTCGCCGGCATGCACGTACAGCACCGAGAACGTCATGTTCGGCGCGAACTCTGCGCCGACCTTGATGCGCGCCTTCCATTGCGACGGCGCGACACGTTGCAGTTGCAACCAGTCGCCGCCCGCCGACAGCAGCGCGCGATGTTCGACGTTGTCGCGTTCGAGCGTCAGCAACGCGTCGTCGACCGGCATCGGGAACGTGATCAGCGCCTCGGCGGTATCGCCGATCTTGTACCGGTCGCGATCGAACACGATTTCGACGCTGCCCGGAATCGCTTTCAACCCGTCGCCTGCCACCCAATGGCTCGCGGCGGCGAGCAGATTGCCCTGGTCGTCCTTGACCGACAGCATGTACGAACCGGGTTCGTCGAACTGCACCGGGAACGACAGCGTGCCGTTCGCGGCGGTGCCCTTGAGCGCGCCTTCGCCATGCGTCTGCGATTCGAGGCGGGTCCATTCCCACTTGGACGGCGCATGCGACGCGGGGTCGAGCGTACCGAGCGCCTGCAGGTCGAAGTTGACCGCTTCTTTCGGCTGCGAGAACGACTTCGCGGACGTCAGCCGATACGGCGTGGCGCCACGCGCAATCAGCACTTCGCGCGTCACGCGCACCTTGTACGCCGCACCGTCCTGCGCGAACAGCGTCAACGCGTAGCGGCTCGGTTCCTTCGCGGCCGGCAGCGTGAGACTCGCATTGCCGTCGCTATCGGTCTTCAACTCCTGCTGTTCGAGCTTGACCGGAAAGAGCCCCGCATAACGCAATTCACCGTCGACGATCGTGACCTTCTGCGCGCGCAACGTGACCGAGATCTTGCTGTCGCGCACCGGCTTGCCGTCCGGGTAACGCAACTGGATCTTGCCCTTCAGCGGCTCGCCGGTCGCGTAGTCGGCCTTGTCCATCGACAGGTTCACGTCGAAATGCGGCTTCACGTATTCGGCGACGCGGAACGCGCTGCCGTACACGTCGCCGTTGTAATCGAAACGCAACGTGTAGCCGCCGGCGGTGGCGTCGGCGGGCAGCGTGAACGCGGTGTCCGCGCCGGTATCCGACGCGAAATGCACCTTGCTGGTCGCGACCGGCGCGCCGTTCGGATCGAGCACGTCGAGCTTGATGTCGGCTTCGACGGGCGCGGTGGATTGCGTCGCGTTCTGGAACGTACGGCCGATAAACTTCACATGCACCGGATCGCCGGGCCGGTACATCGGCCGATCGGTCACGGCGTAGATCTTCGTGTTGTAGATCTCGCTGTCGTAATAGAAATTCTCGGAGACGAACACGCCGCCCTGCGGATCGGCGCCGAGCACATAACTGCGCTCGGGGCTCACGTGTTGCAGCATCAGCGCGCCGTCGTTGCCGGTCGTGCCGCTTTGCAAAACGCCGACGCCGTCGGTCCAGCTCACGTCCGTATTCGCCACCGGCTTGCCGTTATCGCGCCGCGTGGTCCACACCAGCATGCCGCTCGACGCCGCTTTGACGACCGCCACGGTGTCCGACACGAACAGCAGCGTATGCGCGCAATAGTTGCCGATCACGGCCTCGACGATATACAGCCCCGGCGGCAGCTTGCCGACCGGAATCATCACGTTGCCCGAACTGGCTTCGATAAAGTTGCTGCTACTGCCTTCCAGATTCACGCCCTTGGGCGGTTCGATCACTTTCGCGTCCCAGATCGGATAGCGGAAGCGCGCGACGATGTCATAGCCCTTCAGCGGCGCGAATTGCGCGTTTGGCTCGAACTGCGTCGCGCGACCGGTCTGCTCGCCGAGCTTGAATTGCGGCGCCGCTTCGGTCGCCTTGCTGCGCGTCGCGAACGACAACACCCGCTGCCACGCGCGGCGCGCTTCGGTGAACCAGCGGTCCCACAGATACGCGAGCGTATTCGCGAGCCCTTCGCCCTGGTAATTCGGCGCGACGTTCAGCCGATGTAGATTCTTTTGCGCCTTCAGAAAGTCCAGCGGCTTGGCCACGCGATACACCACGATGTCCGCGCCGCCATACGCCTGCAGCGCGTCCTTGTACTCGCGGCCGGGCGCTTCCAGCCGCACCTGCGCCAGTTGATCGCTGCCGAAGCTCGCGTCCGAGAGCAGGAAGAACGGCTGGCCGTCGACCTTCTGCGAACTGAAGTTGCTGCTCGGCGCGGCCTGCAGGGTCGGATTCGCGGCAATGCTGGTATCGGCGGCGCTGGCTGCCGACGCGCTGTCGTCGGCATAAGCGGACGGTGCGAGCGCCAGGGTCATGGCGGCAAACAGTGCGGCCAGCGTGACGGCCGCGCGGTTGCGCGCGCCACTGCGCACGCGAGCCAACCAACCATTCGATGGCATGACGGAGTTCATTCGGTTCATGGTGTCAAAAAGTCCAAACGAAACACGCCAACGAAATTCGGATTGCCGTCGAGCGGCTGCCAGCGGGAATCTTTCCATTGCATCAGGTCGGAAACGGCGACGGCGCGCAGACCGGTATCGGTCGGCGTGACGGTGCCTGTGTGATAAGCGATGTAGCGATCCAGCCAGATCATCAGATGCTGGTCGTCGCCCTGGTCGAAGAACAGCAGGTCGCCGGGCAGCGCCTGGTTGACGTCCTTCGAGACAAAACGGCTGTTGCGTTGAATCAGTGCAATCGCCGACGCGTACGCGCTGGTCGAGCCGTCGAGTTGCGTCCAGCGATTCGCGAGCGTGCGCTGCGACGCCGACAGTTGCAGCTCCGGCGGCAGGCTGCCGGTGTCCGCGAGACTGGTCATGCCGTTGGCCCGCAGCCAGCGGGTGTCGTGCGATTTAAGCGTCTCGCCGACCGCGAAGCGCACGAGGCCCGCGCAGTCGCGTTGCGTCCAGCGCGGCGTAGGGCCGCGCCGCATCTGCTGGTCGACGATCCGCACGAACCACGCGCGGAAGGCGGCGGATTGTTGCGGCGAAAGCGCGTCGGGATCGGGCGAGGCGGTGGTGCTGCTGAGGGCGTGCGCATAGGGCGCGAGGCCGCTCAGCACGAACGCCGAGGCCGCGTGCGCGAACCACGCGCGACGCGACGCGCTGGGGACGCGAAGTGAGCGCACTTAATCGCCCTCGGTGCCGGGCTGATCCGCCGGCGCATCCGTTGCGCTCGTGTCCGCCCCTGCGCCGCCCTTCGCACGATCGAACCACCATTCGACCGGCACCCAGCCTGTCGAACCCGGCAGATTCTGCGGCAGGCTCAACGAAACCGGCGGGTAATGCGCGAGCGCATGCAGCTTCGGCACGAGATGCGTGCGCGACGCATTGCGGAACACCGCTTCCTGATCGGCCGGCAACGCGGCGCCGGCTTCGCGCTCGATCAGCGCGGCGGCGGACGAAGGCGTCAGCGTCAGAATCGTGCGCGGCAGACGTTGCGGTGCGAGCGTGTCGGCAAGTGCCGGGTAGCGCTTGTCGAGCACCGCGAGCGTATCGTCGACGAGACGGCCGTCCGGCGAGAAGATCAGATAGCCGTGCGCAAGCGCGAGCGTCACCGGGAAATAGCGTTCCGCCGACAATTGCGACGCGAACGACGCCTTGCTCGTCAACGCCGTCCCCGCGTTCGCGCTCACCGGACGTTGCCACACGGTGACGTCGGCGCCCTGATCGTGCGTGGTGACCGGCAGGCGCCGATAGCCGGTGTCGCTGCCGTCCGCTTTGGCCGCCTTCGCTTCATAAGCGCCGATCACATTGCCGAAGGTCTTGCCGAGCGCGGTCTTCAGAGCGGCGATGCTGGCCGCGTCCTGCGTCTTCACCCGCGCGACGAACACCGGCGCCACCAGCGTCGACTTCGCGTACCAGCACACCGCTGCGGGACCGGCGAGCTGATCGCCGATCGCGGCCGCGTTGTCCTCGCCGCCGTCGGCAACCTTACCCAACAGACCCGATGCTTCCTTCCAGTCCGCCGGCAAACTCGTACACGCCGCGGCATTGGCCGGCAGCGCGCGCCACAAGTCGGTGCTGTTCCACTGTTGCGGCAACTTGCCCGGCTCGATCAGCGCCGAGGTTTGCCAGCTCGCGGCCGCATTGCCGTTCGGCGAGAAATCGAAACGCAGCGCGTCGATGCCCGAGAAAAACGCCTGATAACCGAACGACAGATAATTCGCCGACACCACCAGCCGGTGGCCCTTCGGCGCGTCGCCCGGGGCGTCGAGCCGGTACGCGCTCGCCGCGTCGTCGCGACCCGACGACAGCATCTCGGACACCGCGTCGCCGCGCTCACCGAGCACGCCGCCCTTCTGGTCGAGCAGCACGCCGGGCGCGGAGATCACCACGAGGCGATCGCCTTTGGTCGCGAACAGCAGCGTGCGGCCCACCGCCAGTTTCAACGCGTAGACCGGCACGTCGCCGGAGAGCTTGGAGACCTGGCTCAGTTGCGCGTCGCTCGCGGCGACGTTCGCGTAGCCTTGCAGCAGCTTGGCGAGCCCGTTGCGATGCATCGACATCACCCAGTAGCCGAGGCGGCCGTCGGGCGAGCGCCACAGCAGCACATGCGCGGGCTCGTCGAACACGCGGCGGATCAGTTCGTCGCGCCAATCCAGTTGATGCTCGAACGCGAGACGCCGCAGCGCGCCCTCGGCGGACAGCCGCGTGTTATTCGATTCGTAGTAGTCGACGAAGTCTTGCGTCAGCACGTCATGCAATAACGGCACGCGCAAAATATCGCGCGGCAAGCGGGACAATGCTTCGCTATCGATCACCGCATCGGGATGATGAATGTCGAGAACGACTTCGCTATTTTCGGCCCCGGTGGCTTTGCGATGCCCGAATGGACGCCACACCGCCTGAATGATCACGCCGGCCACGATCAGAAGACCGACTACCAGGATTGCAATCTTTTTGCGCGACATCTTCATCTGATTTCTTCTGGTTCGATGCGACGGTATTAACTTGGATGCCCGGCGAATTAAGCCAACCGGATCAATCGCCGAAGGCAGCGATCATAACCGATATTTTTTGCAGAAAACCAGTGGTGCTTTGTATCTTTCTATTTAACAGTTCGCCATGAGTTCGCCATGTTTCAGGAGTTTGACGAAAAGGCGCGTGCAATTCATTAAGATATTCGAACGCGCATACAGGCGTGACGGGGAATCGGTTTCCATGCTAATTCGCTGAGATTTAGGTCCCACATAAAAAAACCCGGCTTCGCATACGCTGCGCGCCGGGTTATTTCAAGTATTGACCTGACTGCTTTTCTGTGAATACCGCGTGGGTCGCCGTCAAACGAGATCCAGCGCCTGCTTCATTCTCTGCACGCCGGTTTCGATATCGGCGACGCCCGGCGCGGCGAATGACAGACGCAGTGCGGCCTGATCGATATTGTCTTTATAGAACGCGACGCCCGGCACGAACATCACGTTCCGTTCGATACAGGCATGCAGATAATCCGTCGCATTCTGGCCGGCCTTTAATCGCGCCCACACGAACATGCCGCCTGCAGGACGATGCAAGGCGATATGCTCCGACAGATGCGTGTCCAGCGCATCGCACAACGTGCGGCATTTCACGGCATAAGCGTCGACGATTCGCGGCAGATGACGTTCCAGCGCACCCTGCGCGAGATAATCCGCCGCGATGGCCTGGGTCCATGGCGAGCTGCAGAGATCGACGGTCTGTTTGGCCACCACGCAGCGTCGCAAGATCTCCGCGTGCGCGATCATCCAGCCCACCCGCAAACCCGGCGCGACGATTTTCGACAGGCTGGAAAAATGGACCACCCAGTCGCGTGAACCCGGCACCTGAGCGCTCAAGGCCAGCAGCGAGGGCAATGCGGCGCCGCTGAAACGCAGGTCGCCATAGGGGTCGTCCTCGACGATCAGGAAGCGGTAGCGCACCGCCAGTTTCAACAACGCCGTGCGGCGCTCGAGCGACAAGGTCGCGCCGGTCGGATTGGCGAAGGTCGGCACCGTGTACAGCAGCTTCGGCGCGCGGCGCAGCGTGCCGGCTTTGAGCAGTGCGGCGAGCGCGGCGACGTCGAGGCCGTCGTGATCGACGGGCACCGTCACCACGTCGGCCTCTTGCAGTTTCAACGCCTGCAAGGTCGCCGGATAAGCGGGCTGTTCGACCAGCACCACATCGCCGGGCGCGACCATCACGCGCAGCAACAGATCGAAGCCTTGCTGCGAACCGGTCGTCACGAGCAGGTCCTGCGGCGCGCACGGCGTGCCGCGGCGCGTCATCAGGCTGGCGAGTTGTTCCTTGAGGACCGGCAGCCCGTCGGTCGGGCCGTATTGCAGGCACAGCGTGGTCTGTTGCGACGCGCGCGCCGCCGCGGCGTCGAGCCCTTCACGATCGAACAGATCGCCGGCCGGATAGCCGCCGGCAAACGAGATCATGCCGGGCTGCGCCAGATACTTGAACAGCTCGCGGATCGGCGAACCGGTGGGCGCTTCGAAGGCGGGAGTGAATGCGAACATGGTGACGGGCCGTTGGGTTTGGCGGCTGGTTTGCCGACTCAGTTGCCGGGGAAAGAACGGCGTCGATTGTGGCCGTCGTCCGCGTGAGCGGCAAACGAGTTCTACGCACCATGTATTGCGCTTTTCGCATCAACTCGTCGCCGTATTATCCGGCTGCGTCATCCATGCATGGCGTTACACCACGTTCTTTTCCACAATCGGGCGATTTTCAAGCACCCGCGTGAAACTCAGCGAACCCAGATCCAGCGACGTATAACGGCCATGCAAAATCAGTTCGCTAATGCCGCGCCCGGTTGCCGGACCTTGTTGCAAACCATGACCGCTAAAGCCATTGGCGAAAATACAGTTATCGACGTCGGGGTGATAGCCAATAATCGCGTTCTGATCGAGCACGTTGTATTCGTAGTAACCGGACCAGCAATTCTGCACACGCAGGGCTTCGAATTGCGGCACGCGGTGCGCGAGCGTCGGCCAGATTACGTCGTCGAATAGCGCGTGATCGACTTCGTCGAGCGGCAGATCGTCCGGATCGTTTTCGGGCGAAGGCGACGTGCCGCAGATAAACGATTTGCCTTCGGGGCGGAAATACACGCCACTCGGATCGATCAGCAACGGACACCGTTCCAGTTGCCCCGGCGACGTGACGTTGAAAATACTGCGCCGGCGCGCATACACCGGAATGTCGATGCCGACCATTTCCGCCACGCGCCGCGACCAGGCGCCGGCGGCGTTCACGACCACGTCGCACGGATAGGTTTCGCCGTTCGCGGTTTGCACTTGCGTGACGCGTTTGCCGTCGCGATGAATCGCGGTGACGTCGGCCGCCACGTAGCGCGCGCCGAGCGATTGGGCTTTTTTACGCAGCGCCTGCACGAGACCGTAGCCGTCGAACCAGCCCTCGCCGCTTTCGCCATACGCGCCGGCCACGAGGTCTTCTGTATTGAGCCAAGGAAAGCGCGCTTGTAACTCGATCCGGTCGAGCAGACTGATATCGGCGCCGAGACTTTTTTGCAGCGTGTGGTTTTCACGCAGCGTCGCGTCACCAGCCGACGTCGCAAGAAACAGATAGCCGCCTTCGTGCAGATCGATAGACGGTTTCGCGCCGTCGATCTCGAGTCGCTCGCCGATAGCGCGCAGAAACTCAATGCCGAACAGCGACATCTGAATAGAAAGCGGTGTGGAGAATTGCTGACGGATCGACGCCGCGGAGAGCGCCGACGAAGAGCGCGCGTAAGTCGGATCGCGTTCGATCACCGTCACGCTGACTGTCGGATCGGACAGCCGCAAGAAATACGCAATCGAGCTGCCGATTACCCCACCGCCGACGATAACGACTTTGGAACTCACGTCTTACTCCACGAATAACGTGGCCGCTCTGCAACGCCGGGCGGCGCAAACGGATTGCTGAATGAGGTCGTACAAAGATAAAGCGGCAGCGGCGCGCGAATGCGCCGCTGCTTTCACTGACTGCGCTCGGTAATACTGAATCAAGCCGAATCAGTCGATATTGAAATCGATGCCCTGCGCGAGCGGCAATGCCGACGAGTAGTTGACCGTGTTGGTCGCGCGGCGCATGTAGGCCTTCCACGAATCCGAACCCGATTCGCGGCCGCCGCCGGTTTCCTTCTCGCCGCCGAACGCGCCGCCGATTTCCGCGCCGCTCGGTCCGATATTGACGTTGGCGATACCGCAGTCGCTGCCCGCGTCCGACAGGAAACGTTCCGCTTCGCGCAGATCGGTCGTGAACACGCACGACGACAAACCATGCACGGCCGCGTTATTCGCTTCGACCGCCTCCGCGAAATCGGAGTAGCGCAGCACGTACAGAATCGGCGCGAAGGTTTCCTTCAGCACCACCGACGTTTGCGACGGCATTTCGACAATTGCCGGACGCACGTAGTAGCCGCCTTCGTAACCCTTCACCTCGACGCGCTCGCCGCCGAACACCTTGCCGCCTTCAGCCGTGGCCTGCTGCAACGCTTCCTGCATGCGCGCGTACGACTGCTTGTCGATCAGCGGACCCATCAGCGTGCCCTTTTCGAGCGGATTGCCGAGCGGCACCTTGCTGTACAACTGCTGCAGACGTTCGATAGTCTTGTCGTACACGCTTTCGTGCACGAACAGACGGCGCAGCGACGTGCAACGCTGCCCCGCCGTGCCCACCGCCGAGAACAGAATGCCGCGCATGGCGAGTTCGTGATCTGCCGTTTGCGTGACGATGCCCGCGTTATTGCCGCCAAGTTCGAGCAGCGAGCGGCCGAAGCGCTTGGCCACTTCCACGCCGACCGTGCGACCCATTTCCGTGCTGCCCGTCGCGCTGACGATCGACGCGCGCGGGTCCGCCACCAGCTTCGCCCCGACGTCGCGGCCACCGTTGATCAACGCGGTCAGGCCGGCCGGCGCGTCGCCGAATTCCTGCAACGCTTCGATCAGAATCTGATTGACGGCGAGCGCGGTGAGCGGCGTCTTTTCCGACGGCTTCCAGATCACCGCGTTGCCGCAGACCAGCGCGAGCGCCGCATTCCACGACCACACGGCGGCCGGGAAATTGAACGCCGAGATCACCACGCAGGTGCCCATGGGATGCCACGTTTCCGCCATGCGATGGCCCGGACGCTCCGACGCAATCGTCAGGCCGTACAACTGGCGCGACAGACCGACCGCGAAATCGCAGATGTCGATCATTTCCTGCACTTCGCCCATGCCTTCCTGGAGGATCTTGCCGGTTTCGAGCGTGATGATGCTGCCGAGCGCGTGCTTCTTTTCGCGCAGACGGTTGCCGAGCAGACGCACCAGTTCGCCGCGGCGCGGCGCCGGCACGTTGCGCCAGGCGGTGTACGCCTCTTGCGCGCGGGCGAGGGCCGTGTCGACTTCCGCCACCGTGTTACTGGCCACGCGGCCGATGAGTTCGCCGGTAATCGGCGAATGAACCGCGATGTCGCCGGCTTGCGCCGCTTGGGCAATGCCGAGGTCGGCGAGGATGGTGGAAGCGTCCATGAGAATCCCTTTAATTTCCGATGCGAAACAAGAGTAAGTTCGGAAACTATACACGGGGGATTTTATGGCGGCAAGCGTATTTGCCCGGGGCGGACCGTGGAAAAACCCGGTCAGGCTTGCCAGGCATGAATGGCACGCATAATTCGCGTACCGCTTGCTGGGCGTGCGGTGAGCGCGCGGCCGTGGGCGCCCGCGTTAAGGAAAGGCACCGTCGCCGCCACATTCGTTTCTTATTGGAAATATGCCAGGATTTCAGGCGAGCGCGGCCATCGCGCGCATGATCAGATAGCCTTCGTGGTCTTTGGCCCACAGCTCGATCGTCTTGCCATCCGCGGCGAGCTTGCCGCATACCGTCAAGGGTTGGCCGGCGAAAGCCGGGCGCAGCGCCTTGAAGGCAAAGCTTTGCAACGCCGTATCCGCGTCCGGCACTTCGCGGCGCACCAGATCCACCAGCAGCGTCGCGATCAACGGGCCATGCACGATCAGGCCGGGGTAGCCTTCCACCTCCGTCGCATACGGATAATCGTAGTGAATGCGATGGCCGTTGAAGGTCAGCGCCGAGTAGCGGAACAGCAGGACCGCGTCGGCGTCGATCGTGCGGCGCCACGTTTCGCCCTCCGGCGCGAGCGCCGCCTTGGGCGGATGCCCGCCCGCCTCGGGCGCGTCGCGATAGACGATGTCGTGTTCCTCTTCCAGCTTCAGTTCGCCGCCGACTTCGATCGTGTGCTGCACCGTGACGAACACGAGCCGGCCGGAACGGCCGGTCTTGTCTTCGATATTGGCAATGGTCGATGTGCGCGTGGCGCGCTCCCCCACGTTGAGCGGCGCATGAAACGTCAGACGCCCACCGGCCCACATGCGACGCTGCAACGGCACCGGCGGCAGAAAACCGCCGCGCTCGGGATGACCGTCCGGCCCGACCCTGGAAAGCGGCGCGGCTTCCAGAAAGTACAGCCAATGCCACAGCGGCGGCACCGTGATGCCGCTCTCCTCGCGGTCGAGCGTGGCGGCCATCGCCGTGAGCGGAAAGGCGGTGATGTCGTCTTTGACGACGACTTCCTTGAACAGCCAGTCGTCGAGTTTCTGTGGGGAGTCGGACATGCGATGAGTCTCCGGGTAGCCGCATTGGCGCTTAACGAGGGCCCTACTATGACCGATGCGGCAGGGCGAGCCAAGCCGGGACGGGAATGAAAGAGCAAGAGCCGGAGTGTGTGGCCGATGACGCGTGCTTACACTCGGTCATCGCTCGAAAAATGCTGGATGGAGATGGCTGATGAATACGATTGTGAGAGAGGCGGACTCGCTGGCGCAACGCGTCGATGCGGTCGACTGGTTCGACGTGGAAGAAGAACTGAATGGGCACGGCTGCGCGATGTTGCGCAATCTGCTCAGCGCGGAAGAATGCGATGCGCTGACCGCGCTTTATCCGCACGACAGGTTGTACCGCAGCCGCGTCGTGATGGCGCGGCATGGTTTCGGCCGTGGTGAATATAAGTACTTTGCGTATCCGCTGCCGTCGCTGATCGCCGGTCTGCGCGGCGAGCTTTATCCGCGTCTCGCGCCGGTGGCGAATCGCTGGAACGAGGCGATGGGGATCGACGCCCGCTATCCGGCCGCGCACGCGGCGTTTATCGAGCGCTGCCACGCCGCCGGCCAGACGCGTCCGACCCCGTTGATGCTTCAATACGCGCCGGACGACTACAACTGCCTGCACCAGGATCTCTACGGCGAGCACGTGTTCCCGCTCCAGGCGGCGATTCTGCTGTCCGAGCCGGGCGTGGACTTCACCGGCGGCGAATTCGTGATGACGGAGCAGCGTCCGCGGATGCAGTCGCGCGCGGAAGTCGTGCCGCTGCGCAAGGGCGACGCGGTCGTGTTCGCGGTGCAGCACCGGCCGGTGCAAGGCACGCGCGGCCCGTACCGGGTGAATCTGCGGCATGGCGTGAGCCGCCTGCGCTCGGGCCAGCGGCATACGCTTGGGGTGATTTTCCACGACGCCACCTGACGTGGCGCGGTGCTGCGCTGCCGCAAAAATTCGACAAGCGTCATTTTGTCCAGGTATCATCCGGGAAAACCCGAACCCACCGGATGCGCTGCGCCACCCTTTGCAGCGTGTTTTGGTGTGCCTGTTCGGGTGTTATCGCCCGTCGTCGGACGGGGCTGTTGGCCGGTGATCCCGGCATGACGGCCCAGTTCGGCGATACGTAGGTGGCGGCCCGCGTGCCCGCCCTGTCGCAATCGGCCAAAAGCCGAAGGCGGCCACTTAGCCTGGATATCATCGATCATGATTGCTGCCGCATTTTCGCGCGTCGCCGACCGTCTGCTAGCCGCGGACCCGGGACTCGTCCGCCTCCATAACGCGTTGCGCGTTGCGCTTGCCTGCCTGCTGACCGGCGTGGCCAGCATCGCGTGGACCGTGTCTTACCACCAGCCCATCACCCTCGCTGCGCCCGGCATCCTCTTCGCGATGGTCGCGCCGCTGTTCGTGCGCGACGCGCGACGGTCCGCGTGGTTCGGCACCCTTTTCTACCTTTATCTGTGCTCGTGCGCGTGTTTCGCCGCGTCGAGCGTGCTGAGCCGCTATCCGCTCGCCGGCGATGCGGGTTTTCTCGTCGTGATGTTCGTCGGCATGCTGTGCCAGGCGTGCGGTCCGCGCGCGTTGGGCTGCGCGATGCTGGGCGTGGTGTGTTTTTACCTGGGCTTGTATCTGCATCCTTCGATGCAGCATCTTGTGATGTCGCTGTTGTTGTCCGCGTTGGGGCCGGTGATGGTGACGCTGGTCGGCCGCGTGCTGGTGCCGACGCGGGTCACGGCGAATTTCCGGCTGGCCGTGCACACGGTTATGTTGCGCGCGGCGCGTCTGCTGCATGCGCCGGGGGCGGCGAATCTTTCGTCGTTGAATGAAGCGGCGCTGTCGCTTGAGGAGCAACTGGCGTTGCTGAATCCGCCGGATGCCGAGACGGTTCGCGAGAGGATCGTCGAAGTGGAAGTCGCGGCTGGGCAGCATGCGTTTGCTGCGGGGCCGGCTTCGGGTGGCATGCAGGCGAGCGCGGAGGTGCTGCGGCACGCGATTGGGCGGCTTAGGGAGATGGCGCAGCGAGGTCGTGCGGGAAGGGCGGCGGGGTTGCCTTCACGCGTTGATGTTGATGTTCGCTTTGCTGCGTCCGCAGCGCAGCGTTTCGCCGATTTGCGCGCCAAGCTCTGCTGGCTGCCCGCCACGCGCGCGACGACCGCCGCGTTTCTCGCGATGCTGATCGGCCACTCGCTGTCGCCCGAGCGATGGTTCTGGGCGGTGATCACGACGTTCGTCGTGTTCCTCGGCACACGGTCGCGCGCCGACACGGTATATCGCGGCGCACAGCGGCTCGTGGGAACGCTGGCCGGTGCGTTGGTCAGCGTGCTGCTGGTTGCGCCGTTGCATGGCTCGCCTGGGTTGCTGGTGGCGGCGATGGTGGTGTGCGTTTTCGGCTGGGCTTACTTCATTCTGAATGCGTACGCGCCGGGCGTGTTTTTTATCACCGTGCTCGTTGGGCTGGTTTATGGCGAGCTGGGCTTCGCGATGGGGCCGTTGGCCGAGCTGCGGATCGAAGAGGTACTGGTGGGGTGTCTCGTGTCGTTCGCGGTCGCGATGTTGATGATGCCGCTTGCGGCGACGCGGCATGTGGAAGCGAGACTTGGGGCGGTGCTTGCGGCTTTGCGGGAGGTCGTGCGGGTAGCGGGTTATTCGCGGGCTCATGGTCACCGTGCTGCGGATGGGGCTGTGGATGCGACGTCGGATGCGACTTCGGCGATGCGCAAGCTCGATCGTAGTTGGCATGATCTGCGGATTGCGTTGAAACCGCTGCAAACGCAACGCGTTGTGGTGTGGAATCCCGATGTTGAGCTGGCTATCGGTTCGCTGCTTTGCTGCCTGCATTGGGCGCGGGTGTTAAGTGATGCGTCGCGGCGCGGCGACGCGGTGTCGGAAGGTGCTGCGCTTAATGCGGCGGAAGTTGGAGCGGCGCATATGGCATCGATCGTGGCGCGGCTGGATTCGTTGATTGCGCGGTATAGCGGTGAGGGTTCTGCGCTGGACAGGTTGGAAAAGCGTGAAGCGTCGGTTGCCGCGCTCGATGTCGCTCCGGATGCGGCGCCAGCGCTGGCTCAACTCGATGGCGCGGTCGCGCAGTTGTTTGATCGGTTGACCCAGCCGGTTCAGCAAACTCGGCGGATGTTCAATTGGGCATTTAGAAGTCGGAGCGTTTGAGGGCGGCTGGCTAGCGTCGGAGTCCTGCAAGAAAGTTGTCCACAGAAAATGTTTGCAAGGCTGTGGATAACGTTCCGGCAACAGGGGCAAGTCGTTGATGGGGTTGGGTTTTGTGGCGGAGGTGCGGTGGTGGGCCCGGGGTTCCATCCAGTTGACCAGCGCCCACGCAGGCGCCGGTGGGTTGAGGCGTTATAGCCTGCCGATTGGGTGCTGCGTGACGCTCAGGCACGCCTTGATGGCAGGTCGACCCTTTGCGATCACGTTGAGTACGGCGACTCCGAGTTGTCGCGCGAGCTCGTCGTCAAACTTGAATTCGTCTCCGTCCAGGAAGAAGGACACTTCCATGTCCTTGGTCACAAGCGCGGCCAGCCGGGCTGAATCCACAACTCGCATGATCAAGTTCTGCGGATCGTCGGTGTACGTAAGAACCAGGGAATAAGGTGGTTGGTTAACCATCGATATCCCCCGAACTATTCGGCCTTTCGAGTGGGTGTCGCGTAGCAGTCAAGAATTCATTCAACGCTGGTTGTCCCAATGCAAGCAAGGTGAGCACGCCACAGCCAAATCGACGGACGAATTCGTCGTCAAGGTTGAAATCGAATTCGTCCAGCAGGATCGGCACCCTCAAAGTTTTAGCCAGGCCCGATGCCAATTTGGCCGGTTCAACCACTTGCAAAATCAGCTGTTGAATATCTTCTTCGTAACTTATGACGACCGAACACAGCGGCATGTGGCTCATCGACATCCTCTGTACGATGCATAAATTTTTAAGGCATCTGTTTTGCACAAAACGACGCCCGAATGAACGGCTGCGCTTAGGGAAGCTTACGGCGAGGCGGAAGATCCGATTCCTTAAAGACGTGTCTCAAGTCTGCCCCGCCGATGCGTTTTCCCGCTTCCATGATCATGAGACCGTCGCTCGGCTGCGGATAGACAACAAGTGGTTCACCATCGAGACGATCAATGTCGAACGTGTCCAGAACGTACCCAGTATGTGCCCAGTATGTGTCTCCACGACATACGCATAGATAACCCTCGTCGATCCCGATCAGGTCACGCGCGAGCAGGACAAATGCTCCGCCGGGCAATCTCTCCTCGGAGTGATTGAAGGCCAAGCAGTAGGGCACATTGACTTCACGAACCGTGCACGTTTCTAACTGTGCCCGCCACTGCGAAACGTATGCGCTGTAAAGCGATTCATTCACCGTAAGAAGAAAATGAAGTAGCTCGCGTTCGTGGGCTGCTAAAGGCCGTTGCACAGTTCGTCTATCCCGGAAGGCGAACTAGATGACGTAAATCAGCGCCACCGACCCACCTACCGTCCTCGATAATCATCAATCCGGCGCCGGGCTCGGGATAGTCAACAAGCGGTTCACCATCCAATCTATCTACATTGAACATATCAATGACAAGATCCGTTGGCGTCTTCATCGCCACCGCATAGATGAGTACAGGCACGCCGTGATCGACACCCACCAGCTCTCGGGTGAGAGTAAGCGCGTCGCACCCGGCTTTCTCAGTGCTGTCGTCGTGACATACGGCAAGGTAAAACGGAGAACCAATCTCGCGCACCAGACACTGGCGAATTTGCGCCTTCCATTGATTGATTCGATCGCCGTAAATTGGCTCGCATGTTTCAATCAGAAACGTAAGCAACGCGATTTCCTGCAAGAAAAGTGGTCTTGACAATCGTTACTCCACGCTTTCAAACGAATCGAAGTCAGGAACTCAATAGGTTGGCCATCTTGAGAGTTTTGAGTTCGTCGCATGGGTACCTTAAACGCTGCAACGACTGCCTCAGGTGGATGAAGTCGACGCGAGTGATGTTGTTCAGGATCCACAGAGCGACATCCGGGTAGGGGACGAAGTCTAGGGAAGCTTACGGTGGGGAGGAAGGTCCGACTCCCCGAAGACGTGTCTCAAATCCGCTCCACCAATACGTTTTCCTCCTTCCATGATCATGAGACCGTCACCCGGTTCCGGGTACTTAACAAGCGCCTCTCCGTCGAGACGATCGATGTCGAGGGAGTGCAAGACATAACCGGCACGCGTTTCCACGACGCAAGCATAGATGAGCACGGACACGCCCTCATCGATTCCAACCAGAATGCGAGCCAACTGTGTGTAGCCACCGCAGGCCAATCGATCTTCATGGCAGATCGCCAGACAGTAAGGCACATTGACCTCATGAACCGTACATGTTTCTACTTGAGCTCTCCAGCGGGGTACGTAGTCTTCATAGAAAGATTCGTTCACGGAGAGAAGAAATTCAAGTAGCTTAAGCTCGTGATTTGCTAAAGGTCGTTGCATAGTTCACCGACTCCAGAACGCGATATAGATCCCGATAGAATCACGCGCAGACGGGCAAACAGTAACCACCGAACCTGATATCCATCGTTCCAGAACACATAAAAATCATAATCTCCGTCTGCCATAGACGTGCCGCAGGTCGGCACCGCCAATCCATTTGTTTCGCTCCACGATCATCAAGCCAGCCCCGGGCTCCGGATAGACGACGAGTGGGTTGCCATCCAGCCGATCAATGTTAAAAGAATCCAGAACCGGGCCGACTGCGGTTTCGTGAACAATTGCATAGATCAGCACCGCGACACCCTCGTCCACGGCGATCAATTCTCGCGCAAGCGTGTGGGAGCTCTCCGGTCCGCTATAGCGCTGCTCCGCGTGGCTGATCGAAAGGCAATACGGAACGTTGACCTCATGAACCGTACAGTCTCGAAGTTGGGCCATCCAACGGGGTACGTCAGCTTCGTATAGGGCCGCATTGACAGAGATCATGTACTCGATGAGTTGACGCTCCTGAAAACTTAGAATTCGTTGCATGAATACCTCGAACGTTTCGATCATCGTGGTAGACGAATTGAGCCGACGCGAACCATGTCCACAGACTGTCGGTGGGCTGAATATTCGATCGCCATACCATTGACAGTGACGACAAACGTGTCTCCGTCACCTACAGCTAACTGCAAGCCGCTATTCTCCGCCACGTCTTTGATAATGGCGTCCATGACCGGCTGATGCGGGATACCGGCCTCATCCAGATGCCGAAACGTGTGATAAAGCTGATTAGGATTTTGTCCCCAGTTTATCTCCGACGTATCCTTCACCGTCGGCTTGCACATCTCCTTGATGCGCTCGACCGTTTCAGCCGCTTTTCTCGCCCCCTGCCCGATGCCATACCTGACCGCCGGGTTATGCACCAACCGCCAGATAAACAGCGCGCCGCGCGCCAGGTTGTCGGGCAAGCCAGCCGAAAAATGACACCCGCCGCAAACCGTCGATGTCCCAGGCACCGCCGCCTTCAGCCTCTGACGCGAGCCCTGGAGATTCGCCGGCGGCCCTACCGGCGATTCCCCAAAGTTGTAGTTGTCGATCCACTGATCGACTTCATCGCTACTGATCGGAACATCTGTCCCGTCATTCAGATCGAGAACACTGCCATTCCTTGCGACAGTCCCGCTGCGCGACACAACGCGACCGTCAGGCGCATAGTCGAAACTGACCTTGAATACGCGTCTGAGACCGCCGTTGGCCGGACTCGCATACTCATTGAACTTGAACCGGCTGATCCGCCCTCGCAGGTCATAGCGCAGGTAGAAATCGCCGGTCGGGTTGTAGCCGTTGAGAACGCGATGGGCGGCATCGCGCATGATCATTTCCGTGCCGTCCGGCAACGCCTGCTGGACGATGACGCCGAACACGTTGCCGGTCGCGTCGCGCGTGATCTTCCACTGCCCAACCAACGTCCCCGCCTCGTAGAACTGCGCGAAGGTGATCCGGTTGAACGCGTCGTACACCATGCCGTAAGCACGCGTCGCGTCGTTCGATTTCGCCGCGTCGAAGCCGCTCGCTCCCGTGCTGTCAGTCGTGGGTGTCTCGCTCAGCCCGGTCGCATTGCCCTGCCCGTCGTACATGAACGACTGGATGACGCCAGGCGACGCAATCGCCGCAGGACGCAGACTCGTACCGTCCGCGTAACGGATCGTCGTGATGGACGTCCCGGAAGCATCTTTACTTGTGATCCGTGCCGGCCGGCGACGTCGTAGCTGTATTCGGCATTGCCGCCTTCGTCGCTGTCCTTCAGCAAACTGCCTGATGCGTCCCACGCGAAGCTTTTAGCGCCATCAGCCGAGCGGGAGGAAGTGGGTCGCAGCACGCCGCCAACGGAGGAAAAACTCAGCGTCGTCGTACGTTTGCTGTCGGTGACGGCAGTCGTCCCCGCGCCGTAGGCGAACTGCGCGTTGAGCGACGAATCCGCGTGACTAACCGCCGTCGCACGACCCTGCGTGTCGTAGCTCCACGTCGCAATGCGACTGCCGGTTTCGTCGATTTCGCCAGTGAGCGCGTTACGAAAGCGGGTATCGTCATAGACATAGCGGTGCACGTTGCCGTCAGGCCAGGTCACCGAAACAAGGTTGCCACTCGCGTCGTACGCGTATTGCGTCAGCCTGCCTAACGGATCATTCAGACGCGACAGACGGCGCCTGTCGTCATAGTCGAGGCGAAGCGTGATGTCCTGTTTCGCGTCGGTGCCTGCCGCATGCTGCGTGATCGTCGTCAACAGACCCGAGCTGTCGTAGGTCAACGTCCGGACAAAACCCGTCTTCGTACTTTCGGACAGCAGCAAGCCCTGCGCGGAGTACGACTCGGTGGTATCCGTCTTCAGATCGGTAAGCGTCCACCCCGAACCGGATTGAACGAGCGCGAGACCCGTAAATCCCGCCGTACGCCAACTCCCGGAAAACCAGTTAAAAGTGACGGGCTCGCCGTTCTCGCGATACGCAAGAACCTTCGACGCACTACCGCTGTTCGCATTGGCCAACCCAAGATTGCGCTGCCAACTGTGAAACCACACCGGTCCCATCGCAGCAGACGAAGCACTCAACGACTTCGACCGATACGTCCGCGTGAACCGCATCGGCAGATCGTCGCCGCTGACGAAATCAGTCTCCGTCAACGTGACAGCGCCATTGCCCGGGTACACCGGGTCAGCGACGGGACAACTGGCCTCGGGCTCATTTGCCGCCGGCGCCGCGCACCATTGATCAATTAGCGCGAGGTCGTTGATACACGCGTAGTTGCCCATCCCACCCGGCGTATTGCCCACGACATCGAGGCGACACGTCTTTGAACCCGGCGTTGCACCGGACTGCGAGTAGAGCGTGAGACAGTCGGTGGCGTTTGCACCGAACGCCACCATGAGCAGCATGAATGCGGCTAGCAGGCGAACGGCCATTCCGACCGGCCCCGCGACCACGCGGTAGTCTTTCATCGTCATCCTTATTGGTTGTACTTGTATGAAGCACAAGCACGCTATAAGGAACTCATCGACGAGAGGATCCGAAAATTCTCAACCGTGTATTTCTATTTTCATCAGCTACAGCGCGCTTCTATCAGCGCCTACACGAAGCGTAGGAAATCAAGAAACGGCAAGTCATCCGAAACCCCCAAACGCAAAAAAGCGAGGCCGCCGCGCACCGTCATCCTGACCGTGCCCAACGCCTCGCCTTTAAAACTTATCCCCAGATTTTGTTCAGAAGCCTGTGGATAACCTTCCTGCAACCGCCGCAACTCCTTGATCGGACTACCTTCTCAAGCGTTGCGCGCGGCACACCACCAACCGGGAACGACTAAACCGCCGCCCGCCCAATCGGCCGCACAAACGCACTCCGTTCGACCAATGCGCCGAACAGCAGCCCAATCGTGGTCCACATAATGACCTGCATCCCGATCGCGGCAACGCGGAACTTCCACAGCAGCACCGCCGGGAAAGCCGCCGGCACTTCATTGATCACCGGCATGGAAAGCTGCACAGCGGCAATAATCACGACGAACACCACGGCCGCCACGATCGAGCCATTCCACGCGCCGAGTTGCACGGCCAACCGACGCCGCACCTTCAACGAAAACACCATCGCCGCCAGCGAAATCGCGATCATCAAAAAGAACAACCCGGTCCGCGCGCCGATCGTTTCAGGATCGCCGACCGACGGCGGATTCGCCGGGTACTTGATATTCGGCACGATCACAATCGTAATGAACGCGCCGAGTGCGAGCCATGCGGACAACGCCCGCGCGCTCACCACGCCGACACGCCCATAAGCGAACGCAAACACCAGCGAAAACAACCCGCCAATCGCCGCGCCATACGTCACCACGCCCGTCAGCAAACCCAGGCCCGCCTGCGTCTCACGGCTGACGATTTCCGGCTCAGGGGCTTCGCCCTTCGCGGCATCGGCTTTTTCTTCGAAGGAAATCGCCTGATCGACCTGCGGCTCGCCCACCACTTTGGCGAAGCTGAACGTGAGTAATCCCGCGGCGATGCCTGCAAGCATCCCGCGCACCAACAATTTACCGACCATGTTCAATGCTCCGTTAGTGGCAAGGAAAGCCGAGCAGATGGCGGCCGTCGTGCACGAACTCATGCACGTACATGCCGGGCACCAGCGAGGTGGCACCCTCTTCCGCACCAACGAAGTAAATAGCGAGCAGCAACAGCAAACCGCCGAATACGATCCACGGCAGCAACTCGCGCAAGGGAATCGGCGTGGGCTGAGCAACAGCCGGATTGCCGGAATTGAGAACAGCTTCAGTCATGACGGACATCTCCTGGGGTAACGCGCCCCGATAGTCGATTACAGAGGAAGTGCGCAAAGCTCAGGTCTGGCTTTTGGCAGGAGATGCCAATTACAGTGGCGCGACCGCGCCGGGCTTTCACCGGCTTCCGAGCTTCGCAATGCCGCTATTCTACGCGTTAAACTCCGGCCTTCGGCAACGCAAAACTAACGCGCGAGTGCATGGCTTCGGTGCGGGCGCCAGGTGCAAGGAAACGCAAGGAAACCCACGGTATGGACATTCGGCTATTACTGATTAGCCACGCCTCGACCGCCGCGATGCGTGCAGGCCGCTTTCCCGCCGCCGACTCACTTGCTCCACTCGACCCACGCGGTCTCGCCGAAATCCAGGCCGCGCGAGCGTCTCTGCCGATCCCCGACGATGCCGCTGCCTTCGTCAGCCCCGCCTCCTGTGCGCGCGAAACGGCTTTGGCCTTGGGCCTGACGGCGACGGTCGACGCGCATCTGGCGGACATGAACTACGGCAATTGGCACGGTCGGCGCCTCGCCGATCTCATGACCGAAGCGCCGCAAGCACTCGCCGCCTGGACCCGCGACCCGGACGCCGCGCCGCACGGGGGCGAGTCGTTCAGCCAACTCGTGAAGCAAACCGGGGAATGGCTGGAAGCGTTGAATGAACAGGCAAGCCCCGCATCCCAGGCGAACGAGACACGCAACGTGGTCGCCGTCACGCATGCGCCGGTGCTGCGGGCATCGATCATATCTGTGCTCGGCGCTGCGCCCGCGGTGTTTCCACAGATCGAGATCGCGCCGCTTTCGGTGATCGAATTGCGCTACTCGCGACGTGGCTGGACCTGGTGGCCGGCGTCGCGCTAGCCACCGCGCGTCCGCTCAAGCGGAAACGCGCCGTCTACCCAAGCCGATTATTTGCCCGACACAACCAGCCGCAGCTTGTTCGAGCCCGTCGGCGCGAGCGTGATCTCGGCCCGTTTGCCCGGCGCGCCGACATAAAAGTGCTGACGTGCAGGCGAATTCTGATCGTGCGTCGCCTCGGGCAAACAGGAGGCGACGTCGGCTGCGACGGCTTGCAACGCATCCGCGTTCGAGCCCGCGTCGTGGTGCGGCGTCCACATGCATTGATAGCTGCCGTGACCGGCTGAACATTGGGCGTCGTCGCTGTAGGGCTGGGCGACGCCTTTGCCGTCGTCGGGCGTCAGCGAGGACAAGCCGCCCGGCGCAGCGGCCACGATGCGTTTGAGCGCCGCGCAGGGGCTGGGGGCATCGTCGGCATAGGCGTTACTGCACGGCAAAACGATGCCCAGCCATGCAGATAACGAGGCAGCCGCGAGCGCGGCTGGGAAGTGTCGGGGTCTGTTCATGTCGCGTGGTCCTTCAAGAAGTGGGAGCACTAACGCGATCAGAAGTAGCACGGCGCATGCCTATCCAGGCCCGATCAAAACCCCACTACCTCTTCACGCTCCGTCACCGAACAACGCCGCGCGCCCTTGCGGCGACGCAAAAATTCCCTTGGCGTCATGCCCGACGCCGTCGATCACCAACGTGCGATGCGTCGCCAACCCTTGCGGATGCCGCGACGCCATATACCGCGCGTAAGCGAGTCCACGCCCCAACCGGTGCTCCCCTTGCGTCAACGCCGCACAGGACCGATCGAGCGCCGGATGCTGCGGATCGCAATCCGCGCCGCCCAGCAGCACCGTCACATCACGCTGCGCATAACGCGCTTCGAGAAGCGCCGCCGCGTCCCCCTCATCGCCCTCTCCATTTGCATACGCGGGCAAATCCTCAAGCCCATACTTCCAGCGATTAAACGACGGGCACGCCGTCGCATCGAACGTCGCGAACTCTCCCGACGCCCCCGGCCGCATCGCATCGAAATACACATACGACGAAGGATTCGCCACCACATAGCGCAGCGCAATGCCACGCGCCGTGAGCGGCGCATCGCCGCGCGCGACCACCGCGTAACGTTGCACGACCTGGCCGCCGCCCGAATGCCCCGCGATCACCACCTCGGTCAGCGACGCAAACTGCTCGCGCGCGGCGAGCGTGTGCAGAATGGCGTCGAGCACATCGAACGAACTGAGCGGTGCCGGCCCCACTGCGTTGTCGCCGCCCATCCAGCCGATCCAGTCCCAATGCAACGTGGAAGGCGGCACGGCATGCGCCTCCACGTCGGCGCTGGCGAGAAACTGCGGCACGATCAGCAGCGTGTCGTCCGCGCTGCCGCCGGCCAGTTCGCAGGCGCGCTGCGCCAGATCGAAGTACGTATCGCCGTTGCGCAAACGTCCGTGAATCAGAATCACCGCGCGCCGCACATCGCGCGTCGGCGCAAGCCAGTCGCCGTTCGTGAAGACCGGCACCGTGCCGCTGCCGGCCGGCGTCGTGACGTTCAGATGGCGGCTCGCCACCACCGCGACCGGGCGTTCATTCGGCGCGCGTTCGTCGTCCGTGTTTAAAGGCTGGGTCATGCAATGAGCTCGTGGTTAATCTAATGAGTGGCGGCCCTCGCCGCCAAGCTGCCGTGCGCTCGCCCGGCGCGCGTGAAATACACCATCGCCAGCGACACGAAACCGGCAAAAATCAGGTAGAACGCCGGTGTGAGACTGCTGCCCGTGACGCGCGTCAAACCGGTGATCGTCAACGGCGCCATGCCGCCGAACAGCGTCACTGCAATGTTGTACGACAGCGCCACGCCAGCCGAACGGCTACGCACCGGGAAAAGCGTCGCGAGCATGCCCGGATGCGCGCCGGACATCGCCGCGAGAAACACCGTGGCGACCATCTGCGCGATGAACAGATGCCCCGGCGTCGGGTTGGTTACGACGAAGTGATAGAGCGGATACACGCACACCATCCACGCAATCACGATCGGATAGAACAAGCGGTACGCGCCGTAACGATCGGCGAGCTTGCCCGACAGCGGAAACAGAAACAGATTCAACGCGCCCGACACGAACGCCCCGAGCAACGCGGTAGACAGCGGCAAATGCAATTGCCGCTCGACATACACCGACAGATACGAGTGCCACACGTAATTCGTCGCCGCCCCGACGATGATCACGCCCATCGCGCAGATCGCCGCATCGCCGTTATCGCGGAAGAACTGCCGGATCGTGACGCGCGGCGGCCTCTCCTGATGTTCGAGCAACTGCTCGAACTCAGGCGACTCGGCCACGCGATGCCGGATATAAAAGCCGAACGGACCAGCCAATGCGCCGAACAGAAACGGCAGACGCCAACCCCACGCCACCAGTTGTTCGTGCGTCAACTGCGTGGTCAGCAGATAGCCGACACCGGACGACAACAGCAACGCAAACGCCTGCGCCGACATGTTGAAGCTGCCATAGAACATCTTCTTGTGCGGCGGCGCATACTCCACCAGCATCGCCGACGCGGTCGCGAACTGCCCGCCCACCGAGAGCCCTTGCAGCAAACGCGCAAGCACCACCAGCAGCGGCGCCGCGATGCCGATCCGCGCATAGCTCGGCGTGAGTCCCATCAGCAGCGTGCTGGCCGCCATCGAAATGATCAGCAGCGAGAGTGCCTTGCGACGCCCCGCCCGGTCCGCGTAGATGCCCAGCAGAATGCCGCCGATCGGCCGCACGATGAAGCCCACGGCGAACGTGGCGAGCGTCAGCATGATCGACACGAACCCGCTGCCGCCCGGAAAGAACACTTGCGCGATGATCTTCGCGAAGTAGCCGTAGATCAGAAAGTCGAACCATTCGAGGCCGTTGCCGAGCACGGACGCGAAGATCGCGCGCCGCACCATGGCCGGGCTCAGCGCGCTCGAAGGGTCGGCGCCGGCCATTGCGTCGTCAGGCCGATTGAAGGCTGCCTCGCTCATGGCTCGCACCCCTGCGTACCGAACATGGCCGACAACGCGCACACCGACGTCAGCATTCGCGCGCCGTCGTGACCGACGCCCGGCACGATATGAAAACTCTGATTCAAGCCCTGCGGATGACGCGACTGCATATACGCGTAATACGCGGTCGCGCGCGCCACGCGCTGCGGCCCTTGCGCTTCCGCCGCGCAGGATTTGTCGAGTGCGCTTTGCTGGGGATCGTCGTCCGCGCCGCCGACGAGATAGTCGATCCGGCGCGCTGCATAACCCGCTTCGAGTTGTGCGGGCGAACGATCGTCGAGATACGGCGGCCGGTTATCCATGCCGTACTTCCATTGATTGAAGTCGGGGCATTGCGCGGCATCGAACGGCGCGGCGACACCTTGGGCGTTGGGCCTTGACGCGTCGAAGTAAGCGTAGGTGGACGGGCTCGCCACCACGTATCGCACGTCGATGCCCTCGCCGGTCAGCGTGGCAATGTTGCGTCCCGCGACCGCGTAGCGCTGCACCACCTGGCCGCCGCCCGAATGGCCGGCGAACACCACATGCCGCAGATTCGGAAACAGCTTGCGATCGGCGAGACGCGCGACGATCGCGTCCAGCACTTCGTAGGAACCGATCGGCAGCGGCGCGCGTGCCGCTTCGCCGCCCATCCATGCATCGCCGGTCCAGCGCAGCATGTCGGCGGGTTCGTCGTGCACGCGCAGGTCGAGGTTGGCGAGGAATTGCGGCGCGATCAGCAGCGTGGTGTCGGGATCGGCGTGCGCGGCGTCGCGGGCATTTTGCGCGGTGCGGTAGTACACGTCCGCGTTGCGCAGTTTGCCGTGTATCACGATCACCGCACGCGTCACCTGGGGCTGCGCGACGCTCCAGTCCTTCGACAGATACAGCGGAAATTCGGCATGCCCTTGCGGCGTGTCGATCGTGAACCGCGTGTCGGAGATCACCGCGACCGGCCTCAGATGCGCCTTGTACGCGTGGGCCGCCAACGCCGGTTGCGCGAGCGCCGCCAAAACGGCCACGCCTGCTGCGGCGCATATCGTCGCGTTGCGTCGAGAGAGAGAAAAGGTCATGCCGCTAGCTCCTGATTACCGTGCGCTGTCTTGAGTCTTGAACGCGGCGCATCGTCGAATCCGTCGTTGAAAAGCCAAATGCTCAGAACCGGTGGCGAATACCGAGCGTCACGCCGGTCTGATTCGGACCGAATGCGGTGTCGCTCGTCAAACCGACCGGCGTGTATTTATCGTTGGCGTAGCGTGTGGACGCGGCGTAGGCGACGGTTGCGTACACATCGGTTCGCTTCGACAGAATATAGTCCGCACCCAGCACGCTCATCAACGAGTTCGACACGTTGGCCGCCTTGTTGCTCTGGTAATACTCGGCAACCGTCACGCGGAATTGCGGCCCGATCAGATAGCGCACCCCGCCGAACCACAATGCCGACGACACCGTCGGGCCCTTGGTCGGGTTGTACAGATAGTGCTCATAGCCGCCCAACACGGTAAGGTCGCCGATCTGTTCACGCGCCGACGCGCTCCAGTTGCGCGATTTGGTCCACATGCCGGTGGAATTGATCGCGCCATTGCGGTAGTCGTAGGCGAGTGCCGCGGCGAAGCTGCCGCTATCGTAGTCGAGCGCGCCGCCGTAGGCCGCACTGCTCTGAAACGAATCCGCCGTGCCGCCGAAGCTGTACACCCCCGTCGCCGTCAAACCGCCGAAGTGGCCCACGTACTTGACCGAATTGTTCACGCGCGCCTTGAACGAAAAGCTGTCCGCGGAACCGGTGGTGGGCATCCACGTGTACTGCTGGCCGAACACCATCGGGTCGTACTTGATCAGCGTGTCGTACATCGCGGTGTACTGCAAGCCCGCCGACAACGCGCCATAAGCGTCGTTCGCGACCCCCACCGCCGCGGTGCGATTGAACAGCACACCGGCGGTCGCGTTGGTGCCGTCGTTACCGTTGAATCCGGCTTCGAGAATAAAGAACGCCTTGTTGCCGCCGCCGAGATCTTCCGTGCCGCGAAAGCCGAAGCGCGAATTGCTCAGGCCGCCGGAATTCTCACGCACCAGCGAGCCGCCGCTCGCATGGTTGAGAAATTCGAGGTTGGTGTCGATCAGGCCGTACAACGTAACCGAGGCCTGGGCATGCGCACCCGCGCAACCCGCCATGGCCAACGCGGCCACTGCATATTGTTTTTTCACTGACGTCTCCGGTCGATTTTGTTTTATGTCGCAACGTGACCGGCGCGGCTCGTCTGGGGCAGCGCGGGCATCGGTCGATGCGATGAACGAGATCGTAGGATTGGCCGTGGTAAATGTAAAATACCTGTTTTACGCATCATCCATATATATTGAATATGGCAGCGGGCGGCATGAATCGCACGGCCGGGAGACGGAACATCATGGAACTGCGTCATCTGCGCTACTTTCTGGCAGTCGCCGAAGAAGGCCAATTCACGCGTGCCGCCGAACGGCTGGCCATGCAGCAGCCGCCGCTATCGCAGCAGATTCGCGCGCTGGAAGAAGAGATCGGCTTCGAGCTGTTCGTGCGTATGCCGCGCGGCGTCACGCTGACACCGGCGGGTCAGGCCTTTGCGGACGACGCGCAACGCCTGCTGCACGACCTTCAGCAGTCGGTGGAGAAAGCGAACCGGATTGCGCGCGGCGAACTCGGCACGATTTCGATCGGGCTGACCAGCTCGGCCGCGTTTCATCCGTTCACGACCGAGGCGATCCGCGCGTTCCGGGCGGTCTGCCCGGAGGTGGCCGTGGAACTGGCTGAGCTCAACGCGGCGGAAATCATCGAACGTCTGGCCGCAGGTCAGATTCAGGCCGCGTTTCTCCGCAAGCCGGTCGACGCGCGCGAGGGCGTGGCGTTCCAACTCCTGCTCGATGAGCCGATGGTCGTGGTATTGCCGGCCGGGCATCCGCTGCTGAAAGGCGCGGGCAAGAAGCGTCCACAGGTGTCGTTGAAAGCGCTGGCTCAGGAAGACTTCATCCTGGTCCGCCGACCGGGCGCACCCGGCATGTATGCCGACATCCTCGCCGCATGCCGGCAAGCCGGCTTCGTGCCGCGAATCGCGCGCGAAGTGCCGCGCATGGTGTCCGGCATCAACCTCGTCGCGGCGGGTTTGGGCGTGACGCTGGTACCCGCGTCGATGCAGCGCTACGACCAGGTGGGCACCGTGTATTGCACGCTCGCCAATCCATCAAGACTGAGTGCGCCCCTGCATCTGGCCTACCCGGCGGCGCTGCAGAACAGCGCGGCGACGCGCTTCATTGAGTTAGTCATGGCGCGCGCACAAAAGTAGGTCATGGCGACTCGCGCCCGGAGCGGCTTTGGCGAGGCGCATAGGCACATTAATTGCACCCTCGCCGTACCGGCCGGGCAATTGCCGGTCATTCAATGACGCGAACACACGCTATGTCAAACAAACTCGCCGCCAATCAGAAGGACCGCCTTTCCTCAGGTATCGAAGGCATCGACGACATCCTCGGAGGCGGTCTTACGCCTCATCGCATGTACCTCGTGGAGGGCGCGCCGGGTACAGGTAAAACTACCCTGGCGTTGCAATTCTTACTTGAGGGTGTGAAACAAGGGCAAGTCGGGCTCTACATCACGCTGTCCGAAACCCGCGACGAGTTGATCTCGGTCGCCCAGAGCCACGGCTGGGACCTCAGCCAATTTGCGATTCTCGAACTGCTCTCCGACGAAGGCCTCGACCCGCAGTACGAACAGACCGTGCTGCACCCGGCCGAAGTCGAACTGGGCGAGACCGTGCGCAGCGTCATCCAGCAGGTCGACGAACTCAAACCCGCGCGCATCGTGCTGGACAGTCTGTCGGAATTGCGACTGTTGTCGCAGAACTCATTGCGCTACCGGCGGCAGATTCTGGCGCTCAAGCGCTATTTCGCGACCCGCGAGTGCACGGTGCTGCTGCTCGACGACAATGCGACCGATCCCGGCGACGTGCAACTGCACAGCATCGCCCACGGCGTCATCACGCTCGACAACCTCGTGCACGACTACGGCAGCAACCGCCGGCGCATGCGCATCGCCAAGATGCGCGGCATCAAGTTCCGCGAGGGCTATCACGACTTCACGCTCGACACGGGCGGCATTCAGGTATATCCGCGGCTGGTTGCCGCCGAACATCACGCGGATTTCCTCACCGACGTGCTCAGCACCGGCACCTCCGGTCTCGACGCGTTGCTCGGCGGCGGCCTGATTCCGGGCACCAACGCGCTGATGATCGGCCCCTCGGGCGTGGGCAAAACCACAACGGTGGTGTCGTGCCTGATCGCCGCGTTGGAGCGGGGTCAACGTTGCGTCTATTACGTGTTCGACGAAACGCTGACTACGCTGATCGTTCGTTGCACGTCGCTCGGCATGTACCTCGCGCCGCACGTGGAAAGCGGCCTGCTGACGCTGCGCCAGATCGATCCGGCGGAAATCTCGCCGGGCGAGTTCGCGAGCGACGTGCGCAACTCGGTGGAAAACAAGGGCGTCAAATACGTCGCGATCGACAGTTTGAACGCCTATTTGCAGGCCATGCCCGGCGAGCGCTATCTGCTGCTGCAAATGCACGAGCTGCTCGGCTATCTGAATCAGCAGGGCGTCGTCACGATGCTGGTGCTGGGGCAGCACGGCATCATCGGCGAAGTGCAGAGCGATATCGACATTAGCTATCTCAGCGACGTGGTCGTGCTGTTCCGCTATTTCGAACACCACGGCGAAGTGCTGACCGCGGTGACCGCCGTGAAGAGCCGCGCCAACGCGCACGAACGCTCGATCCGTCAATTCCGGCTCAGCAGTCGCGGCGTGGAAGTGGGCGAGGCGCTGCGCGACTTCGAAGGCGTGCTGTCCGGCCTGCCGTCGTATCGCGGCGGTACGGCGCTACTCGGCGCCACGCCCAACGTCATCGACTCGTCGAGGTAGTCAGGTCATGGAGCAACGCGTCCTTATCCTGGCGCCGTTCGGCCGCGACGCCGATGTGATTGCCGAAGTGCTGCACAAAGACCAACGCCAGTGCATCGCTTTTCGCAACGCGGACGCGCTGACCGAAGCGCTGGAGGCCGGCGCGGGCAGCGCGCTGATCGCCGAAGAAGCGCTGGCGGATCACCATGCATCGCGTTTATTCGACTGGCTCAAGCAGCAGCCCGCCTGGTCCGATTTCCCGTTTATCCTGCTCGCCGCGTCGCGGGTCGGACACCGGTCCGCGCGCGGACTTGAAGTGCTGGAACAACTCGGCAATGTGGTGGTGCTCGAACGTCCGCTGAATTCGGAGACACTGCGGCGCGCGGTGGCGTCGTCGCTGCGGGCGCGGGCCCGGCAGTACGAATCGCGCCGCCATCTGGCCGAACGGATCGAGGCGCAGAACGCGCTGGTGCAGTTGAACGATTCGCTGGAAAGCCGGATTGCCGAACGCACGCACGAACTCGCCTCCGCCAACAACCGGCTGATGACGGAGATTCACGAGCGCGCCAAGGTGCAGGCGGTGCTGGTGCAATCGCAGAAGATGGAAGCGCTCGGGCAACTCACCGGCGGCATTGCGCACGACTTCAACAATCTGCTGAACGTGATCATGGTCAACGCGGAACTGATCGCGCGGGTCAGTGCCGACGAACGCATTCGCGGCATGGCGGCCACGGTCAAACGCGCGACCGAACGCGGCGCGAAACTGACCGGGCAGTTGCTGACTTTCTCGCGCAACAGCAACCTCGATCTCAAAGCCGTGGACGTGGTCGCGTTGCTGCAAGGCATGCGCGACATCATCACGGTCTCGCTCGGCTCCAGCATCCGCTACGCCAACGAGATTGAAGGCGAAGAGATGTGGACCGAGGCCGACGCCAATCAACTCGAACTCGCTATTCTCAATCTCGCAATCAACGCGCGCGACGCGATGCCGGGCGGCGGTCAGCTCAGCATTCACGTCAGACAGCGCACCGCGCCCGATGAAACCCTCGCGGCCGGCCGTTACGTGGTGCTCGAAGTGATCGACACCGGTTCGGGCGTACCCGCCGACGTGGTCTCGCGCGTGTTCGATCCGTTCTTCACCACCAAGCCGATCGGCAAGGGCACCGGCCTCGGCTTGAGCCAGGTCTACGGTATCGCGAGGCAGGCGGGCGGCACGGCGCGCCTGTTCAGCGAGGAAGGCGCCGGCACCACCGTGGAGATCTGGCTGCCGTTGCGCGAACGCGTGGCGCCGCAAAACGAAGCGGCTTCCGACGTCGAAGAAAATGCCGTCGGCGAAAAACGGGTGTTGGTGGTGGAAGACGACAGCGAAGTGCGCGCCATGCTGGTCGAGTCGCTGCGCATGCTCGGCTACACCGTCACCGAAGCCGCGGACGGTCGCGCCGGATTGAATCGTCTGAAGGAGGATAAACCGGACCTGCTGATGGTCGACTTCGCGATGCCGGGTATGAACGGCATCGACGTGATCGCGGAGGCGCGCAAGATGCGCGAAGACTTGCCGGTGATCCTCGCCACCGGTTACGCGGATGTGGATATTTCCGGGCTGGCGGTGAAACGTTGCACGATTCTGCGCAAGCCCTTTCAACTGGACGATCTGGCGCGCACGGTACGGCTCGGGCTGGCGGCGTAACTTGCCAGACGCGGTTACGCCACGCACCGCACGCAGTTAAATCCGGCGCCGCCTCCACCGTCGCGTCACAAAAAAATCGCAATTCAATAGTTTGCTAACGAATTTTTTAGAAATACAATACCGGCCATGTCGAATCTCGATAAATTGCGCCGCACCGTTAGCAGCACCCTGGTCGTGGCCGCCAGAAAATGGCGGCGCACGAGTCATGGAGTACTCGCGGCCTTCAACGTGTCCGAGGCGTGCGCCACACCGCTGCTCACCGCCAGCCGGCTCGGCGCGGCGGTGCGTCAGGTCACGCTGGCCGATCACATCGGTATAGAAGGTCCGTCGCTCGTGCGGTTGCTCGATCAATTGTGCGCGGCAGGCCTGATGCGCCGTGACGAGGATCCCGAAGACCGCCGTGCGAAAACCGTGGTGCTGACCGAAGAAGGCCGCGCGGTCACCGCGAAAATGGAAGAGGAACTCGTCACGTTGCGCGCGCAAGCATTGAAAGGCGTGTCGCGCAGCGATCTGGAGGCGACCTTGCGCGTGCTTGCAGCGTTTACATCAGACGCGGCCGAACGGGCGGATCAAACGACTGCCGGCAAATCCCCCAAACGCAAAGCATCCTCCGTAGCGGCGCACGACGCCGGCGATCCGGCATAACGGTTTATGGTCTATCCCTCTCTTCGCGACTGGCTGTTCTCGGTCAAGACCTTCGCCGCGGCGATGATCGCGCTTTACATCGGCCTTGCACTCGAACTGCCGCGACCTTACTGGGCGATGGCAACCGTCTACATCGTGTCGAATCCGTTTGTCGGCGCGACCCGTTCCAAGGCGCTCTATCGTGCGCTCGGCACCGCGCTGGGCGCGTCGGCCGCCGTGCTGCTGGTGCCGCCCTTCGTCGAATCGCCGTATCTGTTCAGCGTGATCGTCGCGTTATGGACCGGCACGCTGCTGTATCTCGCGGTGTCCGACCGCACCGCGCGCAGCTATGTGTTCCTGCTGGCCGGCTACACGATGCCGATCATCGCGCTGCCGTCGGTCACGAATCCCGGCGGCGTGTTCGATCTGGCGGTGAGCCGCACCGAAGAAATCACGCTCGGTATCGTCTGCGCGAGCATCGTGGGCAGCGCATTGTTTCCAAGCCGGCTCGCGCCGACCATCATCGAACGTACCGACGCGTGGTTTCGCGACGCCGCGTTCTATGCCACCGAAACGCTGTCCGGCCGCATTGCCGGGTCCGCGATTTCGGGCGCGCGGCAGCGGCTCGCGTCCATCATCAACGCGCTGGAATTGTTGCTGAGCCAACTGGCCTACGACCACACCCGGCCCGACGTGCTGGCGCGCGCGCATGAACTACGCGGACGCATGCAGCTTCTCCTGCCGATCATGTCGTCGCTCGCCGATCCGCTGATCGCGCTGTACAACTCCGGCCGCCAGACGTGGCCCGAGGGGCTCGAAGCGCTGCTGAACGACGTCATCAAATGGTTCAACGCGCCGATGCCTGTAGTCAGCGCGGGCTATCACCCCGATACGGCTGCCGATGCGCTGCGCGTGCGCATCGCGGCCATGCAGCCACCGCCCGCCGCGCTGGCGAACTGGGACGGCGCGCTGCTCTCGAACGCACTGTGGCGCATGAAACAGGTGATCGACGTGTGGCAGGACTGCCGCTCGCTGCGCATCATCATTACCCGCGAAGAAGGCTCGTGGCGGCCGCGTTTTCGCCATTGGCGGCTGGGCGGCACCGAGCGATTCTACGATCGCGGCATCATGCTGTTCTCGACCGGTTCGGCGGCGGCGGCGGTGATTCTCGCGTGCAGTCTGTGGATCGGTTCGGGCTGGAACGACGGCGCCGGCGCGGTGACGCTCGCGGCGGTGGCGTGCTGTTTCTTCGCCGCGCTCGACGAACCCGCGCCCATGGTGTTCCGCTTCTTCGTGGCCACCGCGATCAGCGTGGTGGCGGCCGGCGTCTATCTGTTCGTCGTGCTGCCGCATGTGCATGATTTCCCGTTGCTGGTGATCATGTTCGCCGCGCCGTTCATCTTTGTCGGCACGCTGATTCCGCGTCCGCAGTTCAACCTGGCGACCGTGCTGGTCGCCGTGAACACCGCCACGTTCATCAGCATTCAGGACGCTTACGACGCCGACTTCCTGATCTTCATGAACAGCAATCTCGCGGGTCTGGCCGGTCTGCTGTACGCGTATCTGTGGACTCGCGTCACGCGCCCGTTCGGCGCCGAACTCGCGGCCTCGCGCCTGTTGCGTTCGAGCTGGGCCGACGTGGCGCTCACGGCGTCGACACGGCCGATCGACGATCCGCGCAATCTCGCCGCGCGCATGCTCGACCGCCTGATGCAGTTGATCCCGCGTCTGGCCGCCACCGACGACCATCGCCACCCGTCGATCGAAAGCTTCCGCGATCTGCGCATTGCGTTCAACGCGCTCGATTTGCGCCGCGTGACCCGCAAGCTCGCCGGCGAAGCGCCGGCCGCGATCGATCACGTACTCGACGACGTACGCGCGTATTACGAAAACTGCGTCGACCGCCGCAAGCGCGAGCCGGTGCCCGACAGCCTGATGTCGTCGATCGACGCCGCCATCGCGCGCGTCATCGCGCAAGGACTCGCCAATGCCGGCGCACCGAGCCCGACCTCGCAAAGTTCGGCGCGCCGCCTGCGCGACGCGCTGCATGCGCTGGTCGGCTTGCGTCTTTCGCTGTTTCCGGCCACGCTGATGACACCCACGCCGCCCGAACCGGAGGCCGCTGTCTGATGCGCGCAGCTCGTGAACCGTCCTCCACCTTTTTCTTCTTCCCGCGATGATCGGTGAAATCGATATTTTCGGCGTGTTCGTGCCGGCCGTGCTCGTGCTGATGTTGATCGCCTATCTGATCAACCTGGCCTTGCGCACCGTGCTCGCGCGCGTCGGCTTCTACCGCTTCGTCTGGCATCGCTCCATCTTCGATCTCGGCATCTATGTGCTGGTGCTGGGCCTTGTCGTTGTCGTTTCGCACAGACTAATAACGTGAAAAAAACCTGGTTCTCCGTCGGTCAAATTCTGCTGACCCTGATCGTCGTCGTGGCCGCCGCCTTCGTGCTGTGGAAACTGGTCGGCTATTACATGTTCGCGCCCTGGACTCGCGACGGACACGTGCGCGCGGACGTGATCCAGGTCGCGCCGGATATCTCGGGGCTCATCTCGTCGGTCGACGTGGTGGACAACCAGCAGGTCAGCAAAGGCCAGGTGCTGTTCGTGATCGACCAGGCGCGCTACACGCTCGCGTTACGTCAGGCGGAAGCCACCGCGCAACAGCGCCGCGCCACGCTCGACCAGGCGCGCCGCGAAGACGCGCGTAACCGCAAGCTCGGCAACCTGGTCGCCGCGGAGGTTTATGAGGAAAGCCGCTCGCGCGTCGAACAGGGCGAAGCCGCGCTTGCTGACGCGACCGTCGCGATCGACACCGCGAAACTGAACCTGCAACGCTCCACAATCGTGAGCCCCGTGGACGGTTATCTGAACGATCGCGCACCCCGTGCCGGCGAATTCGTCGCGGCGGGGCGCGCCGTACTCGCGGTGGTCGATATGCATTCGTTCCGCGTCGACGGGTATTTCGAGGAAACCAAGCTGCGCGGCATCGACATCGGCCAGCCGGTCGATATCACGGTGATGGGCGAGCCGAACGTGCTGCGCGGTCACGTGCAAAGCATCGTCGCCGCCATTGAAGACCGTGACCGCACGCAAGGCTCGAATCTGCTGCCGAACGTGAATCCGGCATTTAGCTGGGTGCGGCTCGCGCAACGGATTCCCGTGCGTGTCGCGCTCGACGAAGTGCCCGCTGACTTCCGCATGATCGCGGGACGCACGGCGACTGTATCGGTGCGCGATCTGTCGCCGATCGGCAAGAAGCATCCTGATACGCATGCGGCGGGGGCGGTGGATGCGTCCGCAACAGCGGCTTCAGGTACGGCTTCAGGCGCTTCGTTGAGCAGTGCTTCCGCTACGTCCGCCGGTTCGGCCGCACAGCCGGCATCCGCCGCCGTGATCTCGGGCGCGTCGCAATGAAGCTGTCGCGCTCTCTTCCGCTACTGCCGCTGCTGCCGCTTTTGCCGCTGGCCGTCGCGCTCAGCGGCTGCATCAACGTCGGCCCCAACTACGCACTGCCGAAGCAGGCACTCGTCAACGCGCCGCTTGCCAATGCGCCGATCGAAGGCGCCGACACCGCGCTCACGTCGCGCCAGAATGTGCCCGCCGTGTGGTGGCAACTGTACGACGATCCCGTGCTGAACAGCCTGGTCGATCAGGCGCTGCAATCGAACACCGACTTGCGTGTCGCGGCGGCCAACCTGGCGCGTTCGCGTGAAGCACTCGGCGTCGCGCAGGCGCAAGGCGGCTTCTCCGGCAAAAGCTCGGTGCTGCTCGAACGCGCGCAGGAATCAGCCGAGCAATACCTGCTCACGGAGAAACTGCCGGTCGTCAATGAAGGCGATATCGGCATCAGCGTGTCGTACGAAATCGATCTGTTCGGCAAACTGCGGCGCGGCGTCGAAGCGGCGCAAGCGGACACCGAGTCCGTGCAGGCCGCCGGCGATCTCGCCCGGATCAGCGTGGTCGCCGACGTGGTGCGCTCGTACGTCGACCAATGTTCGGCGGCGGAAGAACTCCGCATCGCACAGCAATCGCTCGCGTTGCAGAAGCAGCGCGTGGACGTATCGCGCCGTCTGCGCGACGCGGGACGCGGCAATCAGCCGGACGTGACGCGCGGACAAACGCAGGTCGAAACGCTGGCAGCGGATATTCCGCGCTATACGGCACGCCGCAAAATCGCGCAGTACCGGCTCGCCGCGCTGCTCGCCCGCGCGCCGTCCGACCTGCCGCCGGCCGTGCTCGCGTGCGACCGGCTCCCGCAGATTCGCCAGCCGATTCCGGTCGGCGACGGCGCCGCGCTACTCAAACGCCGCCCCGACGTGCGCGAGGCCGAGCGTCAACTGGCGGCGTCCACGGCGCGCATCGGCGTGGCGACCGGCGCGTTGTATCCGACGGTGAGCATCGGCGCGTCGGCGGGACTGACCGGGATTCTCGAAGACCTGGGCACGTCGCCTACCGCGCGCTGGGGCTTCGGTCCGCTGATCAGTTGGACCTTCCCCGCGAACGGCGCGCGCGGCCGTGTGCGAGAAGCCGAAGCCTCGAGCCAGGTGGCGCTCGCGAAGTTCGACGGCGTGGTGCTGACCGCGCTGCGCGAGACGGAAACCAGCCTCGCCACTTACGCTTCCGATTACGCACGCGCCGATGCGTTGCGCGCCGCGTTGAAGTCGGCGGCCGAGTCGGCGGATGAAACGCACCGGCTGTATCTCGCCGGGCGCGAGTCGTTCATTTCGGATCTGGATGCGACGCGCACGCTGACGTCGACGAAATCGCAGGTAGCGGCGGCGGAAGGCCAGGTGGCGGTCGATCAGGTCAATCTGTTTCTTGCGCTGGGCGGTGGCTGGGAAATGCCGGCGTCGGCTGCGCCTGGTGCGGTGGGGGCAGCACCCTCGGCGAATGCGGCGCCGAACGCCGCGACAACCACGAAAGCACCTTGAGCGTGTGCTGAAAAGACAAAAGGCGTTGCCGGGACATCCCGGCAACGCCTTTTTTATCCGGCAACTACCTCACTCACGCGAGCGAGGCATCATGCGTCAAGCAGACAACCCACTCACTTCGTCGCACGTGCCGCTTCGATGATCGCGGCCGCGACTTCCGTCGGCTTCGACAACATCGCCACATGGCTTGCGTCGACCTTGATCACCGTCGCGCCGATCTGCTGCGCCATCGCATCCTGCAGCGCAGCCGGAATCATGCGATCCTTCTCCGTTTCCACGAACCACGACGGCTTGTTTTGCCATGCGGGCTGTGTCACTTTGTCGTCGGTGCAACCGGCGAACCACGGACCTTGCGTCGCGGCCACGAGGCGCGCCTGAGCGACCGGCAGATCCTGCGCGAAGTCGTGAATGATGGCGTCGGTCGACAGCGTCAGGTAGCCGCCCGAGTCCTTCTGCAACGCGGAGGCCCATGCAGGCGCGGGCTTGCCCTTCAGGATGTCGTTGATCGACTGGTCCTTCTGCGGCGCGAACGCGGCCACGTAGACCAGCGACTTGACCTTGTCGTCGTTACCGGCTTGCGTGATCACCGCGCCGGCCCAGGAATGGCCGACCAGAATCACCGGACCGTTCTGCTGATCGATCACGCGGCGCGTGGCGGCGACGTCGGCGTCGAGCGAACTGAGCGGATTCTGGACCGCGACGACGTGCAGGCCCTTGGCTTCGAGGAGCGGTATGACCTTCTGCCAGCTCGAACCGTCGGCGAACGCGCCGTGCACCAGCACGACGTTCTTGCCTTTGAGGTCGTCGTTGGGCGCGGCGCTGGCCGGCGTCAACGCGCTGATCGACAGGAGGCTGCCGAACATCACCGCGGCGGCCAGGCATTTTTTGAGCAGGGTATTCATACTATCGGTCCTTGTGGGGAAGAGAAAATCAGCGGTCAGAGTGTGGATTGCAGGATGCGCCGATCCGTCCGCCGGCTGTATCGGTCGAATGACCGAGGCGCGGAAAAGCCGCTGCGGCGCTCACCCGAGGCGCGGCAAATGAAAGACAGGACAAACAGGTCGATACCTATGGCAGACGTTTCAACAATCCGCGCGCTCGACGCCGTGAAGGCGCTGGCGTTTATCGGCGATCTCAGCATGGGTCAGCCCACGGACCACTCGCTGCGCACCAGTTGGCTGGCCGCGCGACTGGCGGCCGCGGCGGGTCATGACGACGCGCAATGCGGCGTCGTGCAGGAAGTTTCGCTGCTGCGCTGGTCGGGTTGCACGGCCAACGCGTCGGGCTTCTCGGAGATGCTCGGCGACGACATCGGCGGCCGCGAGGCGATGCTCGCCATGCGGCCAGGCTGGGGTGGCGCGGCCGAAGCTCAGGGCAGCTCGAAGCGACGATCACGCCGCTCGCGCAGATTCACTGCGAGGTATCCGGGGAAATTGCGCGCATGCTCGGCCTGGAGGGCGCCACTCAAGCCGCTTTGCGGCACATTTTCGAAGCCTGGGACGGCGGCGGTCTGCCGCAAAAACTCGACGGCGCGCGGGTGCCTGACGCCGTATTTCTCGTTGGGCTCGCGGGCGACCTCGAAATTCTGAGCCGCGTATATGGCCTGGACGCGGCGCAAAAACTGATCGCGCAGAAGGCGGGCCACAAATATCCGGACGCGCTCGCTCAAGTCGCGTTTGCGCAAGCCGCCGACTGGCTCGCCGAACTCGACGAGCAAGGTGCAGCGGGGCGCGACGAACCGCTCGACGCGTTGCCGATGCAACAAGGCACCGCGCCCGAAATCATCGCCGACGTGATCGACCTGAAATTACCGTGGATGGCCGGCTACTCGCGCCGCGTGGCCGAAGCGGCGGCAGCCTGTTGCGCGCGCCTCGGTTTCGACGACGACGTTCGTGACGCCACCTATCTCGCCGGTCTGATTCACGGCATGGGGCGCATGGCGGTCTCGAACGCCATCTGGAATTCGCCGGGGCGGCTTTCACCGGCCGCGTGGGAAAAGGTCCGCCTCGTGCCTTACTGGACAGCGCGCGCCGGCAAGCAGATCGGTGCGCTCTCGCGTGAATCGGAGATCGCGTCGCAGGCTTATGAACGGCTCGACGGTTCGGGCTATTTCCGCGGCGCGACAGGCGGCATGCTCGGCCGCGAAGCGCGCGTGCTGGCCGCGGCGGCGAGCTGGGTGGCGTTGCGCTCGCCGCGTCCGTGGCGCGCGGCGCTGTCGGCGGATCAAGCGGCGGCGTTACTCAATGAAGAAGCAGCGGCGGGCCGCTTCGATGCCGACGCGGTGCATGCGCTGCTGAGTGACGAGAACGACGGGCATGAGTCGGGCGCCGAGCGCGCCAAGCCCGCGCGGGCCGCGTTGCTGTCGCCGCGCGAAGCGGAGGTATTGCGCCACATCAGTCAAGGCGCGAGCAACAAGGAAGTCGCCAAGACACTGCAGATGAGTCCGAGCACCGTGCGCACGCATGTGGAAAGCGTGTTCCGCAAGCTTGAATGTTCGACGCGCGCGGCGGCTACGTTGAAAGCGTCGACACTGCGGTTGATCTGAGGCGAATTAGCACTAACGTGGCGGCGCCGCGATGCCTCGCTCGCAGGTGCGCAGGTTTTTCACGTCAGCCCGCAAATCAAGCGCGATCCGCTCGACCGCCTGCTCGGGTCGAGCGTTGCCGCACATGAAAATATCGAGAGCGGCGAAGCGATGTTCGGGCCACGTGTGGATCGTGATATGCGACTCGGCGAGCAACACGACACCCGTCACGCCGTGCTCGCCGCCGAAGTGATGGAAATGCGCCGACAACACGCGCGCACCGGCCTCTTTCGCCGCAGTCACCAGAATCGATTCGAGCGCATGGGCGTCGCGTAACAGGTCCGCCGCGATGCCGCCCAGATCGGCCAGCACATGCGCGCCATACGCGTCACGCGGTGCAGGTGTGGTCGTAGCCGTGGCCGTGGCCGTAGGCGCGAATTCCGACACCGGCAGCGTCCCGCTCACTTGTGCGCCCCATACGACGAATAACCGCTACGCGCCGACGTGCCGCCATAACCGCCGCCGCCACTCCCACCGCTTCCCGTCATCGACGTGCAACTGAACATGACGATCACCACGAACGCGTAGAGCGCATATAAAAACTGTCTCACGCTGACCTCGACTCGTCGTGGAAGGCGCGCCAGATCCACTCGGGCGCCCACAAGGCCAGGATGCCGATAATCACCAGCACCGTCGAGCCATCGAATTCGAACAGCTTGCCGAAATTGACAAACACCATCACGCCCGTGCCGATCCACGGCCACGGTCCGAAGCCGACGGTCGTGAAACCTTCCTTGACCTGTTTGAGGTCGCTTTGGCTGGTCTTGGGCTGGGTCGCACGGCGGCTCGCCGCCGCACCGGCCGCCGCCAGTTCCGGCATGCCGAACCGTTCCGCGACCTTGCCGTTGGTCAACGGCCTCGCGCGCGACCAGACGATTTCGTCGGCGGCAATTTCGCGGGTCATCTTGAAGTCGCGCCACGCGAAATCCGTGATCGACGTCTTGTCGCCCACCTGCACGCGCCAGTTGAACGCGCCGGCCACATAAATCACTTCGGAGACGTAGTGCTCGCTCTCGCGATAGGTCTTGCCGTCGTCGAGCACCTGGCCGCTCTGGCTGATCATCGGCCAGTGATTCAACACTTCCACGCGCTCCCAGCGGCCTTCGCTATGCACTTGCCACAGGAACCCGCGTTCAAGGTTGTGCAGCAGATACTCGTCCCAACTGGATTCGCCGTCCGGCGTGCGGCAACGCATCAGGCCGAGCACCGTGTATTTGGCGCCGTCGAACGTTGCGCTCGCACCGAGCGGCAACGCGGTGTCGATCGCTTCGAGCGTGCGCTTCTTCGAAAACAGCGTGGCCTGCGGCGCGCTGCAATCCACGCCCGCATGGCACGAGCCGCAGATCACATAATCCGCGACGCCGACCGGGCAATCGAGCGACGCGCCGCAACTCGGGCAGGTGAACGCCGCCAGGTCGCCGCGATAGCGTCCCGCCGACTCGCGAATCTCCGCCTCGTCGCGCAAGCCCTGACACGCGAGTTCGGCGAGTTCCACCGACTCGCCCGAATACAGCACCGGCTTGCCGTGTTGCTGATCGGCGTCGGCGTAGTCGAGCGTGATGAAATGGTCTTCGTAGCGGAAGTCCGCGACTCGCGCCTGCCAACCGTCGCCGACACGCAACGGCAACTCGCCCTCGCCGCCCACGCATTGCGCGGTGCGGATGTCCGACGCGAGATAACGCTTGCCGTCGAATTCGAAGGGCACGCCTGGGCTCAGCGAATCGAAAGACGGCAGCGTGGCGGTCTCGGTGTCGTCGAGCGCTCGCTGCGTGGTGACCGCGTATTGGCCCGATGCGTCGGACAACCAGCCGAACGTGCCGTCGTCGAAAGTGGCGTACCACTCGCTCCAGTAGCCCGCCTCGTAGCGCAACTGGATTCGGCCGAGCAGCGTGAACGAGCGCGTTTGATACCGTCCCGTCGCGCCGAGTTGCAGCGGCGAATAGTCCTCGAACACCGAGGCCATTTCGCCGAGGCGTTCAACGGCTTCGCCGTGTTTGAGCAAGGTGCTGCGGCATGATCCGCATACGGCCATTACGGCCGCGGCGGAACGGAATTCGAGCGGTGCGCCGCATTGTGGACACGAAGTACTGAACATCGGGTGCGCTTATTTCGTCAGCTTCGCGAGAATCTCGGCTTTCGCCTTCGCATAGTCGTCTTCGGTGACGAGGCCTTTGTCGAGCAAGGTCTTGAGTTGCTGCAGGCGGTCGACGTAGTCGTTCGCGGCGGCCGCGGGTTGGGCGGGAGTCGGCGACTGTGTCTGATTCAGCGCGCCCGTCATGGTCTGCGCGATCGCCGCGCCGGCCGCGAGTCCCGCGCCGACACCCGCCACGCCACCCGCGTTTTGCGCGGCGAGCGGAATGGATTGCGCGACCTGGTACTGCGCGAACTTGTTCAGATCGCCGCTCACGCCGACGCTGATGCGGGCGTCGAGCGCCTTTTGCAGCGCGTCCGGCAGCGATACGCTTTGCACCGTGAACGAATCGAGCGCCACGCCGTAACGCGCGAACACCGGCGCGAGCGCCTGGCCGATACGTTGCGACAGCACCTCCTGATTCGCCGCCATGTCCACGAACGCGACGTCGGCCGAACCAAACGCCACGCTCATGGCCGTCACGACGAGATTGCGCAATTGCTGTTCGAGATCGTCGACGGTATAAACGCCGCGCGTGCCGCTGATCTCGCGATGAAACGCCGGCACGTCGACCACCCGGTACGAATAGATGCCGAATGCGCGTACCTGCACGAGGCCGAATTCGCTGTCGCGGATCGTGACGGGTTGCGGTGTGCCCCAACGGCGGCCGAGTTGCAAACGCGTGCTGAAGAAGTACACGTCGGACTTGAACGGCGACTCGAACAGCTTGTCCCAATTGCGCAGACTGGTCAGCAGCGGCAGCGTGCGCGTGGTCAGCGTGTACAGGCCGGGGCCGAATACGTCGGCAATGCGGCCTTCGTTGACGAACAGCGCCATTTGCGACTCGCGCACCGTCAATTGGCCGCCGTACTGGATTTCCTGGTCTTCCATCGGATAACGCCAGGCCAATACGCCGTCACCGTCTTCCGTCCATTGCAGAACGTCGACAAACTGCTTGCGAATAAACGAACCGAGACTCATCGTGTACTCCTCGCGCGAGGCGCCCGCCAATCAGGCATTAAGATGAAAATGCGTTAAACGTGAATTTACGTTAAGCAGGCCGCGTTGATAATGCCGACCACCAGCGAAGCCGCGCCCATCAATCCACCCATTGCGTTATTACGCGTTTCAATCGCATGGTTCATGCCGGGCAATAAGCGCGTGAGTACGGCATAAGTGGCGACCTGCACGATCATCGCACCGAATGCCCAGATCAGCACCAGCATCAGCGTGGAGTTGTGCGCAATGCTCGACGCGAGCGTCAGGCAGAAGCCGATCAGCGCGCCGGCAAAGGACAGCAGCGCCGCCACGTTGCCTTCGCGGATCAACGCAAGTTCGTCGAACGGCGTGACCTTGAGGTAAACTGCCGCGAATCCGAGGATCAGCACAAACGCCGACAGTAAATGAATCCCATAAGAAAAGGCATCACCCATTTAATCTCCCGGATTTTGTGTGTCGCGACGGCGCGCGCAAATCGCCGCCAGTATATCCAGATCGGACCGGAGTGCCCAGCATGAAGATTAAACATAATCGCATGCTGATACTGTCGGTACTGGTGCTGGCCTCGTGCGGATTGGGTTATGAGCTGATCAGCAGTACCTTGTCCAGCTATTTGCTCGGCGATTCGGTATTGCAGTTCTCGTCGGTGATCGGCTGTTATCTGTTTGCAATGGGCGTGGGCTCGTGGCTCGCCAGGTTCGTCGACGACGACGACGTGCTCGACCGCTTCGTCGATATCGAATTGCTGGTGGGCCTACTTGGCGGTTTGTCGGCGGCCATGCTGTTCGGCGTGTTCGCGTGGTTGTCCACGCCGTTTCGCGCGGCGCTCTACGCGGTGGTGCTGGTGCTCGGCGCGTTGATCGGCATGGAGATTCCGCTGGTGATGCGCGCGTTCCAGCAGCGCCGCCAGGCGTTCCGCCACACCGTCAGCGACGTGCTGACCTTCGACTATCTCGGCTCGCTCGCAGTCTCGCTGCTGTTTCCGCTGGTGCTCGCGCCGCGTCTCGGCCTGTTGCGCACCAGCTTTCTGTTCGGCATTCTCAACGCGCTGGTGGCGCTGTGGACCACCCACACGTTCCGCGCCGAAATCAGCAACGTGCCGGGCAAGCTGATGCGCGCCGCACTCGTGATCAGCCTGCTCGGCGCGGGTTTCGCGCTGTCGGAGCGCCTCACGCATTGGGCCGAACACGGCTTGTATGGCGACGAGACGATCTTCTCCGAAACCACGCCCTATCAGCGCATCGTGCTCACGCAATGGCACGACGACATGCGGCTGTACCTGAACGGCAATCTGCAATTCTCGTCGCGCGACGAACACCGTTATCACGAGGCGCTGATTCATCCGACGCTCGAAGCGTTGCCGTGGGCGAAGCATGTGCTCGTGCTCGGCGGCGGCGACGGGCTCGCGGTGCGCGAAATCCTCAAGCACCGCAACATCGAAACGGTGACGCTGGTCGATCTCGACCCGGCCATGACGCGGATGTTTTCCACCTCGGCGCCGCTCGTCAAACTCAATCAAGGCTCGCTGAAAGACCCGCGCGTGCACGTGATCAACGACGACGCCGTGCGCTGGCTCGAATCCAACGCCGAGGTCTTCGACGCGATCGTCGTGGACTTTCCCGATCCGACCAACTTCGGTTTAGGCCGGCTGTACTCGGTGCCGGTGTATCGCATGCTGTCGCGGCATTTGTCCGAGAACGGCTATGCGGTGATTCAATCCACCTCGCCGTATTTCGCGCCGCACGCTTACTGGACGATCGTCGACACGTTGCGCGAGGCGGGCTTCAACACGTGGCCGTATCACTGCTATGTGCCGTCATTCGGCGACTGGGGTTTCGTGATTGCCGGCAAGCGTCGCGACTATACGATCCCGACGCATTACTCGGAGCCGATGCGCTGGCTCGACGCGCAAACCGCGGTTGAAATGTTTCACTTTCCCGCCGACATGCCCGCGTTGCCGATGGCGCCGAACCAGATGAACGACCAGCCGCTCGTCCGCCTTTTCGACGACGACTGGAAGCACGTGCTGCGCTGATGGACCGCCGCACTTTTCTCTTTGCGGGCGCGGCCGGCGCAGTGGGCGCGGGCGCGTTGGGAGCGAGCGCGTTGGGCGCGTTCGGCTCGTTGACTGATCTCAGCCGCACCGGCTGGATCGAGACCACGCCGGTGATCGACAGTCCCGGCATGCGCGAAGGTCATGCGCTGCGCGATCATCGCAGCTTGCCGGCACCGTCCGGCATGCTCGAAACCGACATCGCGATTCTCGGCGCGGGCGCGGCGGGTTTGTCGTGCGCATGGCAACTTGCGCGAGCGGGGCACAAGGATTTCGTCGTGCTCGCCGGGCCCGAATTCGGCGGCAATGCGGCCGGCGGCCGCTATGGCGAGCTAGGCTATCCGAAGGGTGCGCACTATCTGCCGTTACCGTCGATGGAATCGACGCACCTGCGCGACATGCTCGCCGACTTCGGTGTGATCGAAGCCGATCCGTTCACCGCACGGCCGGTGTTCGACGAACGCGTGCTGGTGCATGCACCCGACGAACGCTTGCTGATCGACGGTCAATGGCAGGACGGCTTGGTGCCGACGCTCGGCGTGAATCACGCGGAAATCGCGCAGCAGCAGCGCTTTTTCGCTTACACCGACGCGCTGCGCACCGCCGTGGGCAGCGACGGCCGCAAGGTGTTCTGCATTCCGCTCGCGCAGTCGTCGCAGGAGCCGCGCTGGCGCGCATTGGATAAACGCTCGTTCAAACAGTGGTTGCTCGACGACGGCTATACCGCGCCGTCGCTGCACTGGTATCTGAACTACGCGTGCCGCGACGATTTCGGCGCCGGTTATGAACACGTCTCCGCGTGGGCCGGCTTGCACTACTTCTCGTCGCGCGGCGGCCATGCGCGCAATGCGGAAGACGGCGCGGTACTGACCTGGCCCGATGGCTTGCATAGCATGGTGACCAAGCTGAGTGCGTCGATCACGCAGCGCGTGGGCAAATCGACGTGGTCATTACCAGGCTTTGCCGCGCGTGTCGATGAAAAACCGGGTGGCGTGGAAGTGCTGTGCGTGCGCATCGACAGTCATAACGTGCTCAGTACCTTCGTGCTGAAAGCGCGCCGCGTGGTGTCGGCCATGCCGCTTTTTGTCGCGCAGCACGTCATGCCGCATCTGTCCGCGTACGGTTTCGACGCCTCGCGCGACCTGCCGCCGCGTGCGCCGTGGCTGGTCTCCAACTTCCTGATGGAAGGCATGCCGCGTGAAGCGCAAGGCGTGCCGCTCGCGTGGGACAACGTGGTCTATCGCGGCGAAGGTCTCGGCTATGTGGTCTCGACGCATCAACTGATTCGTCTGTCGCCGCCGCAGCGCTCGGTGTTCTCGGCGTATCAGGCGCTTGATCTGAAGACGCCCGACGACACCCGCCGCTGGCTCGCCGCCGCGCATCCCGACGACCTGCGCACGCAAGCGGCGATCGATCTGCTGCCCGCTTATGGCCGCGACTTATGGCGTCACGCCACCGCGCTGGAAATCACCGTGCGCGGCCACGCCATGGCGACGCCGGACGTCGGCTTCCTCAGCCGTCCTGGCCTGCTCGCGTTGCGTGACGCGGACGGACCGGTGCTGTTCGCGCATGCGGATCTGTCGGGGATGTCGCTGTTCGAAGAAGCGTCCTATTGGGGTGTGCTCGCGGCAAACCGCGCCCTGGGATAAGCCCGAATTCGCTTACGTTTTATTTTTGATAAGCTTTCTTTAAGCTTTCATTTCGGGTTAAATGTTCTCGGTCAACCACTCACGCTACAGGGTCACGTATGTCGCAATTCATGCAAGGCGCAGTCACATTGGGCGGATGTATCGGCATTTTTACGGCCGTGGTCGCCGTGGTGGAAATGTTCGCTAACTGAGCGGACACGGCGGCGAACCCGGACGCGAACGCGTCAACACGTCGCTGGCGCTATGCCGGCCGACGCTTCGCCGCCGCCTGATGAATCGCCGCCCGCACGCGCGGATACGTGCCGCAACGGCAAACGATGTTGGACATGGCCGCGTCGATATCGGCATCCGTGGGATTGGGTTTCTGTTTGAGCAGCGCGCAGGCCGCCATGAGTTGCGCGCTTTGGCAATAGCCGCACTGCACCACGTCGAGATCGATCCACGCCGCTTTTAACGCTTGCGCTTCTGCGCCCTGCACGCCTTCTATCGTCGTGATCTTCTGCGTATGCAGGCTCGACATCAGCGTCTGGCATGACAGGCTCGCCTTACCGTCCAGATGAACCGTACACGCGCCGCAAATGCCCACGCCGCAGCCGAACTTGGTGCCGGTCATGCCGAGTTCGGCACGCAGCACCCACAGCAGCGGCATATCCGGCTCGGCCTGTACCGCTACCGCGCGGCCGTTGATGTTTAGCGATCCCATGCGGGTCTCCTCGTCATGCCTGACCTTGGTGTGCTTGAGTTTGCCGCGCGTTACGTCAGCTTCAGCGGCAACGCGCGCAGACGCTGGCCCGTCAGCGCGAACACTGCGTTCGCCACCGCCGGCGCGACCGGCGGCACGCCCGGTTCGCCGACGCCTTGCGGATGCAGTTGACTCGGCATGATCTCGGTTTCGATCGCGGGACAATCGTTCATCCGCACCACCGGAAAATCCACGAAGTTCTTCTGCTGCACCTGACCGTCGACGATCGTGATTTCGTCCTGCAACGCGGTCGAGAGGCCGAACACGATCGCGCTCTCCATTTGCTGGCGGATCAGATTCGGATTCACTGGCAAGCCGCAATCGATCACGCAAACCACGCGATGCACGCGAATCTGCTTGCCCGGCCCGAGCGACACTTCCGCCACCTGCGCGACGACGCTGCCGAACGCCTCGTGCAGCGCGACGCCGCGCGAGCGCGGCGCGCCGTCGGCGGTATGACTCAACGGACGCCCCCATTCCGACAACGCAGCCACCCGCTTCAACACGGCCAGATGACGCGGATGCCGCGCGAGCAGTTCGGCGCGAAACGCAATCGGATCGCGGCCGGCGGCGGCAGCGAGTTCGTCGGTGAAACTCTCCGTGAAAAACGCCTGATGCGAATGACCAACCGACCGCCAGAAGCCGACCGGCACCGGCAATTCGACGATCTTGTGCGCGACACGCGCGGCGGGCCACTCGTAGGGTTGATCGAACGCGCCCTCGCAAGTGGTCTTGTCGATCGGAATACGCGGCACGCCGTAGTAGCGCGCGAGCGATTCCGGCACGATCGCCTGACCCGCGGACAGGCTGTCCCACGCGACCAGCTTGCCGTGTGTATCGAGACCGGCCTTGAGCCGCGATACGCAGGCGGGCCGATAGAAATCATGCGTGAAATCCTGCGCGCGCGACCAGATGGTCTGCACCGGACGCCCGCCGCCCTGGCGCGCAATCACCGCGGCCTGCGCGATGAAATCGAGTTCGAGACGCCGGCCGAATGCGCCACCGATCAACTGCGTTTGCACGTCGACCTTATCGGCGTCGAGGTTCAGCACCTTGGCCACGTGATGACGCGCGAGCGCGGGGACTTGCGTGGACACCCACACTGTCGCCACACCGTCCGCGACCTGTACCGTGCAATTGAGCGGTTCGACCGCGCCGTGCGCGAGATACGGCGCGTGATAGTCGGCGCTGACCGTGCGCGTGGCGCCGCTCAGCGCGGCGTCGACATCGCCGAGGCGGTAGTAGGCGTGGCCGTCGCCGTCGTCCAGCGCTTGCATGAGACGGCTCTGCACATCCGCGCTCGAGATGTGCGCCGCGTCGCCGTCGTTCCAATCGACGGTGACGGCGGTGACGGCGTTCATCGCGCGGAACGGGTTGTCGGCGATCACCGCGACGCCGCCGGTTCCGCCGTTGTACGGCGCGACGGCGAACGCCTTGATGAAGCCCGGCAATTTCTCCGCAGGCCCGGCGTCGAAATGCGCGACCGTTCCACCCAGCGTGGGACACATGACGACGCTCGCATAGAGCAGTCCGTCGGGCAGTGCGTCGATGCCGAAACGCGCCGTGCCGTTGATCTTCGACGCGGCCTCGATGCGATGGACCGGTTTGCCGATCAGCTTGAAGTTGGCCGGATCTTTTAATGCCACGTTGCGCGGCAGCGGCTGCTGCGCCGCTAGCGAAGACAACTCGCCGAAGCTCGCCCGATGCCCCGACGGATGCAACACCTCGCCGCTTTCCGCGCGGCATTCGGCGGCCGGCACCTGCCATTGCGCGGCCGCCGCGCCGATCAGCATCGCGCGCGCCGAGGCGCCGGCTTCGCGCATCGGCGTCCACAGATCGTTGATGCTCGACGAACCGCCCGTCATCATCGTGCCGGCGTCGCGCACCAGCTTGCGGGTCATCCAGACCGTCGCGCGCTTCACGGCGCTGTCGTCATCGGGACGAAACGGCAGATCGTCGACGATGTTCTGCACGCTGTTGTAGATCCTGTCGATCGGCGCATCCTCCACGCGCACCTGCGACCACTCCGCGTCGAGCTCTTCGGCGAGGAGCATCGCGAGGCCGGTGTGGATGCCCTGCCCCATTTCCGCCTTGCACATGATGATGGTCACGCTGTTGTCGGCGGCGATCTTGACCCAGCCATTCAACGGCAATTGCGTGCCTTCCGCGGGTAACGGCGTGGAAGTCGTGAGGCGTTGAGCCGGCGGGAGCACCGACCAGCCGACCAGCAGCGCGCCCATTGCGCCGGCCCCGCCGAGCAGGAAGGTTCTGCGCTTCAACATGGCAGGGCTCGGTGAGCTTGCATGGTGGCGGACGTTGGGAATGCGCGCGGGAGCGCGGGTTTTGCGTGGCGGGTGTTCGGATAGTAGTAAGACGAGGGAGCGATTGCGGGACTTAAATTCGGGAATTTAAGTCAATGTTGGTGAAGCGGAAGGGTTAACGCGAAGCTGCGGCCAAGGCGAGATGCGAGGCCTGAAATGGTCAGCGCCGCTTTCACCCATAAACATGGGCAAGAAGCGGCGCTTTGTTGGGCTGGCTAGCCAGTCGGTAACACTGCGATCAACTCATTAGAACCGGTACGTCGCGCCGACCTGGAAGAAACGGCCGAGATCCGTGTAGAGCGACTGGTCGTAACCCGTAATGTCCGGCGTCGCTTGCCACTCGACGTCGAACGGCGGCCGCTTGTCGAACAGATTCGTAATGCCGCCGTAGATCGTCCAATGCTTGAAGCCGCGATAGCTCGCCACCAGATTGAACTGACTATATGACGCCACGGACCCGGTTCCGCCGTCGCCGAACTCTGCCGACACGCCGTTCGTATAAGGACCCGTGTATTGCCACGTCAACGACGTCGTCAGGTTGTGGAAATCCCACGTCAACGTGGTATTGCCCTTCCAGCGCGGATTACTTGCGCCGAACGGTTGCAGCAGGGCGAGATTGTTACCCGCGAAGTCCTGCGGCGCCGAACCCGGGCTGTGCAGCTTGAAATGCCACACGTACGCCCAGTCGCCCGACAGCGTAAACGTACCGTAGGTCGTACGAACCGCCTTGCGGAAGTTCATGTCGAAGCCGTCGGTATCGAGCGCGCCCAGGTTGACGAACGGCTGCACGATATAGCGGATCGTGCCGTCGGGATTGCGTACCACCGTCGACGGATTGTTTTGCTGAAGCACGGCGTTTGGATCTGCCGTCCCGATCACCCCGTCGATGCGCACTTTGTAGAACGCCGCACCGATGTCGGTCATCGCGTCCGGCGACAACTGGAAGCCGATGTTGTAGTTCTTCGTATGCTCAGGCTGCAGATTCGGATTACCCGTGGTCTGCTCGGTCGTGAAATGCTTGGTCGGCACGCCGCTCGGATCGTTCGGATCCACCAGGTTCTGGTGACCGAGATAAACCGCCTGCGAATTCTCGACACCGGTCGGCGCGCGGAAACCGCGGCTAAACGAGGCGAACGTCGTCAGCATACGCACCGGCTGATAACGCAGCGCGAAGCTCGGCGAAAAAGCACCGCCGAAGTCGCTGTAGTGGTCGTAGCGGGACGCTTGCGTGAACGTCAGGTTGTGGATGATCGGAATGTCGATCTGATAGAACAACGCCGCCACGTTGCGCGAGCTGTCCACGGTCTGCACATTCGCCGGCGCGCTAATGCCTGTCGACGCGAGCGTCTGCGGGTTGATCACCGACGACTCGTGGCGGAACTCCGTACCAAAGCCCAAGCCGACATTGCCGGCCGGCAGGCTGAACAGGCTCGACGTCGAGGTCTTGGCCGTGACGCTGTCGACCTTCGAAATCGCTTGCTGATAGTCGTCGCTGAACACGCCGTTCAGACCGTTGGGCGTCGAGCCCGGGTTCGCGAAGTTATACGAGCCGTTCGCCAGCATGTTCTCCACGCCCGCCACGTTCAGGCGGTTGGAGTAGCTCGTATCGACCGTGCTCTGCGAATGGCCGTAATCGGCGGACCAGTCCCAGCTACCCAGCGCCGCCGAGTTGTACGAACCCTTGATGCCGGTCGATGCCATCCAGAAAGTCGACACGGTATCCGCAACACTAACGTTGCCGGGGAACGTCAGATTGATCGGTGTCGCCACGCCGAACGGATTGAACGGATTCGACGCCGACACCGTGCGCGAAAGCGGCGCGACGGAGCCGGTCGACGGCGTGAACACGTTCGAATTGGCGGTTAGCGATGCAGGGCCCTGCAATTGCACGTTTTCGTCGCGGCTCACCCAGAAGCCCGCGTACGCTTCCTTGTCTTCGTCGATCTTGAAGGTGCCGCGCACTTTCGCGTTCAAACGCGTGACGGCCGGCGTCAGGGAAGTACCGGCCGCGACGTTGTACGCGCACGCCGCACCGCCCGTCTTCGCCGACGTGCTGCCGGGCGGGCACGGATTCAACGCCGTGTTGCCGGCCGGCGTGGTCCAGTACGACTGCTGGTTCGGACCCAGCGGCGCCGCGAGACCACCGGCGTACTGCGTGAAATCCTGGCCCGACGTCATGTCGCGATCCGCCAGCGTCGATCCGCTGTCGCGGTAGTAGCTCGCCGCAGCGGTCACGTTGAAGCGATCCGAGTTCAGGTCGCCGAAACCGCCGAGGGCGCTGAAGCTTCCCTGACCGTTGCCGGGATGCTGCGCTTTGCCCAATTGCGTATCGAGCTGCAGGCCCTGAAAGTTCTTTTTGGTGATGATGTTGACGACACCGGCAATTGCATCGGAGCCGTAAATCGATACCGCGCCCGTCTTCACGATGTCGATGTGGTCGACGATGTTCAGCGGGATACTGTTGACGTCGAAGAACGTGTCGGTGAAGTTCACCGCTTGCGCGTAGTTGGCGACACGCTGGCCGTCCACCAGCACGAGCGTGTACTTCTCGCTCAAGCCGCGCAGCGCGATACCGGCGCCACCGGGGGCGGCGCTGTTCATCGTCGACTGGGACCAACTGCTGGCCGAGTTCGCCGCCGTACCGCGCAGGAAGTCGGACACCGTGGTGTAGCCGCTTTGCGCGATGTCCTTTTGCGTAATGGTCTGGACTTCGGTATTGCCGACCTTGTCCGACGTGCGGATAAGCGAACCCGTCACTTCGAATTTCTTAAGCTGTTTAACGGGCGCGGTGGCTGCCGCGCCCGATGCAGCCTCAGCCGCCGCCGTGCCGTCCGGCGTGCCGGCCTGCGCGACGGTAATGGGCGACGCAACCGCCGCGCCTGCCGCCGACGGCTGGCTCTGCGCGAATGCGGACGTCCCCACCATCGCGGTTATCGCCATTTCAGCCCAGATTATCTTCCGAATGGCCGATGCTAGATCCCTCTGTTTCATGTTCCTCTCTCTCGCCATAAACGCCAGTTGTTATTCGAAGAGGCCTGGCAAGCCTCTTCGTTTGCGGCACCCCACCGCCACGCTTCGAACGCCCTGTTTTCCTTCGAAACTTCAACAACGACCCACCCGATCAGCGAACCTGAACGCTGCTTTTTGTCCGTAGTGATACTAATTATTCATTCTGCTGCGCGGGCCTCGGGTGCTTCAACATCGGTAGAACGTTGATAACAACGGCGCACCATGGCGGCCAGTCAATGCCGCTCGGCTTATTCGTCGATTGATGTGCTTTCAATTGCCGCGCAACCACTCGCAATCTTTAGATTCGATTTCGAGCTATCGGTGTTTACCCCGCATTTTTATCAGCATGACTAATTTCTTTGCACGGACAAAAAGATTCAATAGCGGCAATTTCTCTTAGATAACGAACGACGGCGCATACAACCGCGCATCAATCAAATACGACAGGATCGCGCAATCAACGGCATTGATCGCGAGGCGCGATCCATCAATTTAAAACCTTCATTTAGCTTACTTCATGGGTGAGCCGTGAAAGGCTACCCGCGCCCGCTTGCGAGCCACGTCATGACTTCTGCCTGACACCAGGCTGAGCTTTTCTTTCATTTGGTGGACGCAAACATATCAGGACAGAATCGCTCAGTCAAAATTTGTTTGATCGGCGTAAAAAAATTGTGCGACGTGCGTAACACCCCACCTTACGACGCTGGCGCCTATTTGCACCACGCCGGTGCCGCTATCCCATAACGGTTATGGCTTGCACCAATTGAAGTCAGCGCCATACGAATTCTTTCAATGCAAGAAATCTGACAAAAAAAAACCTGCGCACCTAGGGGAAGGCGGCAGGTTGAGAGCACTGACGAGTGCACTTATCTCAGCGATAAGGTGCAGGCATTGTAATCACATTGAAAATAATATGTAAATGGCGATAAGCGACGAATAGAGGATAACGACGAGAGAACGTCGTTAAGCCGGCGACACTCTCTGAGGTCCGCAGAGACATGCTCCGCTTGCGGAGAACTGGCTGGTTGCGTAGAGACCAACGTTATATTTGTACGGATGCCTAACGTTGTGATCGGTCAAGTAAAACATGCAGCAATCCGTTTCCGAATGCTGCATGCGTGTCGCCGCGATCGCGTTGGGCTATCTCACCGCCGGTTCGAGCCGGATACAACGTCGATCCAAACCGCGAGCACCAGAATGCTGCCCTTCACGATCATCTGCCAGTAAGCGTCGACGTCGAGCATCGACATGCCGTTATCGAGGCTCGCCATCACCAGCGCGCCGATCAATGCGCCGTACACAGTGCCGGAACCACCCCGCATCGACGTCCCGCCGATAAGGCACGCGGCGATCGCATCGAGTTCACCCATCGAGCCCGCCGACGGCGAGCCGGCCGCCAGCCGCGCCGTGTTGACAATGCCGCCGAACGCACACATCAGCCCCATCAGCGCGAAGATCGCGAGCTTCACGCGGTTCGTATTGACGCCGGAAAGGCGCGTCGCTTCCAGGTTCGAACCAACTGCGTAAATGCGCCGTCCGAACACGGTCTGCGTCGCGATCCACGTGAAGATGCCGAGCAGCGCGAGCAGTAACAGCACCGGCACCGGAATGCCGCCGTAACGATCGAGCGTGGCGACAAAGCCTGCCAGAATCACGCCCGCACCGACCACCTTGACGACGTCCTGCCACACCGGCACCACGCGCAATTGATAGCGCTCGCGATTGCGCCGCTGCCGCAGTGTGAGAAACGCGAGCAGCACGAATAGCACGACGGCGAGCGCGTCACCCACGAGCCGCGGCAAATAGCCTTGACCGAGAAACACGAAACCGTCGGAGACCGGTGCAATCGTCGAACCACCCGTGACGCCGAGCAGAATGCCGCGATACGCGAGCATGCCACCCAGGCCGACAATGAACGAAGGCACGCGGCGATAGGTTGACCACCATCCATTGAACATGCCGACCACGACGCCGAGCAGCATCACCACGGGCACGGTCACGCCGATCGGCCAATGACGGTTGACGTCGAGTATCGCGGCGACGCCGCCGAGTAAACCGAGCAGCGAACCGACCGACAGATCGATCTCGCCCGCGATGATCACGAACACCATGCCGCACGCGAGCATGCCGGTAATCGACATTTGCCGCAGCAGATTCGACAGATTGCGCGGTGTGACGAATGCGCCGTGCGTGAGGAACGAGAAGAAAATCCAGATCGCGGCCACCGCAATCAGCAACGCGAGAATCTTGTAGCGTGCGAACAATTGCTGAATGCGCTGCGGGCCGCCGAAAGCACCGCGTGGCGCGGCGCCGTCGGCGCGTTGGGAAGTAACGTCGGGCGTCATGCGGCACTCGCTGCGGTTGGGTTCGGGGATCGCTGCACGGGGCGGATCGCGGCGCTGAGAATGTCCTCCTGGGTGAGGCCGTCGTTGACGAAATCGCCCCGTAGTTCACCCTCGCCGATCACCAGTACGCGATCGCTAATGCCGAGTACCTCGGGCAATTCGGACGACACCATCACGATCGACATACCGCGCTGCGCCAGTTGAAAAATCAGCTTGTAGATTTCGTATTTCGCGCCGACGTCGACGCCTCGCGTGGGCTCGTCGAGAATCAGTACCTTGGGATCGGTCAGCAGCATGCGTGTGAGCACGGCCTTCTGCTGATTGCCGCCGGACAGGCTCGCAATCGACAGCATCGGATGCGCCGCGCGCACCGAAAGCCGCTTCATCTCCGTGTTGATCGTGTCGAGTTCGGCGGCCGAATCGATCCGTCCGCCTTTGGTGAAACGTTGCAACACCGCGAGCGTGATGTTGTGGCCGACACTCAAACCCGGCACGATGCCGTGTCGTTTGCGATCTTCCGGCACCATGCCGATGCCCGCGCGAATCGCATCCACGGGTGCGCGAATCTTCAGCGGCTTGCCTTCCAGCATGACCGTCGCTTCGCTCACCCCGGCGTATGCGCCGAATACCGCCTCCATCAATTCGGTGCGCCCCGCGCCGACCAGACCGGCCACGCCAAGAATCTCGCCGCGCCGCAGCGCGAACGACACGTCGTTGACCCGCTTGCGGCGCGGATTGGTGACGTCGAAGCAGGTTACATTGCGCGCTTCGAAGATCACGTCGCCGATCGGATGCGGCTCGCGCGGAAACAGATTCTTGATCTCACGGCCGACCATCAGCGAAATGATGCGGTCGGTGGTGAGCGAACGCATCGGCTCGGTGGCGACATGGCGTCCGTCGCGAATCACGCTGATCGTGTCGCAGACCGCCGCGACTTCGTCGAGCTTGTGCGAGATGTACACGCACGCCACACCGCGTCGTTTCAGATCGCGCACAATGTCCAACAGAATGCGGATCTCCGACGCAGTCAGCGACGACGACGGCTCATCGAGAATCAACAATTTCGCGCGCTTGTTCAACGCCTTCGCGATCTCGATCAATTGCTGATGACCGCCGCCGTAGTTCATCACCGGCTGCGCGGCATTGATACCGCTAATGCCGAGTTCGCGCATGAGTTCGTCGGCGCGCTGATACATGGCCGCGTAATTCATGCGGCCGCCGGGCAGCGTGATTTCATTGCCGAGAAAGATGTTCTCCGCCACGGAGAGCTGCGGCACCAGCATCAACTCCTGGTGAATGATGATGATGCCGGCGCGTTCGGTGTCGCGCACGCTGGCGGCCTTCAGCGGCTCGCCTTCCCACGTGATGTCGCCGTCCCAGGTGCCGTACGGATAGACGCCCGACAGCACTTTCATCAGCGTCGATTTGCCCGCGCCGTTCTCGCCGCACAGGCCGACGCACTCGCCCGGCGCGACCGTCAGGTCGATGCCGTCGAGCGCTTTCACGCCGGAAAATGCCTTGACGATGCCCCGCATCGTCAGCAAGGGTTGAGTCATTCGCTATGCCTCGCTGCAAGGCGCGCGGCGGCGGCGACACCGCTGGAGCGTGTCGAGATCCGCCGCGCACACGTTACGCTCATTGGCTCGCGAGCTGGGCCTGGGTATAGAAGCCGTCCTTGATCACCACGTCGACGTTGCTCCTGGTTAGCAACGTAGGCTGCAGCAACACCGTGTCGACCTTCTTCTTGCCGTTGTCGTATTGCGCGTTGAAGGCCGGCTTCTCGCCTCTGGCCAGCGCCACGGAGAGTTTCGCCGCTTCGCTCGCGATCAGCTTCAAAGGCTTGTACACCGTCATGGTCTGCGTGCCGGCAATCACCCGCTTCACTGCGGCGAGGTCCGCGTCCTGGCCCGACACCGGCACTTTGCCCGCCATGTGTTGCGCGGCAAGCGCCTGGATCGCGCCGCCGGCGGTGCCATCGTTCGATGCGACGATCGCGTCGATCTTATTGTTGTTCGCCGTCAACGCATCCTCGGTAATACGCAATGCCGTGGAGGCGCTCCATTCCGGCACCCACTGCTGACCGACAATCTTGATGTCACCCTTGTCCATGGCCGGTTTCAGGATCTTGAGCTGGCCTTCGCGCAGCATCTTGGCGTTGTTGTCGGTCGGCGCGCCGCCGAGCAGGAAGTAGTTGCCCTTAGGTTGTGCGTTGTAGACGCCTTGCGCCTGCAATTCGCCGACCTTTTCGTTGTCGAACGAAATGTAGGCGTCGACGTCGGCGTCGAGAATCAGGCGGTCATACGAAACGACCTTGATGCCGGCTTTCTTCGCTTCGGCAACCACATTGCCGAGTGTCTTCGAATTGAACGGCACGATCACGATCACATCCACGCCGCGCGAAATCAGGTTCTCGATCTGCGAGATCTGCCGCTCCTCGCTCGCATCGGCCGATTGCACCGACACTTTCGCGCCGAGCTTTTCCGCGGCGGCGACGAAATAGTCGCGATCGCGCGACCAGCGTTCCACACGCAGATCGTCGATACAGAAACCGATTTCAGGGTGATCCTTGCTTGCATGCGCGAGCGGCGCGGCAAGCGACAGGCTGGCGAGTACCGCTCCACACACGAGCGAACTCAGTACGGTACGACGCGTTGCGAATTTCATGTCTGTCTCCATCTTCTGATAGTCGGAATACCGGATTGGACGGTCTGCGCTGCGAGCCGCAAGACCGGACAAGCGACAACCCAAAGCTTCCTGTTTCGCGCGGTCGACGTGGCCGCGCGATTTTTATGTAATGCTGCTGTTGCCTGGTGCGTATGCTGCGAAGCGCGCTCAACGCCCGCTGTAAATCGCCTGATTCACGATACTTTCCATCAACTCCTGATGCCCACTGGCGTGCTGCGGATTCAATCCACGCGTCAGCGCGTCCGACGCCAACGTCGACAGCGAATAATCGCCCGAGAGAATCTTGCGGCCGAACTCCGCCTCCCAGCCCGCGTAACGCTGACGTTTGAATTGTTCGAGGCGATCGTTTTCGATCAGTACCGCCGCCCGCTCGACGGCGATCGCGAGGTTGTCGATCGCGCCGATATGGCCGTAGAACAGATCTTCCGGATCGACGCTCTGCCGCCGCACTTTCGAATCGAAGTTCATGCCGCCAGTCGTGAACCCACCATGCTTGAGAATTTCGTAAAGGGCCAACGTCAGCTCTTCGACACTATTTGGGAATTGATCGGTATCCCAGCCGTTCTGCGGATCGCCGCGATTCGCGTCGACGCTGCCGAAAATACCGAGCGCGTAAGCCGTGGCGATCTCGTGATGAAACGAATGGCCGGCGAGTGTCGCGTGATTGGCCTCGATGTTCACGCGAATCTCTTTCTCGAGTCCGTGTTGCAACAGAAAGCCGTGAACCGTCGCGACGTCGTAGTCGTATTGATGTTTGGTCGGCTCCTGCGGCTTGGGTTCGATCAGCAACGCACCCTTGAAACCGAGCTGATGCTTGTGGTCGACCACCATATGCAGGAAGCGCACAAGCTGATCGCGTTCGCGCACGAGGTCGGTATTGAGCAGCGTGTCGTAGCCTTCGCGGCCGCCCCACAACACATAGTTCTCACCGCCAAGCCGGTGCGTCGCGTCGAGCGCATGACGCACTTGCGTCGCGGCAAACGCGAACACATCCGGATCGGGACTGGTCGCGGCACCGGCTGCGTAACGCGGATGCGAGAACAGATTGGCCGTGCCCCATAGCAATTTGACGCCGGTGTCTTGCTGCTTGCGCGCCAGATAGTCGGCCATACGCGAGAAGTTTTCGCTGTATTCCTTCAGGCTTGCGCCTTCGGGCGCGACATCGGTGTCGTGAAACGTGTAGTACGGCGTGGCAAGCTTCGAGAAGAAGTCGAAGGCGGCGTCGGCTTTTTGCTGCGCCCGCTCCATTGCGTCGCCGGCCTGCTGCCACGGGCGCCGGAACGTCCCATGCCCGAAGATGTCCGTGCCTGGCCACACGAACGTATGCCAGTAGCACACCGCAATACGCAGATGTTCTTCGAGGGTTTTACCGAGTACTTTTTTACTTTTATCGTAATGGTGGTACGCAAGCGGATTGTCTGATTGCGGGCCTTCATAACGGATCTCGGGAATGTGTTCGAAATAGGACATCGGCGTCTCCTGTTTATGTTGCAATGCAACTCGCCCGGTGTTGCCGTAGCGGTCGACAAGGTGACGCCATGCTGACGCCTGGACGAGGCATCGGCAATTGCGAAATTGCGCAGCGTGCTTGATGTTTCTTACCGCCTGCGCGTTTGATTCGCACGGCTTCGCGATTCGGGGCCTAGAATAACCAGACGCTTAAAAACGATGCGGTACAAACCTGCACTCAACCGGAGACGAAGGCGCGTGGCGTCCGATTCACGACCCGCACGCCGCCCACCCATGACCCGTCCGCAAACACCACAGACGACCCATCGGATCGCGCTGCTTTTCAACGCGAACAAGGTCTACGACCGCGAGATCATTTCCGGCATCGGCAATTACCTGCTGTCGACGCGCGTGGCGTGGGATCTGTTTCTCGAAGAAGATTTTCGCTGCCGGCTCACGGGGATCGAGCGCTTCGACGGCGACGGGATCATTGCGGATTTCGACGATCCGGCCGTCGGCGAAGCGCTGCGCGATTGTCCGCTGCCGGTGGTGGCGGTGGGGTCGTCGTTCGAAGAGCCGGCGCACTACCCTCCGGACTTACCCTATATCGCCACAGACAACAGCAAGCTCGTCTCGCTGGCCTACACGCATCTGATCGGCGCCGGCCTCGAGCACTTCGCGCTGTACAGCCTGCCGCAGGCGCAGGAAAACCGCTGGGCGCAACAGCGGGAACTGGCGTTCGCGCATTTGCGGCGTGCGGACGGCCACAGCGAGGAGCAGATCGACAGCGAGATCTATCGCGGGCTGTCCACCAGCGCGCCGTCATGGAACCAGGCGACCGAACAACTCACCGCGTGGCTACGCGAATTGCCGAAGCCGGTCGGTATCATTGCCGTGACCGACGCACGCGCGCGGCACTTGCTGCAGGCTTGCCTGATCGCGGGCATTCCCGTGCCGGAGGAAGTGGCGATTATCGGCATCGACAACGATCCGCTCACGCGCACGTTGACGCGAATTCCGCTTTCGTCGGTCATTCAGGGTACCGACGAAATGGGCCGTACCGCCGCCCATTTGTTGCATCAGATGCTGCACGGCGCACGTTTCCCGGGGCGGCGAATTCTCGTGCCGCCCGTCGGTATTAACGTGCTTGAGTCGACCAAACATCAACCGCTTGCGAGTCCGTATGTGATGCGCGCGCGGCACTTTATTCGCCAATACGCATGCCAGGGCATTCGCACCGAGCAGGTGGCCGATTACGTGGGCGTGTCGCGTTCGTCGCTCGAAGAATACTTCCGGCGCGAACGGCAATGCACGGTGCACCAGGAAATCCTGCGCCATAAACTCGACGTCGCGAAAGCACTGCTAGCCAAACGCGACGCGTCCAGCGCGGAGGTCGCAATCCGCTGCGGCTTCACGTCGCTGCAGTACATGTATGCGGTATTTCGGCGTGAGCTCGGCTGCACGCCGCGCGAGTACCAGGACCGCGCGAATGCGGCGCAGACGTCGACGCCCATGCCCGACTGAGCGCACCTTTACTCTCTTATTTCGACCGACGACATGATCAGCATCGCACACCTTTCTTCCGAGCCGTGGGGCACGTTGCACGGCGGCGATCCCGTCCGGCTCTTCACGCTGCGCAACGCGCACGGCATGAAAGTTGCCATCAGCGACCTGGGCGCGACGCTGGTGTCGTGGCATGCGCCGGATCGCGCGGGGCGTCTCGGCGATATTCTGCTGGGTCATGACACGCCGGCCGACTACGTGGCGGCCACCACTTACATGGGCGGCTTGATCGGCCGCTGGGCGAACCGCATTGCGGATGCGCGCTTCACGCTCGACGGCATCGAGTACACACTCGACCGCAACGAAGGCGCGAACCTGTTGCATGGCGGCACCGTGGGTTTTCATCGCGCGCTGTGGGACGTGAGCGAGGACAACGGCGCGCTGCTCATGCGCCTGGAGTCGCCCGAAGGCGATGCCGGTTTCCCGGGCAACGTGACCACGCAAGTGCGCTATACGCTCGACGACGACGGCACACTGACCATTGCCTATGAAGCGATCACCGACGCTGCGACGCCGCTCAATCTGACGAGCCATGCGTACTTCAATCTGACTGGCCGCCCTGGCACGGATATTCGCGGTCATGTGTTGTCGATCGACGCCGAGCGTTTCTTCGAAGTCGACGCGGCGATGATTCCGTGCCAGCTCGCGGAAGTCGCGGGCAATGCATTCGACTTCCGGCAAAGCGCGCCGATTGGCGCACGTCTGGACTGGCCCCATGCGCAACTGGCACGGGCGCATGGATTCGATCATTGCTACGTACTGCACGACGCCGCAGACGCCGGTACATTGCCGTTACGCCCGGTTGCCTGTGCGTATGACCCGGGCAGCGGACGCGAATTGACCGTCTCGACCGATCAATGCGGCTTACAGTTTTATACCGGCAACTGGCTGAATGGCGAGAAGGGGCGCGGCGGCATCACCTACCAGGCGCATGCCGGGTTGTGTCTCGAAGCGGGCGGTTTTCCGAACCAGGTCAATATGGCCGGGCAGGAACGGGGAATCGTGCGAGCCGGCGATACGTACCGGCAAGTCACGACTTATAGAGTCGATGTACGCCAAGGCGTATGAAGCGATTCATCCTATCTTACGACGTGGCTTACAGCGCGCCGACTTACTGTTTGCGGCAATACTGAATTAACGTGCCAGGTGTTTCCCCAGGACCGCGGGCTTCCTAGACTCCTTCAATGGGCGCCGTAAATTGCTGCGGTGCCGGATAAAACAATTCCGGAGGGAAGCATCATGAAATCGCTAATCAAAGCCGTTGCGCTGGTGGTCGTGCTGACTGCGCCAGTAGTGGCGCTCGCGCAATCCGACCAGCAGCCGCTCACGCGTGCACAGGTCAAGGCTCAGTTGAAGCAACTCGAAGACGCCGGCTACAACCCGGCTGTTGCGACCGACGCCACTTATCCCGCCGATATTCAGGCAGCCGAAGCACGCGTTGCAGCGCAAAACGCAACGGGCTACGGCAGTCCGGCGGGTGGCACATCGCAAACGGGTTCCGAAGCACCGATGGCGAATCCGGCGCAGCAAGCGCCGATGACCAACAGCCAATAACGCATTACGTCCCGTTCATTCGATGCGAGTGCATGTCGCGCTCGCATTGGCATGCGTCGCGACACGCAATGGCGAGTGCACGCGCGTGACCATGACGACCTCATGTCAGAAAGTCCTTTGACGAAAATAATGGCTCGGCTATCCTAAGGCGGCAGTCTGGTGGTTCTCGCAGCGTCGTTGTTCACGTCAATGAGAACTTCTACTCAACGTCGCTTCGGGTTCAATTGTGAAAGTCCGTGGTCCATTGGTGAGATACCAGCCTGGTCGGGAAAGAACATTCCTGTCCGGCTGTCCGATCGCTCATCAGGGGAGCAACTGCGCTTCGCCATCCCGCCCCCTGTCCATCGATACCGTCTTGTCGCGCCGCTCCGTGCGCCGGCATAACGTCATCGCAGCGCCCTCTGCTATTCCCGTTCGCACCGACGAAATCGCGTCGCTTCTGCCTTAGCCCCCCTCTCTTTTCGCGAGCCTGCGTTGCATGCGGTAGACCGCTCGTTTAGCTAGCGGCCGATCGTCTGCCATGCGTTTGCCCTGGTCGTGCCGTGCAAGTTCGCTTGCCCGCGCGAAACGCGCTGTCAGCGTTCGCCCATACGCCTCCCTTTTTGCTTTGCTGTGCGCTTGCGCCGCGGCAGGCGGCGTCACGCCTCGTCGTTTCGGCAAAAAACCGAAGATGAACCCAAGGAGATTGCAGAATGAAGACCCGTCATAACACGCTGCTTTCGCTCACCGGCACGCTGCTGTGCTCGCTGACCGCTATGACCACGATGAGCGCCGCGTGTGCCGCGGATACGTCGCTGAACGTCTACAACTGGTCGGACTACATAGCGAAGGACACGATCGCCAACTTCGAAAAGCAATCCGGCATCAACGTGAAGTACGACAGTTACGACAGCGACGACACTTTGCAGGCCAAACTGCTCGCAGGCAGTTCGGGCTATGACATCGTGGTGCCGACATCGAGCTACATGGCGCGGCAGATCGAAGCCGGCGTCTATCAGAAGATCGACAAATCGAAGATGCCGAATCTCGCGAATCTCGATCCCGGCCTCATGAAACTGATCTCCGACGCGGACCCCGGCAATCAATACGGCGTGCCCTGGGCATGGGGCACGGACGGCATTGGCTATAACGTGCAAGCCGTGAAGAAAGCGCTGGGTGGTGAAGCACCGGTGGATAGCTGGTCGCTGCTGTTCGATGCAGCGAATCTGTCGAAAGTAAAAAGTTGCGGCGTCTCCTTCCTCGATTCGGCATCGGATGTTTTCCCTGCCGTGCTTCAGTACATGCACAAAGACCCGAACAGCACCAATCCCGGCGACTACCAGGCCGCGTACGAAGTATTGAAGAAGATCCGTCCGTACATCACGCAGTTCAATTCGTCCGGCTACATCAACGATCTCGCGAACAACGATATCTGCGTCGCGTTCGGCTTTTCAGGTGATGTGGGGATTGCCCGGCGTCGCGCGTCGGAGGCCAAACGCTCTTACGAAGTTCGGTTCTCGAATATCAAGGATGCGGGACTGGTGTGGATGGATGTGATGGTCATTCCGAAAGATGCCCCACATCCGGAAGCGGCAATGAAATGGATGAACTACATCGAAGACCCGAAGGTCAGCGCCGCCATTACCAACGAAGTGTTCTATCCGACCGCGAACCGGGCCGCGCGGCAATTCGTAACGCCCACCATCGAACAGGATGCGAACGTCTATCCGCCCGCAGACGTGCTGAACAAGATGACGTTGATGCGGCCGCAACCGGCGCCGATCATGCGGCTCGAAAACCGGCTTTGGGCGCAGTTGAAATCGGGCAGTTGAGCAACGCACGTTGAGTGGTAGTGAGCTGGATGACGGGTTTTCAGATGAGTCTTTCCGGCGTGGCGTGCGCAGTGGGTGCGTGTGCCACGCTTTTTTTGATCTTGCCGTTTTTTCGCGTTTTAACTGGGACATCATGAGCATTTCGAACATCGTAGATTTCGCGCAGCCGGCGAAAGAAAGCATCGAGTACATGCCAAAGACCGAAGCGGTACTCGCCGGCAATCCGTCACAGGCCGTTCATACGCATTTCACCAGCCCTTGCGGTCAACTCGCGGCGGGCATGTGGGAAGGCGCATGTGGACAGTGGAGCGTGAACTTCACCGAGAGTGAGTACTGTGAAATTCTCGAAGGCGTGTCCGTCATTCGTGACGCTGACGGAACGAGTAAAACCGTACGAACGGGCGATCGTTTTCTGATTCCGGCCGGATTCAAAGGGACGTGGGAAGTACTTGAGCCCTGCAGGAAAATTTTTGTTTCGGTGGAGTTCAAGGGATAAACGACAGCAGAGTCCATTGAAGAGGTTCGCCTCATTGCGCACCTCTTCGCCGCGTCGCAGCGGCGCCACGTTAAACCGCGTAATGCCGCGGATCGGCAATAGCGAGGTTGCCGACTCTGCCATCCCGATACATTGAGAGATCGAACTTAACGTTCGTTTTGTGCGGATCCAGCATGTTGCCCACCACGATGAGGTTCTTCATCCGGCGGTCCGCTGTCACGCCGTCCATGATCGGAACGTGGAATTGTCCGTGCGTCCCTGGAGAGAGAAACTGGGCCGAGACAGAATCGGATCGCTTCGAATAGGTGATCGCGATCGCCTTGTCGAACGTCCGCATTGGCTGCCCCGTCGACGGCCAGGCGAATACTTGCGGTGCACGCGACAGAATCGTTACCGTGTCCGCGCCTGACTTTTCACTCAGCTCCTTCAGGTGTGATCTGGCGTTGCTCGCAAAACTCTGTGCACGCTCGGACAAAGCGCTCGCGTAGTAGCGGTTGCCAACGTCTCCCGCGTTTTCGGCCAAGCCGGGCGGTACGCCGCCCGCTGGCGGAGCATCCGGCTTGTTGCCTTGCGATAGCTCGAATGTCTCGATGGCGGGTTGCATGGCCGACTTATAGATCGAGCCGAACCAGTTAATGATCGGCGTTGCGTTTAGCGCAGCCTCCTGATAAATAATGTGCATTGCATCGGCCTCCGTATTGCGCCCTTGCGCACGCAACCGGTTCACTTCGTGCCGGAGATCCTCGGCATGATGGATTTCGGAAAAATTCGGCAGAAGCAGCGGCGCCAGCGCGGCGGGAGGAAAGACAAACGATGCGGCCGTGGCAGCGAGTCCACCAGCAAGATGCGCCGCCGCATTGCCCACGTCCCATTTGGCCTGCTCACTCTTCGGATCCGCAATCAGATCCTGGACGTTGTTGGACAGGCTTTGAACTGCCGGCATGATGCCCAACTCAGTCGCGCCATCCGACAGCGCTTTCGATGCCAGACCCAGCACTTCCTTACCGCCGAGATTGCCGGTGCCGAGCAAGTCGCACGCGCCGCGCACGAAATCGTTCGAGCGCGCTTTGACGATCCGCAGCAAAGGCGCTGCGCCGGTTTGTCGGCTGTGGGAAACGCCCATCTGTCCTAACGCGCCGAGACCTCGCAATACATTGGCCGCCGCGCCATCGCCCGCGTATCCAAAACGATTTGCCTGAATCGGCGAGCAAGGTTCATCTTGCTGGTGAAGATGGCGATAGATTGCCGGAAGAGCTTGCCGATCTTCTCGACCTCTGTTCGCCTTGTTGCCACCATCACCAATCAGATCGGGATAAATCGGTATCGTTATCGGTGTCGCAGCACGCAGGGGCGTGCCTGAGATTGACGTCGCCATTTGATAGCCTCTGAAGGTGCTAGGTGAGCGATCATTGAAGCATGCTCATTCGGAGGCGATGTGCTACGGATATAAAGCACCTGGCTTTTCCGCGACCGAGTGTTGCCCGATAGCACTACGACCTCATCAATTCGCTATCTCTCGACGTAAACCGTTCGCGATACGCCTGTGGCGTGACCGCGATTGTTCGCATCAAACTACGCCGCATGGTCTCCTCGCTGCCGAATCCGCATCGCGCCGCGATCCGTTTGATCGGCAACGACGTATCCACGAGCAGGCCTAACGCGGCCTCGGTACGAATCTGTTCGATGGCGCGCGCCGGCGTTTTGCCGGTCCTCGCGCGGTAGTGGCGCATGAAACTGCGTTCGCTCATGCCGACACGATCGGCCAACACGGCGACCGAAAGATCGACGGTCAGATGCTCCACGATCCACGCGTGAAGCTCGCCGAATTGATCGTCGTCCTGTTGCAGCGATAAAGCCTTGCTGAACTGCGACTGCCCGCCTGGTCGCTTGAGAAACACCACCAGTTCTCGTGCGACGTCGAGCGCCATTGAACGGCCGAGATCTTCTTCAACGAGCGCCAGCGCCAGATCGATCCCCGCCGTGACACCTGCCGAAGTCCACACCGTGCCGTCCTGAACGAAAATCCGATCCGGTTCCACCCGTAACGCGGGGTATTGCTGCAAGAGTTCATTGCAGTGCGCCCAGTGCGTCACGACACGACGTTCATCCAGCAGCCCCGCGGCCGCGAGTAGAAAAGCGCCGGTGCAAACAGACGCGACCCGCCGCGATATGGCCGCATGCTGACGCACCCAGCGGGTCAGCACAGCGTCGCGCGATGCCGCGTGAACCCCTCTTCCGCCCGCGACGATGAACGTGTCGGACGGCGTGCGCGCCGACGGCAGCGCATGCGCGACGAGTCCCAGGCCGGCCGACGACACGACCGTGCCCGCCTGAGCGGCGATCACGCGCGGCTCGTAGCACGGAGCGAGACCGCGTCCGCGCGCGAGTTCGTTCGCGGACGCAAATACCTGCAGCGGCCCCGAAACGTCGAGGAGTTGCACGTCTGGGAAGGCGAGGACGTTGATCGATCGAAGCGCTTTACGCATGGCAGCCTGGCGGGAAATGTTGGGAATATGGCATTCCCGCCAGACAGTACTTGCGTACAGTTCGTCTGTCCATCCCCAGATTGCCTGCCGAACGTGGAGCAGGCCACGACGTTCAAACAACGAGGTACTGCAATGACGCTTCACATTGGCTTGCTCGTGTTCCCACGCGTGCAGCAACTCGACCTGACCGGGCCGCATGACGTCTTTTCCTCACTGCCCGATACGACCGTTCATCTTCTCTGGAAAGACCTGGCACCGCTGAAATCCAGCAGCGGACTGACGCTCGTACCGGACACCACGTTTGACGACTGCCCGCCGCTCGACGTGATCTGCGTGCCGGGCGGCGCCGGTATCGGCGACCTGATGGAAGATCCGGACACCCTCGACTTCATCCGGCGACAGGCGAGCCAGGCGCGTTTCGTCACCTCCGTCTGTACCGGCGCACTCGTACTGGGCGCGGCCGGCCTGCTGCGTGGACGCAAGGCCACGACGCATTGGGCGTTTCACGAATTGCTCGCGCCGTTGGGCGCGATTCCCGTGCGCGATCGCGTAGTTCGCGACGGCAATCTGATCACCGGCGGCGGCGTAACGGCGGGGATCGATTTCGCGCTGACGCTGGCGAGTGAGTTGGTCGGTGAGCAGCAAGCGCAGGCGGTTCAACTGCAACTCGAATACGCGCCCGCTCCGCCATTCGACGCCGGCAGCCCGGAGACCGCGCCGCCGGCCGTTGTGAAGTCGGTGCGTCAGCGGTCAGCGGATTCGCTGGCGCGACGCCGCGAGATCGTTATGCGGGTGGCTGCATCGCTTTGATGCGGAGGCTCAGTCGGCGGGACGCCAACGTCCCGTCTCCGGGCACACCATGACTTTTTCGCCGTCGAGCCGGACTTGCTCTTCATCCAGTTGCAATGCGCTGGAAGGCGCGACGTCGAATTCGACCTTGAGCGCTCGCGCTACGTGAGCGTCTTCAATCGGCAGCTCCCACGTCAGGAAGAGTTGCACGTAGTCTTCTTCCGGTGCGAAATCGGCGGCATTGAAGCCGCTGCTGCCGCGTTGAACGACGCCGTGAGGCTGGCCCGTGTCGAATATCAACGCCGTGCCCCGCTTCAGGGGAATGCGTTGGCCGGCAGACGGAAAATGCACGTCGAGTCCGCGGTCTTCGCTCAGGAAGAGATTGCAGAACGCCGCGCCGCCATATTGCTCGGCGTCGTGGTGATACCTCGCGCCTCGGCAGACCATCAGGGCGACGTCGCTGGATGCGAGCACGTCGGGCAATCCCAGCGTGCGCGTCCAGTCGGACACGGCCTGCACGCAGCGGCCGTAGTCCGGCCAACGCGCCCGCGCGCGCGCCAACGGCATGACTTCGACGTCGCCGGTTTCGAGAACCATGTTGGTCGCAATTTCGCGTTGCCAATCCGCCAGCAGACGTGGCGAAGGCATGGGTATGTCGAGCGCACCGGATAGCACGATGTCGCTGACGTAGCGACTGCGGATAACGTCGCCACTCGAGAAGTAAGAAGTCAGCACTTGTCCCACTCGATGCAATGGCAGTCGTAACTCATTGAGATGATTGTTCTCGGCATGATGCGCTCGTTATCGGTTCGACTTGCGTCGCACGGGAGCTTCATCAAGCGCACTAGTGGCCGGCACGCCGCCACCGCCACCGCCACGAGGTTTTCTAACAGTCTTGCGCGGCGGCTCCGCCTGCATGCCGCAGATCAACGCAACGCCCGCCTTGGCCGTTGCGCGCAGCGACGCGTGTGAATCACCCGCGCGCGAGCGCAGCGCCAGACTGTGCAAAATCGCGGAAGCGACCTTCGCCAACACGGCCGGATTCGCGGCGCTATCGAGTTCACCGACTGCCTTCGCACGTTCGAGGCGCCGCTCAAACGACGCGTCGAACGTATTCAGCCCCGCTGCGAGCTTGTCCCGAACTTCCTGATCGACTCTCGATTCTGCCAACGCCGTGCCGATCAGAAAACAGCCACGCGGCGCCACGCCAACCGGCAAATAGATCGCTAGTGCACCGTCGTACACCGACATCAAGGCATCGGCTAAAGGTCGATCTCCGCCGAGCGCCGCTTCCATACCCTGAAGCCCGAGTTCGATGTATCGGTCCAGCGTGCTCAGATAGAGGGCGTGTTTATCGCCGAACGCGCCGTACAGGCTTGGGCGGTTCATTCCCGTCGACTCGCTCAGCGCGTCGAGCGAGGTGCCGGAATAGCCACCGTCCCAGAACGCGTCTCGCGCGTCGCTCAGCGCCTGCTCGGGATCGTAGCTGCGAGGCCGTCCACGCGAGCGCTTTTCGTTTTTTGTACCGGTGTGCATATAAATAGTTGCCAGCGTTGATTTTTATACACTATAGTACAAAAACAATCACAACGACCCGGAGTCACGAGCATGGAGCTTTACTTTTCGCCACTTGCCTGTTCACTCGCAACCCGCATTGCGCTTTATGAAGCCAACGCGGACGCGCAGTTCATTGAAGTCGACACGAAGTCAAAGCAATTGCGTGACGGCTCCGATTTTTATCCGATCAACCCGTTGGGACAGGTGCCCGTGCTGCGTACGGATGAGGGCTGGCTGCTGAAGGAAAACACCGCGATCCTGCCGTATGTGGCCGATGCATTTCCAGCGGCTGCGCTTGCGCCGGCGGTCGGCACGGCGGAGCGCGCGAAGTTGCAGGAGTGGCTGGGTTTTATCAGCACGGAACTACATAAGGGCGTGTTCGTGCCGCTGCTCGATCCGCATGCATCCGCCGATGTTCGGGCCTACACGCAGAAGAAAGTCGCGCTGCGCCTTCAGGTGCTCGAACAGCATTTCGGCGACCACGAGTTTTTGCTGGATCGCTTTACGGTGGCAGACGCTTACCTCGTCACCGTGCTGAACTGGGCGCAGTACAGTGGCGTCGATCTCGCCGGGTGGCCTGCCGTCGCGGCGTACTACAAACGGACGACGCTTCGACCGCCTGTCGCCAAGGCATTGAAAGAAGAGATCGCGCTGTTTGGCGAGGAGCAGGCGAGGCGGCAAGCAAGCGCTTCGTGAGTGCGTACGTAGCAGCGCCTCCGGGCGCTGCACGTGCCGAAACGGAGAATCCACCGTTCCGATAAACTGCGCGCAAAGAACGTCGACACTTGCCTGCAGGTTAAAAAATAGAATGGTACAAATCCACCCGTTGACCCTCAACGACGCCGAGCCGCTCCTTCAGTTTGAACTGCAAAATCGCGCCTATTTCGAGCACTGGATCAATGCTCGCGATGCGGACTACTACAGCATCGATGCTGTCAAAGCAGCGATAGAAACGGCGCAAAGAGAGAAACGGGAAGACAAGGCTTATCAATTTCTCGTCAAACAAGACGAAGAGATTGTTGGCCGAATTAATCTGACGGGCGTGGAGCGGCGTTACTACAACAAAGCAATGCTCGGATATCGCATCGGCGAGCAATTCGCGGGACGAGGTTATGCTTCGCAGGCTGTCGAGCTCGCCCTACAAACTGCGCGTGCCGATTTGAAACTATGGCGAGTCGAGGCGACGGTGCGGCATGAAAACCGGGCTTCCAGCCGCGTGTTAGAACGCAATGGTTTTGTCGCTTACGGTAGAGCAACACGCAGCATACGGATGCATGGGGTGTGGTACGACCTGGTGCATTTTGAGCGTCATCTCGGCGACGCAACGGTTGAAGCGAGTACCGCGCAGGCGAACTGCGTCAAATGGAACGCCCGTTGGGTAAATTAAAACGGCGTCGGATAATAAACGGCCCTTAACCGCCGCCGGTGCTATGCGGCGCCCCCACTCGCCCTCACCAAGGCGATCGCCTCTCACTCTTTCCAAAACGCACGACACGCGATTCGGCTTCATCAACCGCAAACACCGGTGCGCACAGCAATTGCTGCTCATGAAAATCGAGAATCCGGATAATCGGCGGACAGTCGGCGGCGGCGATCGACCAGATATCTTTGTTCGCGCTGTGAGCGGCGGCGTCCAGAATGCGCTCTGCTTCGAGATAAAGCTCGCGTTCAACGTCGCCGAAACCGGCCTGCTGAAGATACCAGGCGAGATAAAGCGCCTTGACCAGTTTGACCAGCAGATCGCCATTACCCTTGCCCGTCTGAAATGCGGCCAAAGCCAGATGCCAGTAAAGCGATTGCTCACGCACGTAAGAGGTGGTATGCGGCAGGAGCTTGGTCTTTCCAAGCGGTTTTCGACGCCCCTGATTCCCCGTTGGTCGTTTTTTACGATTCTGCGACATGGATCGTTTTTATCTGAGTGATGCTGTTTTTAATCCCAGCATCGTAATCGATATGGCAGATAAAAATAACCGTCAACGAGGCCATTTAACAAAAAATAATCACTATGCTATAGGCATATTTTTGTCACACAAAATAAAATCCTTCAACGATCTTTGACTTATCCATCAGAGCGCATCAAAGCACCTATAGCGGATTGCAAATGCGCAATGACCCTTGATCTTTGTCTTTAACAATTACCGCATTCAAATATGCATTCAGCAAATAATGCCGATTGCCAATCCACACGCATACGTCGCCTTAATTGACGAAGCCAACCACAGCGATGCAAGGCTCACACGCCATCCCGAAGCATGACGTTTCCGATGAGAAAACTGGCGCGTACGGTCAGCTGCGCACATCCGCCCAATGAGCGCCGATCATCGTCCTGCGGGCAATCCCCGACCGTGCTCGCCGACCGGGGCCGCCGCACCGAATGTTATTATCGGAAACACCACGCGCCCACGAAGGCGAGCTTTCAAGCTGTCGGACCCCATGGATACCCATCTCACCAAACCCGCCGATCCCTCCACTACGGACCTCGGCCGACGCGTGCGCGCCGCCCGTCAGGCCCAGGATCTGACGCTGGAAACCGCGAGCCGCCTGTGCGGCGTGTCCCGCTCGACGCTCTCCAAAGTCGAAAACGGCCTGATGTCGCCCACATTCGACGTGCTGCAGAAAATCGTGCTGGGTCTGAAGATCGAAATCGGCGAGTTGTTCGGCTCCACGCCGAAAGTCAGCGCGAGCGGACGTCGCGCGTTGACCCGCAAAAATGAAGGCCAGCGCCACGCGTATCGCGGCTATCAGATGGAGTTACTCGCCACCGACCTCGCGCACAAAGCGATGCTGCCGTTCCGCATCCGCATTTCCGCGCACACGCTCGACGCCTTCGACGACTGGGGTCGTCATGAAGGCGAAGAATTCCTGTACGTGATCAGCGGCAGCGTGTGCCTGTATTCCGAGTTGTACGCGCCAACGCATCTGAACGCCGGCGACAGTTTGTACTTCGACAGCCGCACCGGCCACGCGGCGGTTTCGACGAGCGACGAAGACGCCGAAGTGTTGTGGATGGCGACCAGCGCCGACATCCCGACCGTGCCGACCGCCACCGATTCACCGAAGAAATAACACGCGCGCACGCTGCAATCCGCGCGTAGCGTCTTAACCGACCGTAACGTCAGCAACCACGTCCACGCGCGCCGCCGCCAATGCCCGCTGCGCGAGTTGCGCAATATGCATTGCGTGGCGGCCCGTTCCCTGTTCGATCTGCTCGCGGCAACTAAAACCATTGGTCAGCACGATCGTTTCCGCATTCGCCGCCGTCGCTTCACGCACGGCCGGAAACAGCGTGTCTTCGCCGATCTTCTCCGACAACGCGTGATGCTCGGCGTTAAAGCCGAACGATCCCGCCATGCCGCAGCATCCCGTGTCGAGCAGTTTCCAGGTCACGCCGAGTTTGTTCAGCAACGCCGTGTCGCCTTGCATGCCGAACAGCGCCTTCTGATGACAATGCCCGTGCACGATCACATCCGCGGAGAGCGTCGGCCAGTCGAACGGCTGACGCGCGACGAAATCCGAGAACAGAAATGTTTGCGCGGACAACTGCTTCGCCAACGCGTGACCGGGCAATTGCTTCAGCAGTTCGTCCTTGAAGACGGATAAACAACCGGGTTCGAGACCGACCAGCGGCACACCAGCGGCGATATCGTCCGCGAGGTCGTCGAGAATGTGCATGAGCAGTTCACGCGCGCGTTCGAGCAGGCCGAAGTCATACAGCGGACGCCCGCAGCACAGGCGATTCTTCGGCAGCACGACGTGCCAGCCGAGTTGCTTTAAAACATCCGCGGCGGCTTCGGCGATTTCGGGCGTGAAGTGATCGTTGAACGTGTCGACCCAGAGAATGACTTTCTTCCCCACGTTGCCAACGTTACCCTCAGCCCCACGAGAGTTGGACGAGTTGGATGAAGAACGCCGCGCGATCTCCCGATACGTCGTCCCGGCGAAGCGCGGCAACTCACGCGTCTGCGCCACGCCCGCCACCCACTTGCCGAGCGAAGCCAGGCCCGGCGCCGACGTCATGAAGTTCGTCAAACGCGGAAAGCGCGCCGCCCATGGCGCCCATTCGCCGATGCGCCCCATGAACAGCGCCTGCCGTGGCCGACGCTTCGTCTCGTAGTAATGCGAGAGAAACTCGGCCTTGTACGAAGCCATATCCGTATGCGTCGGGCAATCGGATTTGCAGCCCTTGCAGGCAAGACAAGTATCGAGTGCCTCTTTCACTTCGCGGCTTTGCCAGCCGTCGGCGATCACGTCGCCTTGCAGCATTTCCCAGAACAGATGCGCGCGGCCACGGGTCGAATAGCGCTCTTCACGCGTGGCGCGATAGCTCGGGCACATCGTGCCGCCTTCGAGCGAACGACACTTGCCCATCCCGATGCAGCGCTCGATCTCGCGCTGGAAACCGTCGCCTTCCGGGCTGGCGAACGTGAGCTTCGTTTGCAGCGTCACCGGCTTGTAGGCCGGACCCATCCGCAGATTTTCGTCGGCACGATACGCATGCACGACCTTGCCGGGATTCAGACGATTGGCCGGATCCCAGATCGCCTTGAATTGCTCCATGGCGTGCATCAATTCCGGGCCGTACATGATCGGCAGGAACTCGGCCTTGGCCTGGCCGTCGCCATGTTCGCCCGACAGCGAGCCGCCGAATTCGACCACCAGTTCCGCCGCTTCGCGCAGAAACTTGCGCCACGTCGCGACGCCCGCCGCACTGCGCAGATCGAACGTAATACGAGCGTGCACGCAGCCGTCGCCGAAATGGCCGTACAGGCTCGTCTCGTAGCCATAGCGGTCCACCAGCGCCTGAAACGCGCGCAGGTAGTCGCCGAGCCGCATCGGATCGACGGCGGCGTCTTCCCAGCCAACCACCGGATCCGGCGCGCCGTCCTCAACCGACAACGCCACCGCCGACGCCCCCGTCTCGCGAATCGACCACACCTTCGCCTGCAACACGCGATCTTCGACGAGCATCGCCGACACGTTCGGCCCCGCCTCGCCGGACGAAAAATACGCCGCGGCGGCTTGTGCCCGCTGCATCACCGCTTCTTGCGTGTCCGCGCCGAATTCGAGCACGACCCATGCGTCGCCCTGCGGCAGCAGCGCGATCTCGTCCTTCTTCAACCCGCGCGCCTGCAAGCCGCGAATGATCGCGCGGTCGAGTCCTTCGATCGCAATCGGCTCCCAGCGCATGAAATTCGGCACGGCATCCGCCGCGATGTAGATATCAGTGAAGCCGACCACGACGATCACGCGCTTCGCCGGACTCTTCACGAGGCGCACTTTCGCCTGCAAGGTCACCGCGCAGGTGCCCTCGGTGCCGACTAGCGCGCGCGCCACGTTGAAGCCGTTTTCCGGCAACAGTTGATCGAGATTGAAGCCCGACACGCGCCGTTTGATACGCGGGAATTTCGCGCGAATCTGCTCGGCGTAGGTGTCGCGCAATTGCCGGAGCGCGGCGTAGATTTCGCCCTGACGGCCGCCGGCCGCGATGATGCTTTCGAGCTCCGCGTCGGAAGTCGGGCCGACCCAGAAACGCGCACCGTCGAAGGTCGCGATTTCCAGCGCTTCGACGTTTTCCACCGTCTTGCCCGCCATCACCGAATGTGCGCCGCACGAGTTGTTGGCGATCATGCCGCCGAGCGTGCAGCGGCTATGCGTGGCCGGATCGGGGGCGAAGGTGAGGCCGTGTTGTTCGGCGGCGTCACGCAAGGTGTCGCACACCACGCCCGGTTCGACGATCGCCACGCGCGCGACCGGATCGACCGACACGACGCGGTTCACGTACCTGCTCGCGTCGGCCACCACCGCGACGTTCACGCATTGGCCGTTCTGCGACGTGCCGCCGCCGCGCGGCAAAAACGGTACGTCGTTGCGGCGGCAGGCGGCGAGCGTGGCCAGCAGATCGTCGACATCGGCGGGGACGACAACGCCGAGCGGAACCTGACGATAGTTCGACGCATCCGCCGCATACAGCGCTTTCGAGCCCTGATCGAAGCGCACTTCGCCGCGCACATGGCGGCGCAGGTCCGCTTCGAGTGCCTGCAGCACGGCGGCGGTGCCTTTGAACGGCGTGGCCACGCGTGCGGCGTTTAGCGTGCCCCGCTCGGTATCGTGCGGCGTATTCGCTTGCGCTTCATCGAATGATGTTGATGTTCCCACTGCCGCGCCCTCACGTGTTCTGTTCAACGTTCGAGCGCCGTTGCTCGACGCTCATGCCGCCTGGCTCGCCGTCATCTTGAAGATGCCTTGAGCGTTGCCCGCGTCGAAACGCAGGTCGGTTTCCCAGCGGCGCGCGTCCTGATCGAACGTGCGCTTGCGCGTGATGAACTCGTAGAACGAGCCCGGCACGTCACGCGTCACGACACCGCCGTCGGCCGTAACGAATTCGCGACGCACCCTGTCCGCGCGATACGCGGTCTGGAACACGCGGCCCGAACGCGAGCGCTCGACTTCCGGCTTCATCGGACGACCCTTGGCCTTCTCGTCGTCGGAGAGCTGGAAGACGTCCGCGACGCGATCGGTGGCGTGATTGAACGCGTTGCCTTCCGTGGCGATCCACGCCATTTCCGCCGACTCCTTCAACAATACTTCGTAATCGGCTTCACGTGGTGTCTCGTGCTGACGCGCGAACGCGCCGACGATCACGGGCAGCAATTCGTGCGCCGCGTCGAGCGGCAGCACGCCGTCGCGTTCGAGCTCCCACAACTGGCCGACGGCGCGCGGCGTCAACGGATCGCGCGAGGCGCCGATCACGTTCGTCACGGCCTGCTGGAAAGCCTCGGAAAAACGCTCGGGATGCAATTCGCTGACGAAGAATTGCGAGATTTCATCCGGCGCGTCGTCGTGTGCCCACGCGCGGCCGGTCATACCCAAGCGGTCGAGCGGATAGCGACCGTTGATGCTGAAGCCGAGCGGACGCAGAATGCGCGCGAACGCGGCCTCGCCCATCGGCAGCGCGCCGCCGTGCGGCCAGCGCACCGTGCGCAGCGCGCCGTGATCGAAATACACGCTGCCGCCGGCGGCGATCGTTTCGTCCGTGTACTGGCGGCCGTTCGGCGAACGTGCCAGCAGGTCTTCGAACAGCGCCATGTTCATCGCCTGCGCCAGTTCCGCGCGCGTGACGGTGCCCGTTTCCCACTCGTTCAGAATCTGCGGATGGTTCAGCGTGGCGAAGAGCCGCGCGGTGGTGTCGGCGCCTAGCAGTTTCTGCAGCAGTTGTTCGACATTCGCATTCTTGATGTTTCGCATATGGGTTCTCTACGGGGCTTTACGTGATGCCTGGCGCGCTCGCCGACGCGCTGTCGGGGACCGCCGGTGGCCGCGCAACGCGCGATACGGCAAGTTTGAAGGCAACATTATTCAAATTCTCAGCGCCGCCGTAAAGCGAGATAAAATCGACACTTGATGCGTTTTCGGAATCAACATGCGAAAATTCAAGATCCCCAACATGGGCGCGCTGCTCGCTTTCGAAGCCGCCGCCCGGCACGAGAGCTTCACGCATGCGGCGCGCGAACTGTTTCTCACCGAAAGCGCGGTGTCGCGGCAGATCAATACGCTCGAAACCAATCTCGGCGTGCGGCTGTTCGTGCGCGTCAAACAGCGTGTGGTGCTGACCAAGGCGGGCAAGGTGTATAGCGCGCAGGTGCGGCGCTCGCTGGAACAGCTCGACCGCGACACGCTGTCGATCATCGCGCATGGCAGCGGCGGCGGTTATCTGGAACTGGCGGTGCTGCCAACCTTTGCGTCGCAATGGCTGATTCCGCGGCTCGCGGCATTCAATGCGCGGTATCCGGATGTTCGCGTGAACATGGGCGTGCGCACCGGCACGTTCCCGTTCGCCGACACGCATTTCGAAGCGGCGATTCACTACGGCAAACCAACGTGGCCGGGCACGTCGGCGGATTTTCTGTTTAGCGAAGAGGTCGTGCCGGTGTGCGCGGCGAGTTTGCTGACGCGGCCGGTTGAACAGCCGGCCGATCTGCTGGACTATCCGCTGCTGCACTCCACCACCCGGCCCGACGGCTGGGCAGCGTGGTTCGCGAATCTGGGCGTCGACGACAACCGGACCATGCAGGGCGTGCGCTATGAACTCCACACCATGCTGATCAGCGCCGCCGCGGCCGGCCTCGGCATCGCGCTGGTGCCGCGCTTCTTTGTGGATGCGCAGCTCGAACAGCTCGGGCTTGTGATTCCGCTCGCGGTGCCGCTCGCCGCGCCGGCGGTTGCCGACTCGGCGTACTACCTCGTTTATCCGACGGAGTTGAGTCACGGTAAGCCGCTCGCGAGCTTTCGTGAGTGGCTGCTGCATGAGGCGGCGGATTATGGGGCGGTGAATCCGGCGTTGGCGGGTAATCCGGGCGGTGATTGAGCGCGGCCGGCGGCAGCGGGCGGCCGTTCGGGGCTTGAAGCGTTGGAGCCTTGACGCTTTGAAGCCTTGACGCGTTGAACCGCTGAATCGCTTCAACCGCCCGCTTGCTGATCTCGGGCCTGCGCCAGCGCGCTCAGATTGCCTTCGCCAAAACCGTGATGCCCCTGACGCTGGACGATCTCGAAGAAGATCTCGCCGACACGGCGGCGCACGAAGGTCTGAAAAAACAGTAACGGCACGCCGTCGGCGCCGATTTCGCCATCCACGAGTACATGCGTGCGTTTGAGCCGCTCGACGTCGAGCCCGTGACCGGGCAAACGCGTATCGAGTTGCGCGTAGTAGCGCGGCGGCGGCTCGACGAATTCGACACCGTTCGCGAGCAGTTGCTCGACGCACGCGAAAATGTCGTCGGTGGCGAGCGCGATGTGCTGCACGCCCTCGCCCGGATGGTCCGGCAAATAGTCGTGCATCAGGTTGGTCCGGCGCGTGCCTTCTTCGTACAACGGCACGCGGATCGCGCCGCACGGCGACACCATGACCCGCGATTCCGCCGCGATGTGCCAGTTCGCGTGCAACTCGTGAATCTCGCGGAAATTCAGCAGGTCGCGATAGAAGTCGAGCCATTCCTGCATGCGGCCCTCGCCGACCGTTTGCGTCAGATGATCCACGGCCACGAGCCCGGTTCCCGCGTGACTCAGATCGGCGTGCGCCGTGTCGATCTCGACGGGCCGGAAGTCGCTGTCGAAGATCGAGATGTCGCCGAGGCCACCGCGCTGCCCGCCGCGTCCGCGCCAACGGTCGATGAAATAGATGTGCGAGTCGCCAATGCCCTGAATCGCCGGGATCAGCAATTCGCCCTTGCCGAGCCGCTCGCCTTCGAACGCCCATGCGCCGAGGTCGATCGCGCGGTCGAATGCGCGCTGCGCGTCGGCCACGCGAATGCCGATCGCGCAGATGCCCGCGCCGTATTCCTCGGCGTAGCGGGCGGCGAACGAATCGGGCTCGGCGTTGATCAGGAATTGCATCTCGCCCTGGCGATACAGCGTGACGTCCTTACTGATATGACGGGCGATCGCCTTGAAGCCGAGCTGCCTGAAGGTCTCGCCAAGCGCTTGCGGGTCGCGCGCGGCGAACTCCACGAATTCGAGGCCGGCTGTGCCGAGCGGGTTGTGCTCAGGCACCGACACGGCGCGCAGCGCGGCGTCGGGAGTGGGCAGGTCGCTGGGCATGGCAATCTCCTTGTGCGGTCGTTCGACTGCTGTGTTCGATGTTGCTGCGGTTGACTGCGCACCCTGTTTTTTCCAGCGGGCTCAAGCCGGATGCGTGGTGCGCTGCGGCAATGCGGTACGCGACGCGCATATGCACCGTGTTTGTACACCGGGTCGCGGGGCGTTCGCAACCTACATTTTGTACTAAATGGTTCACATTTGAACAGAGGCGCCGGTTGCCGGTTGCCGGTTGCCGGTTGCCGGTTGCCGGTTGTGGTTCGTGGTTCGTGGTTCGCACCGGCCAGCGTCAATGCTTCGGCGTCTTCTTCGCGCGCGTGCCTTTACGCGAGCCCTTGTCCACGGCCTTATCCGCCATCGCCACCATCCGCTGCCGCGCGACCTCGCGCACCGCGTCGATAAACGCGCGCCCCACCGGCGACGGCTGCGTATCCGAACGCCGGATTAAACCGACCGGCTCGTCGGTGCCGGCAAACGGCAACGGCAAACGCGTCAGCATGCCGTGCGCCAGCTCATATTCCACCGCGCTCTGCGGCACGAACCACACCGCGCCGTTCTCCAGCGTGAGCGCCCGCCCCGTGGACACCGACAGCACCTCAACGAATGCCGACAACGGCGGCACGCCCCACGCGCTCAACAAACTTTCCGCCGACTGCCGGATCAGCGTGCCGAACGGCGGCAACACCACCGGATAATCTTCCAGCGCACTGGCCGGCAAACCCGGCCCCGACGCCAGCGGATGCCCGGCTCGCACCACCGCGATCAACGGCTCGCTGAACAACTGCTCGAAGCTGAGCCCCACCATCCGCTCCGGATCGGCCAGGCGCCCGATCGCCAGTTCGATCGTGCCCGCTTTCAGCCGCTCGAGCAATTCCGGGTTTGCGCCGGTCGCGAGGCGCACGATCACGCGCGGCCACAGCGCGCCGATCCGCTCCAGCACCGGCGGCATCAGCGCCGCCGCCACGGTCGGCAGCACACCGACTTCCAGCGTGGCCGCCGCCGCGCCTTCCGCGCGCGCCAACAGGTCGACGCCCTGCCGCAACGCGCTGACGCAGGCACTGGCGTGCGGCATGAAGAGCTGCCCTTCGCGGGTCGGCACCGCGCCATGGCGACCGCGCTCGAATAGCTTCACGCCGAGAATCGCCTCGAGTTCGGCAATCGTCTTGGAGACGGCGGGTTGGGTGATCGACAGGCTGTCGGCGGCCCGCTGGACACTGCCGAACTGCGCAACGGCCAGAAAGCACTGGAGATGACGGAATTTGACGCGGCTATCCGCGAGACTGCGTTGCATAACGACAGGTTATACGAAACGGTCGAAAACGTCATTTTTCATAACCGCTCCGGTTAGATACAGTCGCTTCATAAAGCCGTATCCCACAATTGTCCGAAGGAGACACTGATGGACGAGTCCTCTCTCACCCCGCGCGACTTCGCGTCCCACCCCGCCTACATCCATCCCGGCTACGGTTCATCGGTCAAACGCGGCCCGACGCGTCCGCTGATTCCGCTGAAGGAAAAGCTGCGCGACCAGCGCGTGCCGGTGTACGGCACGGAAGATCTCGGCGCGCTCGATCACGACCTGACGCGCAATGCCGTGCGTAACGGCGAGCCGCTCGGCGAACGCATCATCGTGACAGGCCGCGTGCTCGACGAAGGCGGCCGACCGGTGCGCAATACGCTGGTCGAAATCTGGCAAGCCAACGCTGCCGGCCGCTATGTGCACAAGGCCGACCAGCACGACGCGCCGCTCGATCCGAACTTTCTTGGCGCGGGCCGCTGCATTACCGACAACGACGGCCGTTACCGCTTTCTGACCATCAAGCCGGGCGCGTATCCGTGGGGCAATCACCCGAACGCGTGGCGTCCGAACCATATTCACTTTTCGCTGTTCGGCGACCATTTCGGCTCGCGCCTCGTGACGCAGATGTATTTCCCCGGCGACCCGCTGCTCGCATTCGATCCGATTTTCCAGGGCACGCCGGAACACGCCCGCGACCTGCTGATCGCGAACTTCTCGCTCGACACCACGCAAGAAGCCTATGCGCTCGGCTACGACTTCGACATCGTGCTGCGCGGCCGCAATCAAACGCCGATGGAGCGCTAAGCCATGACCACCCTTAAGCAAACGCCTTCGCAGACCGTGGGACCGTACTTCGCCTATGGTCTGTGCCCGCAGCAATACGATTTCGATTTCAAGAGCCTGTTCTCGCCCGTGGTGGCCGACCGCGAAGCGGCCGGCGAGCACATCACGATCGTCGGCCAGTTGTTCGACGGTGACGGCAAAGTGATCGGCGACGCGATGCTCGAAGTGTCGCAAGTCGACGCGAACGGCCACTTCCCGGAATCGCGCGAAGACATTCTGAAGACGGGATTTCGCGGTTTTGCGCGCGTCGGCACCGGCACGGATCCGCACAAGCGTTTTGTCGTGGAAACGGTCAAACCCGGCCGCGTGAGCCCGGACGAAGCGCCGCATCTGAACGTAATCGTGACGATGCGCGGCATGCTGCTGCACACCTTCACACGCATCTATTTCGAAGACGAAGCCGAAGCGAACGCGCAAGACGCCGTGCTGGCAGCAGTCCCAGCGGACCGGCGCGGCACGCTGATCGCACACCGCGAGCCGGACACGGCCAACGTGTACCGGTTCGACATCCGCATGCAAGGCGATCAGGAAACCGTGTTTTTCGACCTTTGATACGGTTTTTCTACACTTTCATATAGCTTTCACATACACTGAGCATGATCCGTCTAGCGACTGGATCGCGAAACTCCGAGTAGTTAAGCCCGCCCCGCGCGGGCTTTTTTTTGGCCTGACGGGTTTGATGTGGCTGCTGAAAACTGCAAACTGAAAACCGCAAACGGCTATCGAAGCGAACAGTGCAGCCAGCGGCTGATGCGCTCCACGTCGGCAATGTGATCGTGTGCGCCTGGCGCGCCGAGCACGACGATATCGATGGGCCGACCGTGCACCCTCATTCGCACGACGACACAGTGACCCGCCTCGTTGATGAAGCCAGTCTTCTGCAAAACGATCGAGCGGTCGCCGCCACGCACCAGCGCATTCGAGTTCACGTAACTCAAACGTGCCCGCCCGCCGCCCGGCAAAACCACTTGCGAGCGATCGGTCGAATACGCGCGAATCAACGGATAGCGGCTCGCCGCCGCGACCAGTAGCGACAAATCCCGCGCCGTGGAAACGTTATGCGGCGACAAACCCGTCCCGTTGACGAACGACGTATGCCGCATGCCGAGCGCGCGCGCCTTCGCATTCATCGCAGCGACGAAGCCCGGTCGCCCGCCCGTGTAATCGCGACTCAGCGCGGCGGCGGCACGATTCTCCGACGACATCAGCGCGATATGCAGCATGTCGTGACGCGACAATCGCGACCCCACACTCAGGCGCGAGCCGGTGAACTTGTCGAAGTCCTGATCCTGGACGGTGACGTCGAGCGGCGCATTCAGCGCGTGTTTGGCATCGAGCGACACGACCGCCGTCATCAGTTTGGATACCGAAGCGATCGGCATGATCCGGTCGGCCTGCTTTTCGGTCAGTACGGTATGCGTGCGTTCGTCCACGACATAAACGGCTTTCGCGCGAAGCAAGGCGCGCGACCTGGGCGTATAGCCGCAGCGCGCCAGCAGATGAGGTGAACGAGACGACGCATGCGCGGCCGTACGCGATGCTGCAGTGGACGTCGCGTTGCGCTGCGCAGTCACCGCCGTGGGACGCCGTACGCCTCGCGGCTCGCGCGCATTGCGCGCGGCCTGCCTGCGATGCCTGGTCGCGTGCTGACTGGCATGCATGGGCAGCTCGCCGTTCGTCAACTGCTTGCGCTTGTGCGCGACGCGACGCCGCGCTTTGCCGGCAGTGGGCTTTTTCGCTTGATTGGACGAGTTGACTTTCGCTTTCGACGCATGTTTCGTCGACGGCACAACATGTCGGCTCACGCGAGCGGACGAATGCCGCACAGGCTCATGAGCCGCACCGAACGACGCGCCGATATTCAGCCATAACAGGCCGATTGCCGCGAAACAGCGGAGCCATGCAGGAAAACGACAGGCAGGGAATTCAAACGAGGGACTTCGACGACCGTACGGCATTCAGCTTCCAGTTCTGTGCCGTGTGTGCCCGAAATGGAGTGGACACGAAGCCGGCAACGACCCGGGCGATGTTAAGACAGATCGTGCCGACGATCAACGGTAAAGGCGCATGCCAGCCGATTCGCCGCAGACGGGCGGGTGTGCCGCGTACAGGGCGTAGCGATGCGCAGCGCTCACTACGCCAAGCGAATCGTTCGAATCGAGCGAAGCGTTCCCACCATTAACAACGGAAGTGATCGATGTTCTGCCCAGCGTGAATGGCGCGCGCGAGCCAATCCGGCTTATCGCCATAACCGTCCCAGCTATTGCCGAAAGCGTCGCGGTACAGCACCGCGCGAACCGCATTCGCGTCGGCCTCGATCGATTCGGCGAGCACTTCCAACGTGATACCGTAGTCGTCCATGCGCCGGCGGATCCAGACGATCAGGCGCTCACGCGCATTCCCGTCGAGGTCGAGCTGCATTTGTCCTTCTCGCTCTTTCATAACGTAGTGGTGTCGAGGCTAGTATTGCTCGCATTGGATAAACAAAAGGCTTCGCTAAACAACGCGAAGCCTGGGTGCGGTTCGAATCGGCCGAGCGCAATTCGAATTCACAATGACGTCCTGTTCGAGTCGAATTGCACCGGGAAATCATGCCCAACAAATCCTGGATTCCAGGGAATTTGCCGGTAATCGGTTCGATAGGTTCGAAGGGGATCGGTGTCTCACCCACCATTCGGGGGTTGCTTCTGCGTATGGGCAGGAATTCTAGCATCCAATTTCTTCTGCTTGCAGCAACGGATGGTTTGCGTGCGACGTCGGCAATTCATTTCTTTTTCACGTATTGGGCAATCCACTCTCACACACTGACGAACTCGCCGACGAATTCGCCGACTTACGCGCCGAAGCTACAATAGCCGGCAACAAAGGGAGTCGCTCCATCCAGCAGGCAAAGTTCAACCGATAGCCGTTCGACCGTCCACGCCAAGGAGACACCATCATGCATGCCTCAACCGCCGTCATCACGATTCTTGCCGCGCTCCTGCTCGGCGCAATGAGTCCAGGACCGAGCTTCGTTATCGTGGCACGCAATGCGATTGGACTTTCTCGCGGCGACGGTCTTGCTACTGCGCTCGGCATGGGTATCGGCGGTGTGTTCTTTAGCGGCATCGCGTTGCTCGGGCTCTATACGCTGCTCGCTACCGTCGAATGGCTCTACGTGGGTCTGAAAGTGGCGGGCGGGCTTTATCTGATCTATCTGGCGTCGAAAATCTGGCGCGGCGCGGCTAAACCGCTCGCCTTCGACGCTTCGCAAGCTGCCGTCACCAATCCGCGCAAATCGTTCTGGATCGGCTTGAGCACACAACTCAGCAATCCGAAGACCGCCGTCTACTACGGCAGCATCTTCGCGGCCCTGCTCCCGCAGCATCCGCCGCTGTGGTGCTACTTCGCATTGCCGCCCGCGATCTTCGCGATCGAAGCCGGCTGGTACACGATCGTCGCGTTGTGCTTTTCGAGCAAACGTCCGCGCGAAATCTATCTGCAATGGAAAGCGTGGATCGATCGCGTCGCCGCGAGCGCCGTCACCGCGCTGGGTCTGCGTCTGATCCTCACCGCTCATAAAGTGGGGATCTGAAGCCGCGCCGTTGATCGAACCGTTTGCCGTGTCGCGCGACACGGCAAACCACGAACCAGGGCCGCATCACCAGGCGCGTCGCGTCGGCGATCCGACTTGCCAGGCAAAATAGTTACGAGATAGGGGTTGACGCTGACACACCTAAGCGGTTACTCTGCCACCCGAAGTTCAAGAAGTTCGATTGCTGTTCATCAATGTCTCGCTCCCAAGCGGTATTCGTTGTCCTCTCCCTCCTTGACGCTTCATCCGCTCAATCAACCGAGCACATCTTTCTCTATTTTTACTCAAGGATTCCTCATGGATACCGGTACCGTTAAGTGGTTCAACGACAGCAAAGGCTTTGGCTTCATCACCCCGGACAAGGGCGGCGACGACCTGTTCGCGCATTTCTCGGAAATCAGCGGCAATGGCTTCAAGACGCTGGCTGAGAACCAAAAGGTGAGCTTCGAAACGAAGCAAGGCCCGAAGGGTCTGCAAGCGGCTAACATCACGCCGCTGTAAAGTTTGAAGGGCTCGGTGTCCGGCAACGGACACCGGGTTGCAGCGACATCCTCGCGGAGCTTCGTCTCCCACAGCTGGCGCGATCGCTTTTTAGCTGCGAATCATTTCAGCAGCTTGCATAAGCGCCAAACGCCTCGTTGCACCTCATTCTCCCCTCTGGCTTCAACGCCCATTTTTCGCTTTCCGACTGCGTCAGAATTCGGCTCGCAATGGCTCGAATCAGTTCGTCCGCGTGACTCGCATTAGCGTCCGCACGGCCGGCGCGCACTCGCACATTATTAGAAATAAAATGCAAATCAAACATATTCATCATTACAACGGCTATGCCGTCAAACCCTCGACGCACCGTTTACCCGATGGCTCGTTTTCGTCCAACCTGCTGCTCGAACGCGCTGACAGCGCGCGCACCGAAGGGCGCTACCAGTTCTATTCGCTCGACTACTTCACGAACGAAGAACAGGCTTTGCAGCACTCGGCACGCTGGGCACACCACTGGGTCGACACGCGCGGTTGAACGCGCTCAATAAGCGTGGTCACGCGCGCTATTCATGGCCTTCGGCCTTGATCCGCGCGCGCAGTTCGAACTTCTGGATTTTCCCCGTCGACGTCTTCGGTAATTCGCCGAAGCGCACCGCTTTCGGCAATTTGAATCCCGCAAGAAACAGCCGGCAGTGCGCGATGATCTCTTCTTCGGTCACCTGCGCGCCTTCCTTGAGTTCGACGAAGGCGCACGGCACTTCCCCCCATTTCGGATCGGCCATCGCCACCACGGCGGCAACCGATACCGCAGGGTGGCGATACAGCGTGTCTTCGACCTCGATACTCGAGATGTTCTCGCCGCCCGAAATGATGATGTCCTTACTGCGATCGCGAATGCGGATATAGCCGTCAGGCATCCGCACACCGAGATCGCCGGTATGGAACCAACCGCCGCGGAAGCTTGCCTCCGTGGCGCGCTCGTTCTTCAGATACCCTTTCATGCAGATATTGCCGCGGAACATGATCTCGCCGAGCGTTTCGCCGTCGGCGGGCACAAGCTCGTGCGTGTCCGGATCGAGTACCGTCACCGCCGATTGCAGGTGGTAGCGCACGCCTTGCCGCGCATTCATTTCGGCGCGCGCGCTGTCGTCGAGGGCATCCCACGCTTCCTGTTTTGCGCAGACGGCCGCCGGCCCATAAGTTTCAGTGAGCCCGTACACGTGCGTCAGATCGAAACCGATCTCCTTCATCTTCGCGATTACGGCCGGCGCTGGGGCCGCGCCCGCCACCATCGTCGATACGCGATGCGTGATCCCCTCGCGCCACTCAGCCGGCGCATTGGCGAGCGCGCTCTGCACGATCGGCGCGCCGCAATAATGCGTGATGCCCTCGCGGCGAATCAGGTCGAACACCGTCTTCGCGTCGAATCGGCGCAGACAGACATTCACGCCGGCGCGCGCGGCAACGGTCCATGGAAAACACCAGCCGTTGCAGTGGAAAAGCGGCAGCGTCCATAAGTAGACCGCGTGCCTGGGCATATCCCATTCGAGGATATTGCTGAGCGCATTCAGATAAGCGCCGCGATGGTGATAGACCACGCCCTTCGGATCGCCGGTCGTGCCCGACGTATAGTTCAGCGCGATGGCGTCCCATTCGTCGACGGGCATCGTCCACGCGAAAGCGGGGTCACCGGCTTGCAGGAACGTTTCATAGTCGGTCGCGCGGATGAACTTCGCGGGGTCCGCGGGCATCGCGTCGGCCACACTGATCACACGCAACTCAGGAAACTCCAGCGCGGCGCGATGCGCGAATTCGCCGTATTCCGTATCGACGATCAACGCCTTCGCCTCACCATGGCGCAGCATGAATAGCAGCGACGACACGTCGAGCCGCGTATTCAGCGTGTTGAGCACAGCGCCGGCCATCGGCACGCCGAAGTGCGCTTCTATCATCGGAGGAATGTTGGGCAGCAAGGCGGCCACCGTGTCGCCGCGCTCGATGCCGGCCTGCCGCAGCGCACTGGCCAGACGCCGCGCGCGCTCGTACGTCTCGCGCCAGGTGCGGCGAATCTCCCCATGGACGACCGCCAGCCGCTCACCGTAGACTTCGGCCGCGCGCGCGATGAAATCGATCGGCGTCAGCGGGACATAATTGGCCTCACGCCGCTCGAGGCCTTCTTCGAACATGTGCTTCATCGCTTCGTCTCCTGAGGCGCTGGCCGCGCCGTCGCTTATTCTGGTGGGTAAGCTAGCCTAGCAAGTGACATGGTGAACTGTCTGTCATTCAAATGACAGAGTGGTTCGCCCCAGCGTGGGCCACCCGACTTCAGCCGAATCCGCCACTCAAGCCGCTTATGAACGACGCTCCGCTCCCCGTCCTCGCGGACACCCAGCCGCACCGCACCGAACGGGTCGCGCGCGACGATCTGCCGCGCCTGTTTGCCACCTGCGCGTGGTTTCGCGCGCTCGCCGCCGACCATCAGGCGATGGTCCTCGCGAGCGCTCATGCGGAACGGCTCGACGGCGGCGCGTGGATCGCCCGCCGCCAGGAGCCGTCGGACTACTGGATCGGCGTGCACACCGGCCTCATCAAGCTCGCCATCTACAACGCGTCGGGGCGCAGTTGCACGCTGTCGGGCGTGCCGCCCGGCGGCTGGTTCGGCGAAGGCAGCGTGATCAAGCGCGAACTACGCAAGTACGACGTGGCCGCGATTCAGCCCTCGCTCGTCATGTTCGTGCCATCGGCGACGTTCCATGCGCTGCTGGAGAGCAGCCTGCCGTTCACCGGTTTCGTGATCCGGCAACTGAACAACCGGATGGGCGAGTTCATCGCGTCGATCCAGAATAGCCGGCTGCTCGATGTGGATGCACGCGTCGCGCAATCGCTCGCGCAATTGTTCAATCCCGATCTGTATCCCGACACCGGCCGCACACTCGCTATTTCGCAGGAAGAAGTCGGCCTGTTAGCGGGCGTATCACGTCAACGGATCAATCAGGCGCTGCAAAACCTCGAAAAGCTGCAGATTTTGCGCCTCTCGTACAACCAGATCGACGTGCTCGATCTCGAGCGTCTGGGCGCATTCGGTCGCGAACAGATCTAGCGCTCACGCGCCGCACCGCGTTTCATCGCCCTCTCATTGCAACGGCCGCCCGAGCGCGGCCGTTTTGCTTATCCGCGCCTAAATTTTCAGCAGACGGATAAAGAAAGCGCTACCGCAGCCGTTATGCGGACTATGCAACGCAGATTGCAGCCTCGCTCTATTCCGAGCTCAACGTCTCGTCGAAACCGATAATGAACCGTCTGACACTGAAACAGAAACTGTGGGTGCCGTTGCTGTTGTGCTGGGTCGCGCTCCTGATCGTGACCGTTGTGAACGCGTTCGATGCACGTAACGCTCAAATGGACGCACGCCAGGCCGATCTGGCCGACGTCACCGACATGGCGGCGTCGATCGTCGCGGATTACGCGAAGCAGGCCGACGCCGGCAAGCTCTCCGTCGACGTCGCTAAACAGCAGGCCATCGCCCGCATCAACGCGCAGCGTTACGGCGCGTCCGGCTACGTGACGATCGTGCGCAGCGATTCGGTGATGATCGATCATCCGATGAGCCCAAAGTTGAACGGCAAGGACATGAGCGGCTTCCGCGACGCGAAGGGCAACGCGCTCTATCACGACATCGCGCAAGCGGGCGGCTCGGCGGGCGGTTCGGGCTACTTGCGCTACTGGTGGCCGAAACCCGGCGAAACGACGCCGAGCGAAAAGATCGGCTACGTGAAGCGTTTTGCGCCCTGGGGCTGGGATTTCATCGCCGGCGCTTACATGGACGACATCCAGGCGCAGTTCTACGCGACGCTAGCCCGCTCGGCCGGCATGCTCGTGGTGCTGGGCGTGCTCGTCTCATTCGTCGCGTCGCGCGTAGTGCGCAACGTGTCGCGCTCGATCGGCGGCGAACCGGCCACTGCCGCCGCGATCGCCATGCAGATCGCGCGCGGCGATCTTGCCACCCGCATCGACCTGCGCCGCGACGACACGTCGAGCCTGCTGTTCTCGCTGCGCGAGATGCGCGATCAACTGGCGGCTACCATCACGCGCATCAAGACGTCCGCGGAGACGATCACGATCGCGTCGAAGGAAATCGCCGCGGGCAACCTGGATCTGTCGAGCCGCACCGAGGAACAGGCCGCGTCGTTGCAGCAAACCGCGGCCAGCATGGACGAACTCACCAAGACCGTCACGCAGAATGCCGACAACGCGGCCACCGCATCGGAATTGGCGACGGACGCGTCAAGCATCGCCGCGCGCGGCGGTCAGGTGGTCAACGACGTGGTGCAGAAAATGGCCGGCATCACCGATAGTTCACGCAAGATCGGCGAGATCATCAGCGTGATCGAGGGCATTGCGTTTCAGACCAATATTCTCGCGCTGAACGCGGCGGTCGAAGCCGCCCGCGCCGGCGAAGAAGGCCGCGGTTTTGCGGTGGTCGCGGGCGAAGTGCGCAATCTCGCGCAACGCAGCGCGACGGCGGCTAAGGAGATCAAGGTGTTGATCGATCAGTCGGTCGCGCAAGTCGGCGAAGGCTCGTCGCTGGCCGGCCGGGCCGGCAGCACGATCGGCGAAGTGGTCGACGCAGTGCGCCGCGTGACGGCCATCATCAATGAGATCTCCGCGGCTTCGAAGGAGCAGAGTTCGGGCATCGGCGAAGTCAACCTCGCCATCCGTCAGATGGACGACGTCACGCAACGCAACGCCGCGCTCGTCGAGCAGGCCGCAGCCGCCGCGGGCTCGCTCGATGAGCAGACGGAGCGCCTGCAGCATGCCGTTGCGGTGTTCAAGGTCGAGCAGCGCGCGTAGCCGGATGGCGCCGCGTCGGGCGCGAGAAGCTTTAATGAAAAAGCCGTCACAGGGAATGCCCGGTGACGGCTTTTTCTTTTGAAGGTTCGACTACCCAACCAGATAGTCGACTTCCGTTGCGATTTACGCGGCTCGCACGTCGCTGCGTCGCGTGAGTGGCCGCTCGAGCATGGCGTCGCTGCCAAATAGCGTGAAGGCGATATCGGCCAGCACGCCTGACTTCTTCCAGCGCAGGTAATAACGATGCGCGGTCTGATACGGCGCATAGCGCTCGGGCATCGCGCTCCACGGCGCGCGCGTGCGCAGCACCCACATCACGCTATTCATCACGCGGCGAATGTCGATGCTGGGACGGCCGCGCCGAGGCCCGTGCTCTTTCATTTCGGGCAGCAGCGGCACGATGCGGTGCCATTGCTCGTCCGTGAGATCGTGAACGGCCGGTGTGTGAGTCAGATTTGAAGCGAGAGTATTCATGCAGTAGAAACGCGCCTGCAGCACACGTGCTAGCGTCGCCGCGAAAATAAGGTCGATCGATAAATGAATTTCAGACTAACGCAAGCACGCATTCACGAAAGTTAATTCTTGTCAGATGCATGTGGACAAATGTCAATAAACGCAACGATTTATTGCGTCGAAGAATTTTTGGCGTGACGAAGGTGGTGATTTATTATCGGCGCGCCCGCGGCGTGGCCACGCTACACCGCGCGCCTCAATGAAAAATCCATAACCGACAAGCAGGAAAACCAGTGAGACAAGTAAGGCTCCTCAAGACCGCCGCAGTTATAGGCGGCGCGATCGTCGCCATGACATCCGAGCAGGCTTCGGCACAAAGTTCGATCACGCTATACGGCGTGGCCGATGTGAGCTTGCGCTACCTGAGCCATTCCAACGCGAAGAACGACGGGCGCCTGTTCATGACCAACGGCGCGATCACCAATAGTCGCTGGGGTCTGCGCGGTTCGGAAGACCTGGGCGGCGGTCTGAAGGCGATTTTCGATCTGGAAAGCGGCATCAATCTGCAGGACGGCTCGGCCTCGGACAGCCAGCGACTCTTCAACCGCAACGCGTATGTCGGCCTTAGTAGCCAATACGGCACGGTCACGCTCGGTCGTCAGAAGACGCCGTTGTTCGATCTGCTCAGCGATACCTATGATCCGCTGACCGTCGGTAACTACGCGGAAAACTCGTGGCTGCCGGGCGCGCTCGGCGCCGGGCTCTATGCCGACAACGCCGTCAAATACACCGGCACGTACAAAGGCCTGACCATGGCCGCGATGTACTCGTTCGGCACCAACGCGGAATCGACCGGCGTGGGCGGCTTCTCCGGGCAGGTTCCGGGCCATCTCGGCGCCGGCAATATGGTCGGCTTCATGTTGTCGTACGTGGCCGGTCCGTTGAGCGTCGCGGCCGGGGTGCAGCAGAACAGCGACAACAGCAATCACAAGCAAACCCTCTTCAACGCGGACGCGGTCTATGCCTTCAGCACGGCGAAGGTGTACATCGGCTATCTGCATTCGAAGGACGACACGGGTTTCGTCGATAGCGCATTGGCGCAGCAACCGCTCGTGCAAGGCGTCGACATCCTGAAGGGTTCGGGTCGGGTCGACAACGGCCCGTTTGCCGGCATGACCTGGCAGGCTACCCACGCGCTGACGCTGACCGGTGCGGCGTACTACGACCACATGTCGAATGCGGCGATCGGCAACAGTCTGCTGGGCAGCGGCAATCGCTATACGTTCGTGGCGCTGGCGGAATACGCGCTGTCGAAGCGCACCGAGGTGTACGGCACGGTCGATTTCGACAAGGTGTCGGGCGCCGCGTCGGTTGAGTTGCCGGGCAAAAACAATCAGACCGGCGTTGCGCTAGGTCTGCGGACGATTTTCTAAAGCGTCTGGATCAGGGGTGGGCCCGGCGGGCCTACTCGGGCTTTGCTGGGCGCGGCGGCGTCTGGCATGCGGATGTGGCGGCTTGCGCATATCGCGCGCCCATAAAAAAAGGTGCCGCGAACGGCACCTTTTCCACAACAACTAGCTTCTGCGGAAGCTTAGAAGCGGTGACGCAGACCGACCGTAGCAGCCGTCTGGTTCTTCGACGACGACGGCAGTTGCGAGTTGTCGCCGCTGTAGATCGAAGCGACACCGCCGTCGCCCATTGCGTGCTGGTACACGGCTTGAGCGTAGACGTCCGTACGACGCGACAGCGAGTAGTCAGCTTGCACGCCGATCTGGTGGTAGCGAACCGATTCCGAACCACCGTTGGCAGCAACGCCGTAGCCCTTGCCGTCGGTGAACGTGTACGCAACGCCCAGGCTCATAGCCGGCGTCAGGTTGTACTTGCCGTTGACTTCGTAGTTGTTAGCGCGCAGCGACTGTGCACCACCGACGAAGTTGTCCGAACGCGATTGCGTCCATGCCAGACCCAGGGTAGCCGGGCCGAATGCGTACGAACCAGCAAAGCCGAATTCACGCTGACGGAAGCTGCCGACGTTGCCTGCCAGTGCGTTGACGTACGAACCGTCCGACGCGCCGCCGTTACCTGCGCCCGGGTTGTTCTGCTGTGCGTAAGCAGCACCGAGGTGCAGACCTTGCCACTGGTATGCAGCACCAACGCTGTATTCGCGGTTGTTTGCGAATGCGCCAGCCTGGTTCGAGAAGCCGTACGTGCCGCCGAACGTGAAGCCAGCGTAGTTAGCGCTCGAGTACTTGATCGAGTTGTTGACCGAGTAGCCGCCGTTCGTGCTCAGGTTGTCGTTGTTGAACGGGTGAGCGAAGTACGTACCGCCCCAGCTGCCCGTTGCGGTCAGCGGTGCCAGGTAGTCTTGCGCTGCGTCGTATTGACGACCCAGCGTGACCGTACCGAATTGCGCGCTCGACAGACCGACGAACGACTGACGGTTGAACATGCCGTTGTTGTTAGCGAACTTGCCGTTGTTGATGTTGAAGCCGCTTTCCAACGTGAAGATTGCCTTCAGACCGCCGCCCAGATCTTCCGAACCACGCAGACCGAACATGCTTTGGTTGATGCCACCGCTACCTGCCGAGTACTTTGCGTTGTGGTTGACGTTGCTGGTGTACGTCAGGCCTGCGTCGAGCAAACCATACAGGGTCACGCTGCTTTGAGCGTGAGCGACGGAAGCGAACGATGCGGCAACCGCAACAACGATGAGACTCTTTTTCATGCGTGGGACTCCTGTTCGATAAATTTACGCGGGGAGCGGGACTTGCCTCAGCTGCGCATGCATGACATCCGCTGCTGCCCGTGTTCGCCGAACCGTTTTCCGGTCGGCATCTGGGCACCCTTGAAACGAAGCGTGAGTGTAGGGGGCGACCCTGGTGGTAACGCCCGCAATTTACACAACATGATTTTTCAGAATCCGCAATAATCCGGACCTGCCAGGCCTTAAGTCGTTGTTTTTCCTGCATTTATCGCAACATCGCAGACGTCTGGCGCCTGCTCCAGACATAAGTCATTTGCAATCTCTCAATATTAAAAGTTGTGCGCATGCAACAGTGTTTAATACGCGTGACGTAATCGGGTCGGACCCAAGAATGATGAAAGCCGGCATATTGCTCGAAATTGAGGCAATGACAAAAAGGGTATTACGGAGGGGAGTAGATTTATTTTAGAAAGACGGGAACTTAATCTGGAAAATGCGGTCGTGCATTTAAATGCCAGTTATCCCGCAATATTTGATGCAGGTCATAAAGGTTTTACAACGGCGAAGTGGTTGCGAACTCAATTCGCGCGGCGCCAATGCGGCTAGGTCGCGCGCTGGCGCAGCCAGAAGACAGCCCAAGAAAAAACCGCCCTTAGGGCGGTCTTATGAAATCCTGCTTGGGTCGCTCATGCTCGTTCGCGCTGTACGCTGTAACAGCGCAAGTGTCGAAAGTGAAGCTTTCGGCACGGGCATTGCCCGGAGGTGAGTTGCGGCGCCGGCCGCCGCGTGACAAAAACCCGTGCTGAAAGCGGACGGCAAACATCGAACAGCCTTCCGTCTTTATTTAACGGCGAAGCGGTTCCAATTTTTACACGGAGTTTCCCTAATTACCGGCAAGCCTTACCCTATGGCGTGTCGCGTCCGGGGGGCCAAGGGTGGCCTGATCGACTTCGTCGAGCGACCGCACCGACCTTCTCAACCATTTCAGTGGTGATCGAGCCGGGCGCGCGGCACCTCGTCGGCCGATGCGCTCAGGAACGCCTCCAGTCCGAATAGCCACGCAAAGCAGAATGTCGCACGTGCCAGCGCGGAGATTTGCCTGCGCGGCATGGCTTCCCCGCCGTCTTCCACGGATGAAGCCAACAAAGGTTGAGGCGGAACGAATTCGGTAACGGTGTGGTCGGGTCGCATGATAGTTCTCGTTATGGGTACGGTCTTGACGCCGACATTGAGCAAACCATGTGCCACAGGCAGGGACGGAATTCAGGGTCGTACTTAGGCAGACTAGCGGCACGTTGCGGATCAGTCTGTGCGCTTGACCGCCAACGAGAAATCCAGCTCCGGCATACCCGCAAAACCCGGCTGGAATCCACACACCCGAAATCCGAATCCGAATTAATCGCGCGGTGGACGCGCTATATCGCCGCACGCCATTACCGATTTCAAGCCGTAAAACGAAAAAGGGTTTCGAAGTCTCGAAACCCTTTTTACATTGATGGTGGGCCGGGTCGGATTCGAACCGACGATGTCCTTTCGGAGGCGGATTATGAGTCCGCTGCCTGCAACCAGCACGGCGTCCGGCCCAAGAAAAAGACCCGGTCTTGAAGGCCGGGCCGATTCCTTGATTGGCCGACATACTACACGAAAAAGGGGCCTCCGCAACCGCTTCGCTATCGCGAAACAACCGGGAAGCCCCTTCAAACCGCTACATCGATTACTACACGCTACAAGCGTCGATCAATTCCCTTCAAGGAACGACTTCAGCTTGTCCGAACGGCTCGGATGACGCAGCTTGCGCAGCGCCTTCGCCTCGATCTGACGGATCCGCTCACGCGTCACGTCGAACTGCTTGCCGACTTCTTCGAGCGTGTGATCGGTGCTCATCTCGATACCGAAACGCATGCGCAGCACCTTCGCTTCGCGCGGCGTCAACGAGTCGAGCACATCTTTCACGACGTCGCGCATGCTGGCATGCAAGGCCGCATCCGCCGGCGCCACCGTGTTCGTATCTTCGATGAAGTCGCCCAGATGCGAATCGTCGTCGTCACCGATCGGCGTTTCCATGGAGATCGGCTCTTTCGCGATCTTCATGATCTTGCGGATCTTGTCTTCCGGCATTTCCATCTTCTCGGCCAGCGTTGCCGGATCCGGTTCGAGACCGGTTTCCTGCAGAATCTGACGCGAAATACGGTTCATCTTGTTGATCGTTTCGATCATGTGAACCGGAATCCGGATCGTACGCGCCTGGTCGGCGATCGAACGCGTAATGGCCTGGCGAATCCACCACGTGGCGTACGTGGAGAACTTGTAGCCGCGGCGATATTCGAATTTGTCCACCGCCTTCATCAGGCCGATATTGCCTTCCTGAATCAGGTCGAGGAACTGCAGACCACGGTTCGTGTACTTCTTCGCGATCGAGATCACGAGACGCAAATTCGCCTCGGTCATTTCGCGCTTGGCTTGCCGCGCCTTCAGTTCACCGGCCGCCATCTGACGGTTGGTTTCCTTCAGGTCCTTCAGCGGCAATACGACACGCGCCTGCAGGTCCAGCAGACGTTGCTGCTGTTCGCGGATAGCCGGAATGTTCCGCGTGAGGATCGCGCTGTAGGCGTGACCCTCGCCGACAATCCGGTCGGCCCATTCGAGATCCGTTTCGCTGCCCGGAAAACGCGCGATGAACTCCGCGCGCGGCATGCCGCACTTGTCGACCACCGTGTGCAGAATCTGACGCTCGACCTGACGCACTTCGTCCACTTGCGCGCGCAACGTATCGCACAGACGCTCGACCGTGCGCGCGGTGAAGCGGATCGTCATCAGTTCGTTCTGGATCGTTTCCTGAGCCTTCAGATACGACTTGGACTTGTAGCCTTCTTTCTCGAACGCGCGACGCATCTTGTCGAACCATTCGCTGATCAGGGCAAACTTTTCGAGCGACGCACGCTTGAGCGCTTCCATCTGCGCTGCGTTGGCCGTGGCTTGCGCCGTGCCGTCGTCTTCTTCCTCGTCTTCCTCGGACTCTTCTTCGACTTCTTCTTCGTCGCTCTCGATCGCTTCCGCCTCTTGCGCGGAGAAGCCGTCCGCGTCTTCCGCGTTGGCGTCGATCAGGCCGTCCACCAGTTCGTCGATCCGGATTTCCTCGTTCGCGACCCGCTCAGCCATGGCGAGGATGTCGGCGATCGTGGTCGGGCACGCGGAGATTGCCATCACCATGTGCTTCAGACCGTCTTCGATCCGCTTGGCGATTTCGATTTCGCCTTCGCGCGTGAGCAGCTCGACCGTGCCCATTTCGCGCATGTACATGCGGACCGGGTCGGTGGTGCGGCCGAATTCGGAGTCGACGGTGGACAGCGCGACTTCGGCTTCCTCTTCCACTTCGTCGTCCGACGAAGCGGCGGGTGCGTTGTCGTTCAGCAGCAGCGTTTCAGCGTCCGGGGCCTGTTCATACACCGCCACGCCCATGTCGTTGAACGTGCTGATGATGCCTTCGATCGCCTCGGTCTCGGTGAAGTTGTCCGGCAGGTGGTCGTTGATTTCGGCGTACGTGAGGAAGCCGCGCTCCTTGCCGAGCTTGATCAGCGTGCGCAGTTTGGAACGGCGCTCCTCGAGTTCCTCGACCGTGCCCGGCTGTGACGACGCGAACGCGTCTTTCAGCAGCGCTTTTTCCTTTGCACGACGGTCGCGAGCCTTGACCTTTTCCACTTTGGCCGGAGCCGCGGCGGCAGGGGTTTCTTCGCTTTGGGTTGCTTCGTCATCGACGGGTACTTCATTCAGCTTTTTCGTCATGGAGTTCGCCGTACCGGCTGTAGTCTCGACTCGCGGCTGGTGGACGCCAGCCGGTTGAACCGTGGATACTGGAACCTCGCGGACTGCCGCATCGTCCTGCGCGACAACCGCTTCCCTTGCGCTTCTGACACCCGGCCGCTTCGTGACCGGTGGTGATACCACTCTCGCTGCCTCAACCTGCTCCGCTCGTGCAGCGGAACTGGTCAAGGATTTCTTCCCCGCAACCGGTGCAACACTGACGGTAGACGTTTTTCTGGCGGAAGAATCTAGCCTGGCCTCGGTGACCTTTCTGGTCGGCTCCTTCGAGCCTGTGCCTGCCGCTTTATTTCCGCCTGTAGTCTTTGCCATCGCATCGCCCTTCGCCTGTTGGCCTTTGCTAGGAAAACCCTTTGAAAAACAAACCGCTGGAAACCTTTTATTATACCACTTCGACCCTTCGCAACCGGCCTAGAGCCCCAGCTGGCGCTTCATGTCGGCCCGCTTCCGGTTCAACTCCGACAGCTCCGCAAACTCCTCCGGCGTGTGCCGGGATTGCCGCGAAAGTTGCTCGAGACGATCGCAATAAGCGTCGTACCGCATCTTCAGAATCGCGGCTTTCAATTCCTCGCCGACAATTCGCTCCTGCTCGCGCCGTTCCTCGATGACGGTCGCATCCTCCGGGTCCTTCAGCAACAAATCCCGGACGTTTTCATCATAGTCTAGAATTTTGCGAAAGATTTCCTCGAAAGTTGGGGCGTTCGCGCCGTTTCGCAATAGATCGGACAGCAACTGAAACTCCGCCGAATCGCCCAGCGCACGCGCGTGCGTCGTCACTTCTTCGAACAGCTCGCCGTGCCGCGTCACCGTCAGAAGCGCCTGCTCGGCGTCTTCGTCGAGCACCGCCACCGTGCGCGGATACATCACCAGATTGCGCAGCGTTTTCTCTTCGATCCCGGTCACGCTGCGCCGGTCTTTGCGGGCCGGCGCCGAGCGGGCGGCCACCGCGATCCGCGAATCGACCTCGCAGAGGGCCGCCACTTCGTCGAACGGCACGTCGAGCCGGTCGGCGAACATATGCATGATCTGGGCGCGCAGCGCATTGGCCGGCAGCGCCTGCAGCAAGGGCTTGGCGTCGAACAGCGCGCGGGCCCGGCCTTCGGGCTGATCCAGCTCCTTGCCGGTCAGCACCTCATTGAGCATGAACTGCGACAGCGGCATGGCGCGCTCGACCTGCTCGGCGAAGCCCTCGGTGCCGAATTCACGCACGTAGCTGTCCGGATCGTGCTCGGACGGCAGAAACAGGAAGCGGATGGTGCGATTGTCGGCCGCGTGCGGCAGACAGGCGTCCAGCGCGCGGCGCGCGGCGCGCCGCCCCGCCGAGTCGCCGTCGAAACTGAAAATGACCGTATCGGTCTGACGCATCAGTTTCTGCACATGAATTGGCGTGCAGGCCGTGCCGAGCGTCGCGACCGCGTTCTGAAACCCCAATTGGGCCAGCGCGACCACGTCCATATAGCCTTCGACCACCAGCACGTAGTGCTGTTCGCGAATCGCCAGACGCGCCTCGAACAGCCCGTACAACTCGCTGCCTTTGTTAAATAGCGGCGTTTCGGGCGAATTCAAATATTTCGGCTCGCCGCTGTCCAGTACCCGGCCGCCGAAGCCGATCACCTGCCCCTTCACATTGCGTATTGGGAACATGATCCGCTCGCGAAAGCGGTCGTAACGGCGGTTCTGACCCTGCGCGTCCGACTTTTCGCTGACAATCACCAGCCCCGACTCGACCAGCGAATCGTCCCGATAGTTAGGAAATGCCGGCTCGAGGTTCTGCCAGCCGTCTGGGGCGTAGCCGAGTCCGAAGCGGGCAGCGATCTCGCCGGTCAAGCCGCGTTTCTTCAGATACTGAATCGCGGTGGGCGCGCCACGCAGTTGCTTGCGGTAAAAATCGCAGGCGGTTTGCATGACGTCGGAAAGCGCCGTGGTGACCGCTTTGGACGCCGCTGGCGCATAGCCGCCGCCCCCGCCGCCATACCCCGGCGACGGCTCGTTCGGCACGGTCAAGCCGACCGACTGCGCGAGATCGTTGACGGCCTCGGGGAACGACGAGCCAACGTGTTCCATCAGGAACCCGATCGCCGTGCCGTGCGCACCACAGCCGAAGCAGTGATAGAACTGTTTAGTCGGACTAACCGTAAACGAGGGGCTTTTTTCGTTGTGAAACGGGCACAGCCCCATGAAGTTCGCGCCGCCCTTTTTCAGCTGCACATACCGGCCGACCACGTCGACGATATCGACGCGGTTGAGCAGGTCCTGCAGAAATGACGGAGGAATCACAGTAAATGACGCTACCTGAAAAGCTCAAGGCTGCGCGCGCCGCCCGTCGAGCGACGGTGCGCGCAGACCCGATAGACGGAAATTACTTCGCGAGCGCGGCTTTGACTTGCGCCGAGACGGCGGTCATGTCGGCGCGGCCGGCCAGCTTCGGCTTCAGCACGCCCATCACCTTGCCCATGTCCTGCGGGCCGGCAGCGCCGGTTTGCGCGACCGCGGCCTGAACTTCGGCAACGATCTCCGCCTCGGACATCTGCTCCGGCATATACGCGGACAGGATCGCCATTTCGGCCTTTTCCTTGTCGGCGAGATCCGTGCGGCTGGCCGCTTCGAACTGGCTGATCGAGTCTTTGCGCTGCTTGATCATCTTGTCGATGACCGCGGTGATCGCCGTGTCGTCGAGCGTGATGCGCTCGTCGACTTCGCGTTGCTTGATCGCGGCGAGCAACAGGCGGATCGTGCCGAGACGCTCGGTTTCACGCGCCCGCATGGCGGCTTTCATGTCGTCGTTGATCTGGTCCTTGAGACTCATCACTCACCTGAATGCGTTGGAATTTGAAAATCCGGCCGGGCCGACCGCATCAACACGAATACCCGCTTGGGACTGCTTCCTCAAACGGGTTGGCGCGATATGCGTAATGTGTGCGACCCTGCCGGCTGGCCCGAAGGGACCGTGTTTTCCGTGACGGCGCCTGCAGCGCCCTCACCGGTTGGATGTCGCCGCTCCGTTCGACGGGAACCGCGGCAACGCCAGAATCAGTAGAACTTTTTTGGCAGCATCTGGCCACGCAGATGCTTGAAATGACGCTTCACCGCAGCCGCTTTCTTGCGCTCAGCCGTAGGCTTTTCGTAAAACTCGCGAGCGCGAAGTTCCGTCAACCAGCCGGTTTTCTCCATGCTGCGCTTGAAACGGCGCATGGCAACTCAAACGGCTCGTTGTCTTTTACGCGGATGGTCGTCATTTTTCAATAACGGCACTTTGTAAAGGTTCAGGAGTATAGCAGAGCTCTCTCACAAAGCTAATGCGCCGTCAAGCCCCCAGAGCGTACTCCGCAGCCGCCTGTCCAGCCGCCACGCCCGACGCCCACGCCCACTGAAAATTGTAGCCGCCGAGCCAGCCGGTCACGTCGACCGCCTCGCCGATGAAGTACAAACCTGGCGCACGCGCGCTCATCATCGTCGCCGACGACAGGTCGCGCGTGTCCACCCCGCCGCGCGTCACTTCGGCCTTGCGATAGCCTTCGGTGCCGTTGGGCGTGAGCGTCCAGCGCGACAAGGCCTCGCCGACGCGTCGCAGGGTCTTGTCCGGCAGATCGGCGACGCGTGCGTCGGCGGGAATCTGGTGGGTTTCCAGCCAGACGTGCGCAAGCCGCTGCGGCACCCATTCGGACAGCAGATTGGCGATCTGGCGCTTCGTGCCGGTTTTGGCCTCCAGCAACGCGGTGGTGGCGTCCTTTTCCGGCAGCAGATTGATGTGAATCGGCTCGCCGGGCTGCCAGTAGCTCGAAATCTGCAGCACGCCCGGGCCGGACAGGCCTCGATGGGTCAGCAGCAGATCTTCGTTGAATTCCGCGCCGGTCTTCTTGTTGCCGGTCGCGAGTTGCACTTCCAGCGATACGCCCGACAGCGCCGCGAACGGCTCCCAGTCGGCCGCGGCGAAGGTCAGCGGGACGAGCGCCGGGCGCGTGTCGATCAGCTTGTGGCCGAATTGCTTCGCGACGCGGTAGGCGAAATCCGTCGCGCCGATCTTGGGGATCGACAGACCGCCGGTCGCGATCACCAGCGCGCGCGCCGTGATCGGACCCGACTGGGTGTCCAGCGTGTAGCGGCCTTCCGCGTCCTGCCGCACCTGCTCGACCGACAGCGGCGTGCGCCACGCGACACGGCCCGCGTCGCACTCGGCCTTCAAAACATTGATGACGGCGTCGCTCGACTGATCGCAGAAGAGTTGCCCCTTGTGCTTCTCGTGCCACGTCACGTGATGCCGCTTGAGCAGCGCCATGAAGTCGCGCGGCGTATAGCGCGCCAGCGCCGAGCGGCAAAAATGCGGATTGGCAGACAGGTAATTAGCCGGGCCGGCGTACAGATTGGTGAAGTTGCACCGGCCGCCGCCGGAGATGCGGATTTTTTCCGCGAGACGCTGCGAGTGGTCGATCAGCACCACGCGACGGCCGAGTTGCCCGGCCACGGCCGCGCACATCATGCCGGCCGCGCCTGCGCCGATTACCGCGATATCGAAGGATTCCATGGGGCCGCATTGTACCTGCGCGTCTGCGGCGGCTTGTCGGCACTGCTATACTTTCAGGCTTGCCTTTTCATTTTCTCGGCCGCGTCCTGACAGTCCCTGCGCGTCGTATCCGCAGTGTCACGCACGGCCGTGGTCGTTCGAACCCAACCATCCATCATGCTCGTTCTCGGCATCGAAAGCTCCTGCGACGAAACCGGTCTCGCGCTCTACGACACAGAGCGCGGCCTGCTCGCGCACGCGCTGCATTCGCAAATCGCGATGCATCGGGAATACGGCGGCGTGGTGCCTGAACTGGCGTCGCGCGACCATATCCGGCGTGCGCTGCCGTTGCTCGAAGAAGTGATGGAGCGCGCCGGTGCGGCGCGCAGCGACATCGACGCGATCGCCTACACGCAAGGGCCAGGGCTCGCGGGCGCGCTGCTGGTCGGCGCGAGCGTGGCCAATTCGCTGGCCATGGCGTGGGACAAGCCGACTATCGGCATCCACCATCTCGAAGGGCATTTGCTGTCGCCGCTGCTGGTGGACGAGCCGCCGCCGTTTCCGTTTGTCGCGCTGCTGGTGTCCGGCGGACATACGCAATTGATGCGCGTAACGGACGTCGGCGAGTACGAAACGCTCGGCGAAACACTGGACGACGCAGCCGGCGAAGCCTTCGACAAAACCGCCAAGCTGCTCGGCCTCGGTTATCCCGGCGGCCCCGAAGTGTCGCGCATGGCCGAATTCGGCACGCCCGGCGCGGTGGTGCTGCCGCGTCCCATGCTGCATTCCGGCGACCTCGACTTCAGCTTCAGCGGCTTGAAAACCGCTGTGCTCACGCATGCAAAAAAGCTCGGCGGCGCGAATATCTGCGAGCAGGCGAAAGCCGATCTGGCCCGCGGTTTCGTGGACGCAGCGGTCGACGTGCTGGCGGTGAAGTCGCTGGCCGCGCTGAAAAAAACCAAGCTGAACCGGTTGGTGGTGGCCGGCGGCGTGGGCGCGAACCGGCAACTGCGCGAGGCGCTTTCCGCCGCAGCGAAGAAACGCAATTTCTATGTGCATTATCCGGATTTGTCGCTGTGCACGGACAACGGCGCGATGATCGCGCTGGCCGGCGCGTTGCGCTTGCAGCGCTGGCCGGATCAGTCGGGCAAAGATTACGCGTTCACGGTGAAGCCGCGCTGGGACCTGACTTCGCTCGCACGCTAAGCTCGAAAGCTCAGTAGTTCGGCGCGCGTAAAAAAGCCGCTCTTTTAGAGCGGCTTTTTTATTGGCGACCAGCGTGGGGCAATGAACGTATCAAACCGCCCGCTTATCGCGCTCGATCACCGCGTACGCGCTGTGATTGTGAATCGACTCGAAGTTCTCCGCTTCAAGCACATACGCGACGATCCGCTCGTCCGCATTCAGACGCTGCGCGACGTCGCGCACCAGATCTTCGACGAATTTCGGATTCTCGTAGGCACGCTCGGTGACGAACTTCTCGTCCGGGCGCTTCAGCAGGCCCCACAGCTCGCACGACGCTTCTTCCTCAGCGATACGAACCAGTTCTTCGACGGCCACGTCGCCGGCCAATTCCGCGTTGATCGTGACGTGCGAGCGCTGGTTGTGCGCGCCGTACTGCGAGATCTTCTTCGAGCACGGGCACAGGCTCGTGACCGGCACCAGCACCTTCAGAAACAGACGCGTCGCGCCGTTACGGGTCTCGCCGGTCAACGTGACTTCGTAGTCCAGCAGGCTTTGCACGCCCGACACCGGCGCGGTCTTGTTCACGAAATACGGGAAAGACACTTCAATACGGCCGGCCTCGGCCTCGAGCTTTTCCAGCATCGCGGCGAGCATCGTGCGGAACGTTGCCGACTCCAGCGGCGCCTTGTTCTCTTCAAGCAACGCAACGAATCGCGACATATGCGTGCCCTTCTGGTCAGCGGGCAGATGCACGTCGAGATTCCACGTGCCGATTGTCGGCTGGACGTCGCCGCTTTGCGTACGCACCGTCAACGGATGACGCACGGCCTTCACGCCGACGCGCTGAATCGGGATCTGACGCGTATCGGGCGTGCTTTGCACGTCGGGCATCACAAAGGCGGGATTCATCTGATTCATTGTCTTGTCCTTTCCAGAAAACGCCGGGCCGCGCAGGCTTTTCGCTCCGCAGGAAGTCACCTTGGAAGGCTGCCGCGGACTGTCGCGAACCGACAGTTCGGGGGCGCTCGGCGGCCGTGCGGATCAGGTCGCGCAACGGCGAACGCCGGCCCCGGCCGGCGTTGGATGATGGGCCAGAAGGCCCATCGATTCAAGTTGGAGATTGCTATGACCGCGATAGCAACGCGGCTCGGGCGACGAGCCGCGCCGCCTGATGCGACGCTTTAAGCGACGCGCTTCACCGACGACTGACCGCCGACCGCGCCGCTCGACAGAAAGCGTTCGCGAATCGACTTGGCGATGCCGACGGCGTCGAGACCGCACGCGGCGAGCAGCTTGCCCGGATCGCCATGATCGATGAACTGATCGGGCAGGCCCAGTTGCAGCACCGGCCGCAACACGCCGCTTTCAAGCAGGGCTTCGACGCAGGCCGAACCCGCACCGCCCATCACGCAGCCTTCTTCGACCGTGACGATGGCGTCGTGCGTTTCGGCGAGCTGGCGGACCAGATCCGTGTCCAGCGGCTTCACGAAGCGCATGTTCGCGACCGTGGCGTCCAGTTGCTCGGCGGCGGCCAGCGACGGCGCGACCATCGTGCCGAACGCCAGAATCGCGATCCGCTTGCCCGCGGGTTGCGAAGTCTCGCGACGGATTTCACCCTTGCCGATCGGCAGCACAGCCATCTGCTTGACGGTTGCGACACCCGTACCGGCGCCGCGTGGATAGCGCACGGCCGTCGGGTTCGGCTGCTGCAACGCCGTGTACAGCATCTGACGGCATTCGTTTTCGTCCGACGCGGCCATCACCGTCATGTTCGGGATGCAGCGCAGGAACGCCAGGTCGTAAGCACCTGCGTGCGTGGCGCCGTCGGCACCGACCAGACCCGCGCGGTCGATAGCGAACACCACCGGCAGATTTTGCAGCGCGACGTCGTGGATCAACTGATCGTAGGCACGTTGCAGGAAGGTCGAGTAAATCGCGACCACCGGCTTCATGCCGTCGGCGGCGAGGCCGCCGGCGAACGTCACCGCGTGCTGCTCGGCGATGCCGACGTCGAAATAACGATCCGGGAAGCGCTTCTCGAACTCGACCATGCCCGAGCCTTCGCGCATGGCCGGCGTGATGCCCACCACGCGCGGATCGAGCTCGGCCGCGTCGCACAGCCATTCGCCGAACACCTGCGTGTAGGTTTTCTTCGACGGCGTGGTAGCCGGCTTGATGCCTTCCGCCGGATTGAACTTGCCCGGGCCGTGATACAGCACCGGATCGGCCTCAGCCAGCTTGTAGCCTTGACCCTTCTTTGTCACGACGTGCAGGAATTGCGGACCGCGCAGTTCCTTGATGTTCTGCAGCGTCGGGATCAGCGAATCGAGGTCGTGACCGTCGATCGGGCCGATGTAGTTGAAACCGAACTCTTCGAACAGCGTGGCCGGCACGATCATGCCCTTCGCGTGCTCTTCGAGCTTGCGGGCCAGATCGAGCATGGGCGGCGCAACGCGCAGAACGCGTTCGACACCGGCGCGCGCGGCGGCGTAGAAGCGCCCCGACATCAGACGCGCCAGATGGCGATTCAGCGCGCCGACCGGCGGCGAAATCGACATGTCGTTGTCGTTCAGGATCACCAGCAGCGGCACGTCGTCTTCGACGCCGGCGTTGTTCATCGCCTCGAAGGCCATGCCGGCCGTCATCGCGCCGTCGCCGATCACGGCGATGCCCGTACGGTGCTCGCCCTTCAGCTTGCTCGCGATCGCCATGCCGAGCGCAGCCGAGATCGACGTGCTGGAGTGCGCGGTGCCGAAAGTGTCGTATTCCGACTCGTCACGCTTCGGGAAGCCCGAGATGCCGCCGAGCTGACGCAGCGAGTGCATCTGGTCGCGGCGGCCGGTCAGGATCTTGTGCGGATAGGTTTGATGGCCGACGTCCCAGACGATCCGGTCACGCGGCGTGTCGAACACATAGTGCAGCGCAATGGTCAACTCGACCGTGCCGAGGTTGGACGAAAGATGGCCGCCCGTCTGCGATACGCTGTCGAGCACAAAGGCGCGCAACTCGTCGGCAAGCGGTTGCAGTTGGCGGCGATCGAGGCGGCGCAAGGCTGCCGGGTCGTCGATGGTTTTCAGCAAGTCGTACATCGTCGTTCCATTGTAGGAAAACTTACGCGCCCGCACTTCATACATGCACCTCGTGGGGAAGATGCGCGGCGGCGGGCTTTCGCGTTCAGCTAACCCGGTTCACCACCAGGTCGGCCAATTCGGCAAGACGCTGCGCGCGTGCGCCAAACGGCGCCAGTGCAGCATGAGCGTCGCTACGCAGCTGTGCTGCGAGCGTACGCGAGGCGTCGAGCCCAATAATCGACACGTAGGTCGGCTTGCCGTCCTTCGCGTCTTTACCTGCGGTTTTGCCGAGCGTCGCGGAGTCGGTCGTGACGTCGAGAATATCGTCGACGACCTGGAACGCGAGGCCGACAGCGGCCGAATACGCGTCCAGCGAACGCATCGCGTCCGCGTCCGGCGTCTCGCCTGCCAGCGCGCCCATGCGCACCGCGGCGCGCAGCAAGGCGCCGGTTTTCATGCGGTGCATGGTTTCGAGCTGGGTGCGCGTCAGCGTATGGCCGACGCTGGCCAGGTCGATCGCCTGACCGCCGCACATGCCGATCGAGCCGCTCGCCAACGCCAGTTCACGCACGAGCGAAGCCTGCTGTGCCGGCGCCAGAACCTCCGACGTCAACGCGACGAACGCCTGTGCCTGCAGCGCGTCGCCGACCAGCAATGCCGTGGCTTCGTCATACTGGACGTGTACCGTAGGCTTGCCGCGCCGCAGCGCGTCGTCGTCCATGCAGGGCATGTCGTCGTGCACGAGCGAATACACGTGAATCATTTCCAGTGCCGCCGCCGCCGCGTCGAGGCATTCGGCGCGCGCGCCGGTCAGCTCGCCGGCCGCGTGGCACAGCAGCGGGCGAACCCGCTTGCCGCCGCCCAATACCGCATAGCGCATGGCTTCATGCAGTTGGGCCGGCTCGGTGGTCTCGGTCGGCAGGTAATGTTCTAGTGCCGTTTCGACGCGCTCGAGTACCGAGCGCATCCATGGTTCGAATGTCATAGGTCGTCCCCGCTCTCAGTAGCGGCTGTGCCTGCGTTATTCATGGGCAGCGGTTTGAGCGTCTCACCGTCGAGCACGCGCACCTGCTGCTCGACCTTTTCGAGCTGCTGCTGACAAAACGCCACGAGCGCGGCGCCGCGCCGGTAGGCGGTCAGCGACTCCTCGAGGCTGAGATTGCCGCTTTCCATGCGCGCCACCAGCCCCTCCAGTTCCGCCTGGGCGGCCTCGTAGTTCTCGGGCAGCGGCGTGGTGTCGACGCCTTCTGCTGGCGCGGCAGCAGCCTCTTTCGATGCGGTCTTCGCCATGAATAGTCGCAAAATTAAAACAAGTCGGACATTCTACGGCAAAAGCGACATTTCCGATCCGCTCGCCGCCCTGCGCGGAGCCTTTCCCCTACGTTTATCCCCGATTTGCCCTGTGCGTGCCCGCTGAGTGTCTCAGAAAAGAATCCTTGGGTCAGCGCAAAAAAACCACGAACTTCCCCGACATTTTTGATCCAAATGAACTACTTACGTGCCCCGGACCAAGGGAAACGGGTATAATCGCGGGCTCCCTAAATCGAATCTTCGATGGTTGGGTTGTTCACTGCTTTCACGTCTTCACGGGAGTGGGAATGTCCAATCTGAGCAATGCATTGCAGTTGCGGTCTGTCCACAGCCAGCTGCCAGTCACGGCTTACTTTGACGAAGCGCTTCTAACGCGCGAAATCGAAACCCTTTTCAAGAAAGGTCCTCGTTACATCGGCCACGATCTCATGGTGCCCGAAGCGGGGAATTATTTTGCCTTGCCCAGCGAGAGCGAGGGGCGTGTGCTCGTCCGTAACCAGCAGTCGCAGGTCGAGCTGCTGTCGAACGTGTGCCGCCACCGGCAAGCCATCATGCTCAACGGCCGCGGCCAGACGGAGAATATCGTCTGCCCGCTGCATCGCTGGACGTACGACCTGAACGGTCGGCTCCTCGGCGCGCCGCATTTCGCGGACAACCCGTGTCTGAATCTGGGCGCCACGCCGCTGCAGAACTGGCAAGGCCTGTTGTTCGAAGCGCAGGGGCGTGACGTCGCGCGCGATCTGGCACGCCTTGGCCCCAGCCAACATTTCGATTTTTCGGGCTTCATGTTCGATCACGTCGAAGTGCACGAGTGCAACTACAACTGGAAGACCTTTATCGAGGTCTATCTGGAGGATTACCACGTCGCGCCGTTCCATCCGGGCCTCGGCAGCTTCGTCAATTGCGACGACCTGACGTGGGAATTCGGCGAGTGGTACAGCGTTCAGACGGTCGGCGTGCACAAGGATCTGGAGCAGCCGGGCAGTCCGACGTACCGCAAGTGGCACGACGAGGTGCTGCGCTTCCGCGGCGGCAACCCGCCCGAATTCGGCGCGATCTGGATGGTGTACTACCCCGGCATCATGATCGAGTGGTATCCGCACGTGCTGGTGGTGTCGTGGCTGATTCCGCGCGGGCCGCAGAAAACCACCAACGTGGTGGAGTTCTATTACCCTGAAGAAATCGCGCTGTTCGAACGCGAGTTCGTCGAAGCCGAGCGCGCCGCCTATATGGAAACCGCCAGCGAAGACGACGAGATCGCCGAACGCATGGACGCCGGCCGCCGCGCGTTGATGGATCGCGGCGAGTCGCAGGTTGGTCCGTACCAGAGCCCAATGGAAGACGGCATGCAGCACTTCCACGAGTTCTTGCGGCGCGAACTTGGCACGATCTGATGTGATCTGATCAGCGTTTGAGCGGAATGTGATCCGCTTCACGCCCGGGCAGCGCCGGCAGGCAGCGCCAACACAAGGAAAGACGGACTTCGGTCCGTCTTTTTTTGTTTAGACTAACGGGATAGCTCGGCCATCCGCTCGTGGCGTCATGCCGCTGAACTGAGCCGCCATCGCCTGTATGAAGGAGACGTCATGCCGCACACTCACTACACCACGCTGATCTCCGCGACGAATCTCGCGGAACGGCTCACCGCTGCGCCGGGCAGCGTGTTCGTCATCGATTGCCGGTTCGATCTGGCCGACACGGAAGCGGGCGAAAAAGCCTATCTGGCCGGGCATCTGCCGGGCGCGCATTACCTGAACCTCGATCGCGATCTGTCGGGGCCGAAGACGGGCACGAACGGGCGTCATCCGTTGCCGGATCGGGCGCGTCTCGTGGAGACGCTGGAGTCGCGCGGACTGAAGCAGGGGCAGCAGGTTGTCGCCTATGACTCGCAGGGCGGCATGTACGCCGCTCGCGCGTGGTGGCTGCTGCGCTGGCTCGGCCATGACGCGGTCGCGCTGCTCGACGGTGGTTTGCAGGCCTGGGAGGCCGCCGGTTTGCCGCTGACGCAAGACGTGCCGGCGCAGAATACCGGCGACTTCAAGGCGGCCGCGCCGCTGGCCGTCACCGTCGATGTGCAAACGGTCGAGCGCAACCTCGCCTCGAAGGAACGCGTGGTGGTCGACGCCCGTGCGGCCGATCGCTATCGCGGCGAGAACGAGACGCTGGATCGCGTCGGCGGCCACATCCCGGGCGCGCTCAACCGTTTCTTCAAGGACAACTTCACCGCCGACGGCCGCTTCAAGCCCGCGCACACGTTGCGTGAAGAGTTCCACGCGCTGCTGGGCGATACGTCGCCGGAACATGTGGTGCTGCAATGCGGCTCGGGCGTGACGGCATGCGTCAATGCGGTGGCGATGGAAGTCGCCGGTCTGCATGGCGCAGCGTTGTACGCGGGCTCGTGGAGCGAATGGAGTGCGGACTCGAAGCGGCCGATTGGCACCGGGGCGAATGCTTAAGCGAAAGTAGCCGTGAACTACCGATTAGTTTGGCAACAAAAAGCCGTTGCCGCTGTAAAGCGGCAACGGCTTTTTTAATCGTGTCGTCGAACTCTGCGCCTCACGCCACGCCATGCTGCCTGAACCACACCAACGCCCGCCGCCAGCCATCCTCGGCATCGGCCTTCTTATAACTCGGCCGATAATCCGCGAAAAACGCATGCCCTGCGTCGTCGTACACCACGAACTGCGACCCACGCCCCGCCTCCGGACCCTGCGCGATAGCCCGCTTCATCTGCTCGAGCGTGTCCTGCGGAATGCTCTGATCCTGGCGCCCGTATAGGCCAAGCATCGGCGCATGCAACTGCGCCACTTCATCGAGCGGATTCGCGGGGTTCATCGCGGTTTTCTGCCCCGTCACGCGGCCATACCAGGCCACACCCGCCTTCAATCGCGGATTGTGCTCGGCGTACAGCCACGCAATCCGCCCACCCCAGCAGAAGCCATTCACGCCGAGCCGGTTCAGATCGCCGCCATGCTCGCCCGCCCAGGCGACGGTCGCATCCAGATCGCCCATGACCTGATCGTCGGGCACTTTGCTGACCAGTTGTTCGTTGAGCTGCTGCATGCTCGTATAAACGGTGGGATCGCCCTGCCGTTCATACAGATTCGGCGCAATCGCCAGATAACCCTGCTTTGCAAAGCGCCGGCACACGTCGGCGATATGCTCGTGCACGCCGAAAATCTCATGCACGACGATGATCACCGGCAGATGCGTCTTGCCCTTCGGCTGCGCGCGGTACGCGGGCACCAGCGTGTCGCCGGAACGCACGGCCACTTCGCCGGCTTCGAGGCCGTCGCTATCGGTATGGATGGTTTGTGCCGACACCGGCATCACGGCGGCTGCGAATCCGGTGCCGAGCGCGGCTTTGATGAAGGTGCGTCGATTGAAGGGAACGTGCGGGACGAGGCTGTCGATCTCAGGTTTCAGCATGCGGCGCTCCTCGGTTGCAAAAGGTTGCGTAAGGGAGGCAACAGGATACGCCTGCCGCGCATCCCGTTGCAGATGCAACCTTCGCGAAGCGAAGGTCGTGGCACCCATCGCCCCACCCTCGCCCTCGCAATCACCCTTGCCCTGACCCGCCGTTGCCTTTAGTGCAGCTTGACTCGCGGCAGCGTAGTACGCCGCAACCAGTGCGCGAACGTATCGAGCACCATTCGCGCGTAGCCGTGCAGCGCGGCGATATGCAGCCGGTACAGCGACATGTACATGAACCGCGCGAACAGCCCTTCGATCAGCATGTTGCCGCCGATCACGCCGCCCATCAGATTGCCGACCGCGCTGAAATGCCCGAGCGACACCAGCGAGCCGAAGTCGCGATAGGTGAATTCCGGCAGCGGCTTGTTGTCGAGCCGCGCGGCGAGCGCTTTCATCAGAAAACTCGCCTGCTGGTGAGCGGCCTGCGCGCGCGGCGGCACGTTCCGCTCGTTGCCCGGCCACGGACACGCGGCGCAATCGCCGAGCGCGAAGACGTTGTCGTCGATCTCGGTTTGCAGCGTACGGCGCACGATGAGTTGCCCCAGACGATTGACCGGCAGACTGTCGAGCTGGCTCAGAATCGCCGGCGCCTTGATGCCCGCCGCCCACACCGTCAGATCGGCGCGCACGGTTTTGCCACTCGCGGTGCGAATCATGCCGGGCGCGACTTCGGCCACGGTCTCGCCGATCATCAGCTTCACGCCGAGCTTGGTCAGCAGTTCAGCGGTCGCCGTCGAAACACGTTCCTGCAGCGCCGGCAAAATACGCGGCCCCGCTTCGATCAGCACAATGCCGACGTCATGCCGCGGATCGAGCTTATGCAAGCCGTACGCGGACAACACCTGCGCGGTGTTGCGCAATTCCGCCGACAGTTCGACGCCGGTCGCGCCGCCGCCGACAATCGCCACCTGAATGCGCGGCTCGGTGGGCACGCCCACGTCCGGCACCGCTTCAACAGGCTCATGCACCTGATGCTCCGCGCGCATGCACGCCGCGATCAGACGTTTGCGGAACCGCTCGGCCTGGCTGACCGTATCGAGCGCCAGCGAAAACTCCGGCGCGCCTTTCACGCCGAAGAACGCCGTGGTGCTGCCGATCGCGATGACCAGCGTGTCGTATTCGAGTTCGCGTTCGGGCAGCAACTCAGCGCCGTCGTCGTCGAGCACGGTGCTGAGCGTGAGACGCTTATTGGCGCGGTCCAGACCGGCCAGTTCGCCCTGCTGAAACTCGAAGCCATGCCAGCGCGCTTGCGCTGCATATTCGAGTTCCTGCGTGAACGGGTCCATGCTGCCGGCCGCCACTTCATGCAGCAGCGGCTTCCAGATATGTGTGGGATTGCGGTCGACGAGCGTGACTTGCGCGCGCACGCCGCCTTTGTTCTTGTGAGGCGCATAGCGATCGCCCAGACGCGTGGCTAATTCCAGCCCGCCCGCTCCCCCGCCAACGACGATAAATCGATGCATTGAACTCTCCGTGTTTGCTGATCGGTTATGCGTCGCACGGCGCATCGCAACGCGCCGTCTTTCAGCGATTGTCCGCGAGCAGCACGGGTTGTCACAAGCTATCAATGCGCATATGTGACATGCGCACGACGATATCGCATCCCGTCACACCTGCGTCAATGCGCCTCTTCCCAATTCAGGCCGGCGCCTACCTCGGCGACCAACGGCACTTTCAGGTCGGCGACACCGCACATCAATTCGGGCAAGCGCTTGCGTACTTCGGATAATTCGGCGTCCGGCACTTCGAGGATCAGTTCGTCGTGGACCTGCATGATCATGCGCGTGCCGATCTTCGACTCTTCGATCCAATTTTGCACCGCGATCATGGAGAGCTTGATCAGGTCGGCGGCCGTGCCCTGCATCGGCGCGTTAATCGCGGCGCGCTCGGCGGCCTGGCGGCGCGGACCGTTGCCACCGTTGATTTCCGGCAGCCACAGGCGGCGACCGAAGACGGTCTCCACATAACCCTTGGCCTTCGCGCTGACGCGCGTTTCGTCCATATAACGCGCCACGCCCGGATAACGCGCGAAATAGCGGTCGATATAAAGCTTGGCCGCGTCGCGCGTAATGCCGAGGTTCGACGCGAGGCCGAACGAACTCATGCCGTAGATCAGGCCGAAGTTGATGACCTTGGCCACGCGCCGCTGATCGTTAGACACTTCGAGCGGCGTCACGCTGAAGATTTCCGCTGCGGTGGCGCGGTGAATGTCTTCCCCTTGCGAGAACGCGCGCAGCAGCGATTCGTCGCCGGAAATGTGCGCCATGATGCGCAATTCGATCTGCGAATAATCCGCCGACACCAGCTTGTGGCCCGGCGGCGCGATGAACGCCTCGCGAATGCGGCGGCCTTCGCCGGTTCGCACGGGAATGTTCTGCAGGTTCGGATCGTTCGATGCGAGACGCCCGGTGACCGCCACGGCCTGCGCGTAGTTCGTATGCACGCGGCCCGTGGTGGTGTTGACCATGCGCGGCAACTTATCGGTGTAGGTCGATTTGAGCTTCGACAAACCACGATGTTCGAGCAGAATCTTCGGCAGCGGATAGTCTTCGGCGAGCTTTTGCAGCACTTCTTCGTCGGTGGACGGTGCGCCGCTCGGGGTCTTCTTGACGATCGGCAACTCGAGCTTCTCGAAGAAGATCTGGCCGATCTGTTTCGGCGAGCCGAGATTGAATTCGCCGCCGGCCAGCACGTACGCTTCGGCTTCCAGTTGAATCAGACGCGCGGCGATTTCGCTGCTTTGCAGCCGCAGTTTTTCCGCGTCGATCAGCACACCGGTGCGTTCCATCTTGCGCAATACGCGCGAGGTGGGCAGTTCGATATCGCGGTACACGTACTCGAGCGCTTTCTCCGCGGCTACTTGCGGATACAAAGCCTGATGCAGACGCAACGTGATATCGGCGTCTTCCGCCGCGTATTCCGCGGCCTGCTCCAACGCGACTTCGTCGAAACCGATCTGGCCCGCGCCCTTGCCCGCGACTTCTTCGTACTTGATCGTCTTGATGCCGAGATGACGCAGCGCGAGGCTGTCCATGTCGTGCGTGCGGTGCGATTCGACCACGTACGATTGCAGCAGCGTGTCGTGTTCGATGCCGCGCATTTCGATGCCGTAATTGGCGAGCACCTGTTCGTCGTACTTCAGATGCTGGCCGACCTTCTTGTGATCGGCGCTTTCGAGCCACGGCTTGAGCTTCGCGAGCACTTCGTCGCGCGGCAATTGCACGGGCGCGTCCGGGCCGCGATGCGCGAGCGGCACATACGCCGCGCGCCCCGCCTCGACCGACAACGACAAACCCACGATCTGCGCGGTCATGGGATCGAGCGACGTGGTTTCGGTATCGAACGAGGTCAGTCCGGCCGCGTTGATCGTCTCGAACCACGCGTCGAATTGTTCCCACGTCTGCACGGTGTCGTAATGCCGCTCGTGATCCACCGACAACGCCGGCTCCGCGTCGACTTGCGGACCCTCCACGACCTCGGCGATTTCCACTTCGCGCAGCCAGGTCTTGAAGCCGTGGCGCGCGAATACGTCGCGCAGTTCCTCACGCGACTCCGGCCGGCTTTGCAGGCTTTCCTCGATCGACACGATGTGCTCGGTCAGATTGCAATGGCGATCGACGGTGACGAGTTTGCGCGCCATCGGCAGGAAATCGAGCGCACGGCGCAGATTGTCTCCTACCGCACCTTTGATTTCGTCCGCGTGTGCGACGATGCCATCCAGCGAATCGAACTGCGTGAGCCATTTGAGCGCGGTTTTCGGCCCGCATTTCTCGACGCCCGGCACGTTGTCGACCGTATCGCCGATCAGCGACAGATAGTCGATGATGCGTTCCGGCGGCACGCCGAACTTGGCGATTACGCCGGCACGATCGAGCTTTTCGTTCGTCATCGTATTGATGAGGGTGACATGATCCGACACGAGCTGCGCCAGATCCTTGTCCCCAGTCGACACGATCACGTTCATGCCACGCTGTTCCGCGGCGGTGCTGAGCGTGCCGATCACGTCGTCGGCTTCGACGCCTTCGATCATCAGCAGCGGCCAGCCGAGCGCGCGCACCGCCACATGAATCGGCTCGATCTGACGTGACAGATCGTCCGGCATGGACGGACGATTCGCCTTGTAGTCCGGATACCAGTCGTCGCGAAACGTTTTGCCCTTGGCGTCGAACACGCACGCGCTATACTCTGCTGTGACTTCCTTGCGCATGCGCCGCAGCATGTTGATCATCCCGTAGAGCGCACCCGTGGGACCGCCCTCGGGTCCGCGCAGATCAGGCATCGCATGGTAGGCCCGGTACAGATAACTCGAACCGTCGACCAATAGCAGGGTCTTACCTTCAAGGCTTCGTTCTTCAGGCATTATGACTAAGAGAAAAGTGATTCCGAGTCTGCGATCACTCGCAGATCAAGAGCGCGCTACGGCTAAGAAGGCCCGCGCATCGTGGCAGATGTTCACGATTATGGCAGAGTTTATCGAGGCGACCGAGTACCTCTCGGAGATTCGCCCGGCTGTCAGCATCTACGGTTCAGCGCGTCTGAAACCGAACTCTCCCTACTACAAACTCGCCACGCAAATCGCGCGCAAGCTGTCGGACGCAGGCTTCGCGGTGATCTCGGGCGGCGGCCCCGGCATCATGGAAGCGGCCAACAAGGGCGCGCATGCCGGCAAGGCGCCATCGGTCGGCCTGAACATCGAACTGCCGCACGAGCAATCGGGCAATCAGTGGCAAGACATCTCGCTGCGCTTCCGTCATTTCTTCACGCGCAAAGTGACGTTCGTGAAGAACTCGGACGCGGTCATCGTGATGCCGGGCGGCTTCGGCACGCTGGACGAACTGGCCGAAGTGCTCACGCTGATTCAAACCAAGAAGTCGCGCCACGTGCCGATCATTCTGGTGGGCGCCGAGTTCTGGGAAGGCTTGCTCGCGTGGTTCAAGAATTCGCTCACGCCCATGGGCCTGATCAATCCGGCCGACATGGATCTGATGCAGGTGATCGACGATCCGGACCAGGTGCTCGAAGCGGTGCTGAAGTTTTATGAAGACCGTGAAGAGACGGAGCCGCATCCGGCGAAGTCGGACGAAGACCGGATGTTCTATCTGTAAGACGTTGGGTTGTTCGGTGTTTGCTTCGCGCTTTGGTGCAAGGTGAACGCCGTTTGATGCGACACAACGCGATGCCATGCATTCGTGAACGCTAACGGGCAGCCTCCAGGCTGCCCGTTTCCGTTATATCGGTCTGATCGCCCTGCGCCTGCAGCCATTCGCAGAACAGCGCCACCAGCGGCGCTTGCGCAACCTCCCGCCTCGCCACCCACCAGTAGCCGCGCGCGTCGATACGCGGACCGGCTAGCGGCACCACGAGCCGCCCCGATACCAACTCGTCCGCGAGCAGCGGCAGCGGGCCGAGCGCCACGCCGAGACCATCCACCGCGGCCTGCAAGGCCAGATAGAAGTGGTCGAACGACTGCTTCTTGCGGCATTTCACCGTCACCCCAGCCGCCGATAACCAGTTGCTCCACGCATCCGGCCGCGTGTCGGAATGCAGCAGCACGTGTCGCGCGAGATCGTCCGCGACCTTGATCGGCGAGCGCTGCAACAGCGCGGGACTGCAGACGGGAATCTCGCTTTCGCCCAGGAAATGACCGCTCACGCAATTCGGCCAATGTGCCGGACCGCGCCGCACCGCGACGTCGAAGCTCTCCAGAGAGTCCACCGGTGCGTTCGACGTGGATAGCCGCAGCTCCACATTCGGCACCTTGCGCTGGAACTGATGCAGGCGCGGCAGCAGCCACTTCATCGCGAAGGTGGGCAGCGCGTTCACGCGCAGCACCTGCACGACGCCGGTGTCGCGCAGTTGATCGGTGGCGAGCGCGATGCTGTCGAACGCGGCCTGCACGGTGGACAGATAGCGACGACCGTCGTCGGTAAGACGCACGCGCTTGCCGCGACGGTGGAACACCTGCACACCGAGCCACGTTTCGAAAGCCGCGACTTGGCGGCTGATTGCACCGTGCGTCACATGCAATTCGCTCGCTGCGGCGGTGAAACTTTCATGCCGCGCGGCGGCTTCGAAGGCGCGCAGCGCCGGAAAGGGAGGGAGGTTACGGGCCATGCTTGTGATTCTAAGTCACAAAGCCGCGCCGAAAAATCGTTTTGCATACACTCAGTTCGGCGTTAACCTGCTGAGCTTGAACTGGAAGCTTAGCGATATGGATCACGACCTCACCTCGTCCGGGACCGGCCTGGCGCCGACGCCCACGCTGCGGGAAATTTTCGGCGGTTTTCTCGGCCTCGGGCTGATCTCTTTCGGCGGCGCGCTGCCGTTGGCGCGGCGCGCGCTGGTCGAACAACGCCGCTGGCTGAGCGGCGAAGAATTCACCGACCTGCTGGGTCTGTGCCAATTTCTCCCTGGCGGCAACGTCATCAATCTGTCGGTGGCCATGGGCATGCGCTTTCGCGGCGTGCCGGGCGCGCTGGCCGGCCTGCTTGGGCTGATCGCGGGCCTTCGCTGGTGGTGATCGGGCTCGGCGTGCTGTACGAACATACGCAGAACGACCCGCATGTTCGTCATCTGTTTGCGGGACTTGCCGCGGCGGCGGCCGGGCTGTTGATCGCGATGGCCGTGAAGATCGTGCTGCCGTTGCGTGGGAAACCACTGGCCGCGCTGATTGCCGTGCTCGGTTTCATCGCGATTGCTATCTTGCGGCTGCCGCTGCTGCCGACCATGCTGGTCCTGACGCCGCTCAGCATCTACATCGCGTCGAGGAGCGCACGATGAACGACACGCTCATTGCCCTCGCAGTCATTTTCAGTCAGCTTTCGCTGCTCGCGTTCGGCGGCGGCAATACGATTCTCCCGGAGATGCAGCGCCAGGTGGTGGACGTGCATCACTGGATGCCGGCCAGCGAATTCAGCGCCCTGTTCGCGCTCGCGCAGGCCGCGCCGGGGCCGAATCTGATGATCGTCACGCTGGTCGGCTGGCACGTGGCCGGTTGGGCGGGAATGCTGGTGACTTCCGTGGCGAAGTTCGGGCCGTCGTCGATTGTGACGATACTGGCGTTGCATGCGTGGGAACGGTTTAAGGACCGTCCGTGGCGGAGTTACGCGCAACTGGGGCTGGTGCCGGTAACAGCCGGAATTGTCGCGGCGAGCGCGGTGCTGATCGCCAAGGCGTCCGACCCGACGGCGATTGCCTGGGGGATTACTGCGTTTACGGCGGCGTTGTCGTTGAAGACGCGGATTCATCCGCTGTGGCTGCTGGCGGCGGGGAGTTTGATCGGGTTGACGGGGTTCGGGCAGATGTGAGGCCCGAACCCGCTTGAAGCTTGCTGAGGCTGACTTACTGAAACGCAACTTCCGCAAAACTCCGCAGCTTCCGGCTATGCAAGCGATGCAACCCGTTCATCCGCAATAGCTCCATCGCTTTCACGCCGATCTGCAGATGCTGATCGACCTGCGCGCGATAAAACTGATCGGCCATGCCCGGCAGCTTCAACTCGCCGTGCAGCGGCTTATCGGAAACGCAAAGCAAGGTCCCGTAAGGCACCCGGAAACGGAAGCCGTTCGCGGCGATCGTCGCGCTTTCCATATCGAGCGCGACCGCGCGGCTTTGCGACAAGCGCTGCACCGGCTCGCGATGATCCCGCAACTCCCAGTTCCGGTTATCCACGCTCGCAACGGTGCCGGTCCGCATCACGCGCTTAAGTTCGACGCCGTCCAGCTGGGTGATCTGCGCGACCGCGCGCTCCAGCGCCACCTGCACTTCGGCGAGCGCCGGAATCGGCACCCACAGCGGCAAGTCGTCGTCGAGCACGTGATCCTCGCGCACATAGCCGTGCGCCAGCACGTAGTCACCAAGACGCTGCGTATTGCGCAGACCCGCGCAGTGGCCGAGCATGATCCACGCATGCGGACGCAGCACGGCAATGTGATCGGTGATCGTCTTCGCGTTCGACGGCCCGACGCCGATGTTGACCATCGTGATGCCGCTGCCGTCCGCGCGCTTCAAGTGATACGCGGGCATCTGCGGCAGACGCGGCGGCGGGGTGCCTTCCTGCGTCTCTTCGCCGAGATTCTCGTTGTACGTGATCACGTCGCCGGGTTCGACAAACGAGGTGTATTCGCTGCGATAGGCGCGCAGTTCTTCGTCGTCGGTATGGGCCATCATCGTGCGGCCGAGTTTGACGAACTCGTCGATATAGAACTGGTAGTTCGTGTACAGCACGTAGTTCTGGCAATGCGTGGGCGACGTCGCCGTATAGTGCTTCAGCCGATGCAGCGAGAAATCCACCCGCGCCGCCGTGAACAGCGCGAGCGGATGCGGCTCGCCCGGCAGCGGCTCATACGTGCCGTTGACGATACGATCGTCGAGCAGCGCGAGGTCGGGCACGTCGAACACGTCGCGCATCAGGAACAGGCGTTCGCGATCCAGATCGCCCTCAAGGTGAATGCCCTCGGCGAACGCGAAGTGAATTGGAATCGGTTGCTCCGACACGCCCACTTCGATCTTCACATGGTGATTCTTGGCAAGCAAACGCAGTTGCTCGCGATAGTAGTCGCCGAACAGATCCGGCCGCGTCACGGTCGTCTCGAACATGCCCGGACCCGCGACGAAACCATACGAGCGACGCGAGTCGATGTGCGTATTGACCTCGGTCCGCACGCGTACGAACGGGTAGCAGGCGCGCACCCGGCGTTCGAACAATTCGTTGCGGCGGTAGCGCGCAAAAGCGTCGCGCAGGAACGAGGTGTTTGCTTCGTAAATCGCCGAGAGGTAGGTGACGGCCTCGGTGGCGTCGTCGAAGGATTCGGTTGGGAAGCTGTTGGCGGGAGTCTGCACCGCGCGTTGATTGGTATCGTTGTTCATCTTCATTCGCCTCGATTGATGCAACGACATTACCACGGAACCCGCGATCGCCAAATGACCTTGCAGCGCGTGCAACCTCTGCCTCCGCAGGCCCGGCAAGATTGCGCGCGCGCCGCGCGAAAGCGGCGCAAAATAAGGCGATCGCGCCCGTAGGCCTGGCTGGATTTGCTAGAATCGGGCCACCATATTGGAGAATCACCATGAAGCCGCTCCTTCCCGTCGCCGTTGCACTGGCTCTCGCCTTTGGCAACGCCGCGATGGCTGCCCAGCCTGTCGATGACACTCCGGCCCCCGGTGCACCCCAGTCGGCCAATGAACGCGCCGGCTTGCCCGATTTGGAGAAGATCAATCGTCCGGCCGCCGAGGTCAGTTCGAAGGTCGAAATCAATGTCCCGCGTACACCGAGCTTCTACGAAAAAAGCGGCAACGGCACCGAAATCACCGAATACCGCGACAAAGGCAAGCCCGTCGAAATCAATGTGCATTCGAACCTCGGCACGCGCTATCAGATGAGCGCGCCGCTCGACACATCGCCGAAGGTGCGCGACAACGGCCAGGCCAGCACGCGTTTGCCGTCCGTGCATTTGAGCTATTGATGGTTTGAGACGTCGCGGCGCGACGGTCCTGTGCGGACCGCCGAGCCGGATGCGCCTACGTTGCGCAACGTCTCCCGGGCTTTCAGCCCGCTTGCCGAACGGACTTAACTTAAGCGATACGGCGTGGTGATACCGCGCTCGCTCGACGGCCCTGACGGACCGTGTGTTCGACACCGCATCCGTCAGCGTTTCGTGTCTTTGCTGTTGTCGCCATTTCACCACCGTTTTTTGTCACCGCTTTTGCCACACCTCGCACTGGCCGCACCGAGCCAGCCCGACCAACCTGATCCGACGTTTCCCGCATGGCTGTCTTCACCGCTGTCACCGAATCCCAACTAGCTGAATGGATGTGCCACTACGATCTCGGCGACGTCGTCGAGTTGCGTGGCATCTCGTCCGGCATCGAGAACAGCAATTTCTTTCTGACGACGACGCGCGGCGAATACGTCCTCACGATTTTCGAAAAGCTGACGGCCGACCAACTGCCGTTCTATCTCGACCTCATGCAGCATCTGGCCGCGCATCGCGTGCCCGTGCCTGATCCGCTGCCGCGCGAAGACGGCACGCTGTTCGGCACGCTGAGCGGCAAGCCCGCGGCGATCGTCACCAAGCTGGAAGGCGCGCCGGAATTGTCGCCAGGCATCGAACACTGCGTCGAAGTCGGACAGATGATGGCGCGTATGCACCTCGCGGGCCGCGACTATCCGCGCTACCAGCCGAATTTGCGTAGCCTGCCGTGGTGGCAGGAAACCGTGCCGACCGTCCTGCCGTTTCTGGAAGGCGAGCAGCGCGACCTGCTGGTGTCCGAACTGGCGCATCAGGAAGCGTTCTTCGCCTCGGCCGATTACGCCGCGCTGCCCGAAGGCCCCTGCCACGCCGACCTGTTCCGCGACAACGCCATGTTCGCGCACGCCGCGCCGGACACGGGACATGAGGTGCGCCTCGGCGGCTTCTTCGACTTCTATTTCGCCGGCTGCGACAAGTGGCTGTTCGACATCGCGGTCGCCGTCAACGACTGGTGCGTTGACCTCGCCACCGGCACGCTGAACGACGAGCGCACCGAGGCCATGCTGCGCGCCTATCAGACCGTGCGACCGTTCACCGCCGAAGAAAACCGCCACTGGGGCGACATGCTGCGCGCGGGTGCGTACCGTTTCTGGGTCTCGCGCCTGTATGATTTTCATTTGCCACGCGCGGCTGAACTACTCAAACCGCACGACCCCGGCCATTTCGAGCGCATTCTGCGCGAACGCCTTTCCGGCGTTGCACTCCCAGGCATTCATACCTCATGCAACTGATCGAAGTCCCCGCGAAAACCGGCTACGTATGGTTCCGGCAGGGTATCTGGCTGTTCCGCAAGAACCCGCTCGCTTTCCTGACGCTGTTCTTCACCTATCTGCTGGTCATGACGCTCGTGGCGCAGATTCCGGTGATCGGCGGCGTATTGCCGCTGGCGTTCATCCCGGGCGTCGCGGTCGGCTTCATGGCCGCGTGCCGTAATACGATCGCGGGCAAGCCGGTGTTCCCGACCATTCTGGTAGATGGCTTTCACTCGTACGGTCAGGTGGTCGCCAAACGGCTGCTGGTGCTTGGCGTGCTGTATGTGGTCGCGATGGCGCTGGTGCTGGCCGGTTCGGCGCTCGCCGACGGCGGCATGCTGCTGAAGGTCATGCTCGGCGCCGCCGCCATGGACCAGGAAGCGATCGCCAACAGCAATATCCCGCTCGCGATCGTCGCCGCCTTTGCGCTCTACATTCCGGTGGCGATGATTTTCTGGTTCTCGCCGATTCTCGCCGCCTGGCACGACGTGCCGCCCATGAAGGCGATGTTCTTCAGCGTGGTCAGCTGCTGGCGCAATCGTGGCGCGTTTATCGTGTTCGGCGCGTTGTGGTTCGCTGCGGCGACCACAGTCTCGCTCGGTTTGTCGGCACTGATGCAGGCGCTGGGCGCAGCCGACTTCGCGTTCGCGGTGCTCATGCCCGCCACGATGATCGTCACGACCATGCTGTATTGCTCGTTTTACGCGACGTACCGCGGCTGTTTCGGCGTGCAAACGCCCGAAACGCCGGATCTGCCGACCACGCCGGCGGCTTGATTCAAGCCTGACTGAAAGCTGTTCAGACGCGGGCGCCGTTCTGGCGCCCGCCCTTCCTTCCGTTCCCCCGTCGTTCCCCAACACTCGTCAACGTACAGTGATTTGCGGCACAATAGTTTGTGCGCAATCTATTTGTGCGCTATTCCAGACGAGATGCATCATGACCCAGCGCCCCGCTTTGCCCTTCACGCTCGACGAGCAACTTTGCTTTGCGCTCTATTCGACTTCGCTTGCCATGACGAAAGCCTACAAGCCGCTGCTCGACAAGCTAGGGCTCACCTATCCGCAATACCTGGCCATGCTGGCGCTGTGGGAGAGCGACGACGTCACGGTCAAGGACATGGCCGCGCGCCTGAATCTCGATTCCGCGACGGTCACGCCGCTGCTCAAGCGTCTTGAGTCGCAAGGCCTGCTGGAGCGGGTACGCGGCGTCGACGATGAACGACTGGTGTACATCCGCCTGACCAAAGCCGGCATCGCGCTGAAGCGCCAGGCGCGCGAAGTGCCCGCCGAAATTTTCTGCGCGACCCAGCAGACGCCGGAATTCCTGCTGCGTCTGCGCGACGATTTGACACGTTTGCGGGCTACCCTCAACGATTACATGGACCACTAGCCCGCCTGGCACATCGGGTCGGCCATCGGTGCCATGTGAAATTTAATTTGCACACTAATGATTAGTGTACTATCTTAGTCACATGCCGCTTCCAAAGCGCTTCGCCCGGACGGCGGGCAAACGGCGGCAACCATGCAGATCCTGACAACCGAGACAAAGGAGCAGCACCATGAACATTCTGTACAAGACCAGCGCAACGAGCACCGGTGGCCGCGACGGTCGCGCCGTATCGGCGGACAACGCATTGGACGTTAAGCTGGCGGCGCCGCGCGAACTGGGCGGCAACGGTACAGCGGGCACGAATCCGGAACAACTGTTTGCCGCCGGCTACTCGGCGTGTTTCCTGAGCGCGATGAAGTTCGTCGCCGGTCAGCACAAGCAGACGCTGCCGGCTGACACACAAGTCACCGCGGAAGTCGGTATCGGCCCGAACGACCAGGGCGGTTTCGCACTCGACATCGAACTGCGCGTCTCGCTGCCGGGTCTCGAGGCAGCCGCCGCGAAGGAACTGGTCGACGCCGCTCACCAGGTTTGCCCGTACTCGAACGCCACGCGCAACAACGTCGCGGTTCGCCTGCAAGTCGCGTAAGCTGCGACCTCGGTGAATTGCTGAAGCATCACGCGATATGGCGCGGCAAACCGCGCCGCCGCAAACGGCGCCCGCTCCCGGCACAATAGGGGCGGGCGTTTTGTCGTTTCTGGACGCGGCACGCAATGTGCGACGACAATCCGATCCCTTAATGCGCTGGTGCTGGCGCTGGCGCCCCATACCGCGCTTTGGACGCCAGCCACCACAACCTTCACCCGACTCTTTCCGCACCCGATGACACGCGTCCGACGACTGAACGACTCCTTCGAAACCGGTCTGGTCTGGTTCCGCCGCGACCTGCGCGGCACGGACAACGCCGCGCTTTACTACGCGCTCAAACATTGTGAGCGCGTGTGGTGCGTGTTCGTGTTCGACACGACCATCCTTCAGCCGCTAATCGACGCCTGGCAGGCGCGTCATCCGGATACGCCTGTGCAGGACCGCCGCATCGAGTTCATTCTGGCGGCGCTGGGCGAACTGGACGAGGCGCTGCGCGCAGAAGGTGGCGGCCTGATCGTGCTGTACGGCGATCCGGCCGACCTGGTGCCGAAGCTTGCCGACCAGCTCGGCGTGGACGCGGTGTTCGCGAATCACGACTACGAGCCTGTGGCGATCGCGCGCGACGAAACGGTGCAGGAACGTCTCGCCGACGCCGGACGCCAATTGCTGACCTTCAAGGATCAGGTGATCTTTGAGCGCGACGAGGTGCTGACTGGCCAGAAGAAGCCGTTCACCGTGTTCACGCCGTACAAGAACGCGTGGCTCAAGCAATTGACGGCGTTCGATCTGAAGCCGTATCCGGTGGAAACCTACGCGGAACATCTGGCCACGCCGCCGGCTGCGCTGGATCGGCAATTGCCGACACTCAAGCAGCTTGGTTTCGCGCCGAGCAATCTCGCGGAACTGGCGCTGCCCACCGGCGTGAGCGGCGCGCAGCAGCTCCTCGACGATTTCATGACCCGCATCGACAGCTACGCCGATCGGCGCGACTTTCCCGCGTCCAAGGGCCCAAGCTATCTGTCGATGCACCTGCGCTTCGGCACCGTCTCGATTCGCACGCTCGCGCGCCTCGCCCACGAGATGTCGCTGCAACCCGACGGCCAAGGCTCGGCCACGTGGTTATCGGAACTGATCTGGCGGGATTTCTACTTCATGATCCTGGCGCATCACCCGCGGCTGGCGAGCGGCGCGTCGTTCAAAGAAGAGTACGAGCGCCTGCGGTGGGAGCAAGGTCCGGAAGCGGACGAGGCATTCGCCGCCTGGTGCGACGGCCGCACCGGTTATCCGCTGGTCGATGCCGCAATGCTGCAACTGAACCGCACCGGCTACATGCACAACCGCTTGCGGATGGTGACGGCGAGTTTTCTGGTGAAGGATCTGGGTGTGGACTGGCGGCTCGGCGAGCGTTATTTCGCCGAGCAACTGAACGACTTCGATTTTTCGGCGAATAACGGCGGCTGGCAGTGGGCGGCGTCGACGGGATGCGATGCCCAACCGTACTTCCGGATCTTCAACCCGATCACGCAGTCCGAAAAATTCGACGCCGAGGGGCGTTTCATCAAACGCTATTTACCGGAACTGGCGAAGCTGCCGCCCAAATGGATTCATGCACCGTGGCTAGCTGGCACAGAACGGCTGGCGGAATTCGGGGTGGTATTGGGCAAAGATTATCCCGCGCCGATCGTCGATCACGCGGAAGCGCGAGCGCGTACGCTGGCTCGTTTCGGCAAGTGAGTGCCCGCTTACATCATTGGGACTGAATTGAAAATGCCTGACATGGAGGCAATCGGAATGCGTCGTCTGCCGTCGCTGATCGTATTTTTGCTGTTGACGCTGGCCGCCGCATTAGTCGCGAGCCAGTTTCTACCCGACGCCTGGTACGCAGCGCTGCAAAAGCCTGCGTTCAATCCGCCGAACTGGGTGTTTCCGCCGGCGTGGTCGGTGCTTTATGTGCTCATGGCGATTGCCGCGTGGCGCGTGTGGAAACGCGATGGGCTGAGCGCCGCGATCGTCTTATGGGCCGTTCAACTGCTGTTCAACGCAGCATGGATGTGGCTCTTCTTCGGCCTGCACCGACCGGACATGGCGCTGATCGATATCGCGATACTACTGGTCTTGATCGCCGTGCTGACATTCGCGTTCTGGCGACGAGATCGCTGGGCAGGCGGACTGCTCGTGCCTTATGTAGCTTGGGTGGCGTTCGCCGCGGTGTTAAATCACGCGTTGTGGCAATTGAATCCGGCCGTGTAGCGTGTGTCTCGGCTTGGCTGAGTGCACGTAACAGCTTGGGCGCTTCACCCCGAACACCGGCGTTTCAATTCCCGCCGATGCTTCAACTTTGCGCAGCTTAGTGCTGGCTCATCCACGACGGCTGACGCGGATTCGCTTCGCGGTCCAGCTTGCGCATACGGAATTCCAGATCGTACAGATCGGTGGCTTCGGCGAGGAAAGCGTCGGCGCGTTCTTTCGCGAGCTGATCGGGCGATTTGGTCAGAAACAGGAACAGGCGGCTAAGCAGGTACATGGTCAACCTCGACAATGAGTGTTAGGCGTTAACGCCTAAGGGATAACCCCTATTATAGGGAAAACCCTAAAGCCGCGCCACTCATTTCAAAAATGTTGATCCAACGTCACCGCACACCAGCGGACATCGCTGCGACAGGGCTTTCCGACGATCGGCCGGCGCCCACGCGGCGCTGATGCTTGAAAAATTCCCACACCATGGCGCTGGCATCAGGGCCTTTGGCCGAATGAAACGGGATAACGTCGTCGCCGCCGCTCCACGCATGAGCAAGCCCTTGCACACGACACAGCCGCACCACCCGCCGTCCGCTGCGAATGTAGTCGCGCATCACGACGCCGCCTTTGCGTTCTTCGCGCACTTCGCCGGATTTGCGCGCGCCGTTCGCGTCGACGATACGGTTCAGGCGGAGGAACTGCTCCGCCAGTTGGTCCGCGTTGACCGGCGACACCACATGGTCGGCGTCGCCGTGAACGATAATCGCCGGCATGCCGGGATAGTTCGCCACGTCGACCAGCGCATCGACCAGCTCGGCCGGTTCACCCCGCGCGCCGCGCCGCATCACATCCATGGCGGCGATACCTGAGCGGGCTTCACCGAAAGCGGGGCCGGAATGCAGCGCCACGGCCGCGAAATGCTCCGGATAATTGAGCGCCAGCAACGCGGTCAGCCCTGCTCCGGCCGAAATACCCGCGACATACACCCGTTCGCTGTCGAAACCATGCTGCACGATCAACGCATCCACCAACGACACCACGGCGCGCGCCTCCGCCCCGCCGGCGCTTTCGCTGGCATCGTACCAATGCCAGCAGCGATGCGAATGCACATGCTTCGACTGTTCGGGATACACCACGGCAAAGCCGAAGCGGTCGGCCAGCACGTTCATGCGCGTGCCCTCGGCGAATTCATCGATCGACTGGGTGCAGCCGTGCAGCATCACGACCAGCGGCATGGATTCGAGCGCATGCCCCGACGGAATGTACAAGCCGTACTGAAGATGGTTGACCAGCCGTCCAGGCGCGGCGGGCGCCGAATGGAACGAGCGCGTCCATGCACCGCTCGCCCACGCCGAAGCGCGCGGCCGCACCCGCGATTCCCGCGCGGCAGGTCGCGACGTCTCCCGCTTTGCCGGCGCGCGCACCGCGGCGGCCTTGAGCGGACGAACCTTCGCCGAAGCCTTGCTCGTGGCGGCCCGGGTCGGCCGTGCGGGCGTGCGTTTGGCAGCTTTGTGAAGGGGCTCGGCCTGAATGGCCAGCAATCGCTTGAGACCGCGCAGCCAGATCTTCGATAGACTTTTTGCCATCGGCGGATAACCTCGCAAAAAGGGACAGGATCCGTCCGATAGAACGGGAATAGTGTTTCGTTGTGCAATGCACAATAACACCATTCCTCACGCGATGCTGGAGGCATGGACCACGTTCAATCCGCGAAATTTCCGCCCGGCGAACCTTGTCGCGAACTCGGCGTCAAACCGCGTCAGGGCTTGTTCGCCAGCCAACGTCCGGCGCCGGAAAGCGTCGCGCGCGGCGGGACCGCCCCGCAGCACCCGTCTATACTGGCGGTTAATTCTTTGACGTGTGAGGCAGCGCCAGGTCGGCGATTCGTGCCGTTCGCGCGTTAACCATTCAATACCAACCGATTCTACGCGGCCTGGGTCGCGCTTCTTGCCATGCCCGATTTACCCGTTCATCTGTGGTACGCGATTACCAGCCTCGGCGGCGCCGGCATGACGCTGCCGCTCGCGTTCGCCATCGCGCTGTGGTTGGCCGTCGGCTACTCGTGGCGCATGGCAGCGGGCTGGCTGCTGGTGCTGGGCGCGGCCATCGGCGTGACGACCGTGACCAAGCTGGCCTTCCTCGGCTGGGGCGTGGGCGTGCGCGAACTGGACTTCACCGGCGTCAGCGGTCACGCCATGCTGTCCACCGCGGTCTACCCGGTCGCGCTGTTCCTGATGCTGCTGCCGTCGCGGCCGGCCATCCGTTTGCTCGGCGTGTTGCTCGGCCTGGCCGCCGGTATCGCGGTGGGCTTGTCGCGCGTCGTGCTGAGCGCTCACTCGCCCTCCGAAGCCATTACCGGCTGTCTGGTCGGCGCGCTCGCCGCGCTGCTGTTCGTGCGTATGGCGTGGCATGCCGAACCCGGCCGTCTGTCGGCGCTGCCCGTCACCGTGAGTCTGATGGTCCTCGCGCTGCTGATGCACGGCGTCCATGTGCCCACGCAACGTTGGGTCACGCATATCGCGTTGAAGGTGTCCGGCCATGAGCGGCCGTTCATCCGCGCCAAGTGGCGGGCCGTGCGCGATGTCCGCCCGGCCACTACGCCGCTGTCGCAAACGCTCAATACCCTCACCCCGCCGCGTTCATCCCACGTTTAACACGCCGGCCCGTTGCCGCATCACGCATCGGGTTATGCGCACCGTTGAATAATCGTCATGGTTACCGTTATAACCTTTCATATATTACGATAGCGTTTTAACCTGCCGCTCCGGTCTGCGCCGGACGCCCAAGCCTCCATGACACTGTCCCGCCGCTTTCTGAAACACGCGCTGTTCATCGCCAGCGCCTTCTCTCTGGTCGTCAGCGTCAATGCGCGCGCCGATGAACTGGTGGTCTCCGCCGCCGCCAGCCTGACCAACGCGTTCAAGGCCGTCAGCGACGTGTTCGAGCAGCAGCATCCCGGCACCAAGGTTCTGCTCAACTTCGGCGCCTCCGACGTGCTGATGCAGCAGATCGCCAAGGGCGCGCCCGCCGACGTGTTCTCCTCCGCGGATCAGAAAGCCATGGACAAGGCCGCCGCCGAAAAAGTGATCGTGCCGGCCACGCGCAAAGACTTCGCCGCGAATTCGCTGGTGCTGATCGTGCCGACGGACAGCCACTTCGCGCCGACCGCCATCAACGATCTGGCATCGGCGAACGTGAAACGTGTCGCGTATGGCGATCCGGCGTCCGTGCCGATCGGCCGTTATGCGCAAGGCGCGCTGCAGGCTGCCGGCGTGTGGGACGCCGTCAGCGCGAAGGCCGTGCTCGCAGCTAACGTGCGTCAAAGTCTCGATTACGTGTCGCGCGGCGAAGTCGACGCCGGCTTCGTCTTCAGCACCGACGCCGCCGTCATGCCGGACAAGGTCAAGGTCGCGCTGAACGTGCCGACGCAAACGCCGATCACCTATCCGATCGCGCAAGTCGAAGGCAGCCGTCACGCGGCAGACGCGCAAGCCTTCATCAGCTTCGTGCTGTCGCCAGCCGGCCAGGCCGTGCTGGCGAAGTACGGCTTCAAGCCCGCGCACTGATCAACGAAATCACCGAGGCATCGCACGCCCATGCAACAGGCCTGGATTCCGCTCTTGCTGTCGCTCAAAGTAGCGGGCTGGGCCACCGCGCTCAATCTGGTGTTCGGCGTCGCGGCGGGCTTCGGCCTGTCGCGCTGGCGTTCCGGCGCGCGCGATCTGGTCGACTCGCTGCTGACGCTGCCGCTCGTGATGCCGCCCACCGTGCTCGGCTACTACCTGCTCGTGCTGCTCGGGCGGCGCGGCGTGATCGGCAGTTGGCTCGATCGTTTCGATATCCAGTTGGTGTTCACCTGGCAAGGCGCGGTGATCGCGTCGACCGTCGTGGCATTTCCGCTCGTGCTGAAATCGGCGCGCGCCGCGTTTGAAGCCGTCGATCCGCAACTCGAACGAGCCGCGCGCACGCTCGGCGTCAGCGAGACTGCCGTGTTCTTTCGCGTGACCTTGCCGCTGGCGTCGCGCGGCATTCTGGCGGGCGGGCTGCTGGCGTTCGCCCGCGCGCTCGGCGAATTCGGCGCGACGCTGATGATCGCGGGCAACTTGCCGGGCCGCACGCAGACGTTGTCGGTGGCGGTCTATTCGGCGGTGCAAGCGGGCGACGACAGCACCGCGAATTTCCTCGTGCTCGTGACTTCGGTGACGTGCGTCGTGATCCTGTTGCTGGCGGGGCGTCTCGTGCCGCAGCACACCCTGTTGACGTCCCGCTGACATGCCGCTCGCCGTCGACATCCGCAAGACATTCCAGAGCGCCGAGCGCCGTTTTACGCTCGACGTCGCATTCCAGGCGACCACGCCGCGCGTCGTGCTGTTCGGGCCGTCCGGCGCGGGCAAGAGTCTGACGTTGCAGGCGATTGCCGGCCTGCTGCACCCGGACGAGGGCGCGATCACGCTGCATGGCGACGCGCTGTTCGACAGCGCGCGCGGCATCGATCTGAAACCGCAGGCGCGCGAGATCGCGTATCTGTTTCAGGACTACGCGCTGTTTCCGCATCTCAACGTGCGGCAGAACATCGGTTTCGGTTTGCAGCAGGGTTGGCTCAATCCGCGCGCGCGGCTCGCGCATCCGCAGGTCGATTACTGGCTTGATGCGTTGGAATTGAAGAGTGTTGCCGGGAATCATCCGGCGCAGCTTTCCGGTGGACAAAAGCAGCGGGTCGCACTGGCGCGTGCGCTCGTCGCGCAACCGCGGTTGTTGCTGCTGGACGAGCCGTTTTCCGCGCTGGATAGCGCGCTGCGTCAGCGTATGCGGCGCGAGTTATCCGACCTGCAAACGCGGCTCGATATTCCGATGGTGTTGATCACGCACGATCCGGACGACGTCGCCGCATTCGGCGATCAGGTCGTGCAAGTCAGCGACGGCTGCGTGCGCGAGCATCAGGTGTTCGCGGGGTACGTGCGCAGCGAGCCTTGAATCCGAGCAAACGCCGTCGCACTGCCCGCCAGCTCAGTCCTTCACCCCAAGTATCACGCTCGACGCCTTGAATGCCGCGACGGCGACCGAACCTTCCGCCAGGCCCAACGTGTCGACGCTCTCATTGGTCACCACCGCCGTGATCACCGCGCCGCCTTCCAACCCGAGCGACACCTCGGCGCTCACCGCCCCGCGTTTCACACTCAGCACCGTGCAGCGCAACTGATTGCGCGCCGACAGCTTGAGCGGCGCGCCGCTGTCGCGCTCGACCAGCAGCACGACCCACGACGCCTTGATCAGCGCGAACGCGGCCGAACCCACCGCAAGCCCCAGCGTCTCCGTACTTTCGTGCGTGACCACGGCGACGATTTCGTGCCCGCCGGCCAATGCCAGCGCCACTTCGTCGTTGACGGTGCCGCGCGTCACCGCCGACACCGTGCCGTAAAGCTGATTGCGCGCGCTCGTTTTCACGCCGATGCGGCCGATCAGATCCCAATCCGTGGCGAATCCTTCAATCGCCGCGCCGGCCCGCTCCAGAAAGCGCCGATGCTCGCGCTCGACCGCGCGAAACGTCTCGATCAGCTTAACGGCGCGCGGCGTGAGCGTGGTGCCGCCGCCGCCCTTGCCGCCGGTCAGACGCACGACGAGCGGCTCGCCGGCGAGGTTGTTCATCGTGTCGATAGCGTCCCACGCGCCTTTGTAGCTCATGCCGACGGCTTTCGCCGCGCTGGTGATCGAGCCGGTTTCGCCGATCGCCGCGAGCAACGCGATCCGCGACGCGCCGCCGAGCGTTTGCGCGCCCGCCTGAAACCAGACGGAACCGCCGAGTTCGAGGGGCTCGTGGGAAGGATCGGAGTGGTCGGTTGTCATGGCGAGGAACGGTGGTGGAGAGCGAAAAGGACAGCAACAAGGACAGCGAATCATTATAACGACGCCACCGCGCACCGCCGTCCGCCAGCCTGGCACGCAGCCGGCCTCGAAAACGGAACCGTGGAATACTTTCTGCTCGATGCCTCGGGCACCGTTCTTCCTATTTCCTGCGCGGCCACTTCCGGCTCACGCGTTGCAACGTCGACAAGGAGCACACAGTGAACATCGATCTATCGGGCAAGACCGCTATCGTCAGCGCCTCCACTGCGGGGATCGGCCTGGCTATCGCCACCGGCATCGCCGCGGCGGGCGCGCGGACGGTCGTCAACGGACGCAAGCAGGACGCCGTGGACCGCGCCATCGAAGCCATCCTCAAGACGGCGCCGCACGCGCAGTTGCAAGGCTTTGCCGGCGACCTCTCCAGTCAGGCCGGCAGCGACGCGCTGGCGAAAGCCGTGCCGCAGGCGGACATTCTGGTGAACAACCTTGGCGTTTTCGGACCCGGCGACATTTTCTCCACGCCAGACGACGATTGGGCGCGCTACTTCGAAGTCAACGTGATGTCCGGCGTGCGACTCACGCGGCACTATCTGAAGGGCATGATGGAGCGCAAATGGGGACGCGTAGTCTTCATCTCGTCGGAATCGGGGTTGAACATTCCGCCGGATATGCTGGCCTATGGCTTCTCGAAGACCGCACAACTGAGCATTGCGCGCGGCATCGCCAAGCAGGCGGCCGGCAGCGGCGTGACGGTGAACTCCGTGCTGCCCGGACCGACGCTGTCGGACGGATTCCGTTCGATGGTGGAAGACACCGCGCGCGAGCAAGGCAAAACCGTCGAACAGGTCGCCACCGAATTCGTGCGCGCGCACCGCAGCAGTTCGATCATCCAACGCGCGGCCAGCACCGAGGAAGTGGCCAACATGGTCGTGTACGTGTGCTCGCCGCAGGCTTCGGCGACTACCGGCGCGGCGCTGCGTGTGGACGGTGGGGTCATCGATACGATTGCTTAACGGCGGCGCTTTTGCGCGGCTAAACAACGAACGGGCGATAGGGTCGAACACGGCTCCGTAAAGCGAGCCGAATCGACCCTACCGCCCGTTTCGCGTCGCGAAGCTTCCCGCTACGACACGCGCTCCGCGGCGCGCAACGCTTAAAGCGCGTACTGCGCGATCCCGTTGCCGAACGACCAATTCTCCTTCAGCACCTCGACGAGATTGATGAACACATCTTCCCGTCGCAGCCCCGGCGACTCCGCCAGTTCATCCGCCATGCGCTTGTACAGCGCCTTTTTCTGCTCGATCGTTCGCGTGTTGTTGAACGTGATCTGAACGATCACCAGATCGTCGCTGCGCTCGACGTTCAGATACTGGCTGTCGTACACAAAATTGTCGGCGTCGTGCTCGGTGATCAACATGAAAATGTCGTCCTTCGGCACGTTGCAGGTCTCCACCAGCGAACGCTGGATGCTCTGCGTCAGCGCCTTCCGGTATTCAGCCGGCTTGCCGGCGCGCAATGCGATTCGTGTGAGCGGCATGATGAATCTCCTCGGTTGCAGTGATTGGGTAAACACAGCTTAGGCGCGCTCAGTCATAATAAACAGACATCATTGATGATTTCATCTATATTCATTTGAAATGAAAGTACTTGATCTCGACGCGGTCCGCGCATTCGTTCTGGTCGCCGATCTGCGCAGCTTCACGCGCGCGGCGGATTCGCTCGGCACCACGCAATCGGCCGTGAGCCTCAAGCTCAAGCGGCTGGAAGCGCATCTGGGCAAGCAGTTGCTGGAGCGCACGCCTCGCGTGGTGCGCCTTTCCGGCGACGGCAACGCGTTTCTCGGCGCGGCACGCGACCTGTTGAACGCGCATGAACGGGCGCTGGGTTCGCTGTCGGTGGAACGTCGCCGGTTGGTGCTGGGGCTGAGCGAGCATGTCGCGGGGCCCGAGTTGCCGCAGTTGCTCGGCAGGCTCAATGCGCAGGATCCGGGACTGGTGGTGGAACTGCATATGGGGACGTCGACCGCGCTGCTCGCGCAATTCGACGAACGCCGGCTCGACGCGGTGATCGTCCGTTATGGTCCGGACGAGCCGCCGCGCGACGATACGCAGGTGCTTTTCAGCGAACCGCTCGGCTGGCTGGCCACGCCGGAATGGCTGCCGCGCGTCGGCGAGCCGTTGGCGCTGGCCTTGCTCAGCCCGCCGTGCAACGTGCGCGAAGTGGCGCTACGCGCGTTGGCGGAGGCGGGGATCGCGTGGCAGGAGGTGTTCGTCGGTGGCGGAGTCGCGGCGGTCGGCGCGGCGGTCGCGGCGGGACTGGCGGTGTCGCCGCTCGCACGCCGGGTTGCGCCGCGCGGTCTGGTCGATGTCGGCGAGCGGCTGGGTTTGCCACTGCTGCCGGAGTCGCGGGTGACGCTGCACTCGCGGGTGCGGGATCAGCGCTCGGTGGAGACGTTGCGGCTGGTGACGCATGGGTTGGCGGCACAGTGACAAAACGACTCGGCGCCGCAACGCGCGGATGAACTCCCTCGCCTTTCGCTTAAGCTAGAAAATTAACCCATTCAAAAGACGAACCGTGGACCTCGACCCCCGACAAACCGCCGCCGTGCGCGCGGTCATCGAAACCGGCAGTTTCGAGCAGGCCGCCGTGCGGCTGAATCTCACGTCGTCGGCGGTATCGCAGCGGGTGCGGGCGCTCGAAACGCGCATCGGCAATCCGCTGATCGTGCGCACGCGACCATGTCGCGCCACGCAGATGGGCCAGCGCCTGCTGCAATATCTGCGGCGCGCCGCGCTGCTCGAAGACGACTTCGCCAGCGACCTGGCCGGCGCCAACGAGGCGCTGCTGAGCGTCGCCGCCGCCGTCAACGCGGACACGCTATCCACGTGGTTTTTCCCCGCTCTCTCGGACATCCTGCTGCAGGAAAACGTGCTGCTGGACCTAACCGTCGACGATCAGGACCATACGCATGCGCTGCTCGCGTCGGGTCTTGCGATCGGCTGCATCACCACTGAACCCGCGCCGATGCGCGGCTGCTTCGCCGAACGGCTCGGAGCGATGCGCTACCGGATGGTGGCATCGGCGGCGTTTGTCGAACGCTGGTTTCCGAATGGGTTGACGCGTGACAGCGCGCGGCGCGCGCCGGTGATCCTGTCCTCACGCAAGGACGCGTTGCAGGCGCGCTTTCTCGAGACGCGCCTCGGCTTGCCGCCGGAGGCGTATCCGTGCCATTACGTGCCCGCGCCGGTCCCGCGTTACATGGCGATCCAGCGCGGCCTCGCGTATGGAATGGTGCCGGAGCTGGAATTCGGCGACGCCGTGGCGCGCGGCGAGCTGGTCGACCTCGCGCCGAAACAGCCCACCGACGTCGAGTTGTACTGGCACGCGTGGAAGGTGCAGTCGCCGCGCCTGGAAAAGCTGTCGGCGCGGATCGTGGAACTGGGCCGCACGGCGTTGGGGCCGCCCGAGACCAAGGCCAAACGCAAACGCGCCGGCTGAAATCGAGCTCAGTGAAGAATTGGCGGCAACGAGCCGCTACCGGCGGTCGCCGGATTGCTGGACGTGGCGGCCATCGCCGCCGGACTGGCGCTAACGTTTGCGTTTTGAGCCGGCGCATTGGCTTGAGCTACTGCCGGTTTCGTTGCAGCCGATTTCGCCGCAACCTTGGCCGCGTGCGGACGCGTCGCATGTCCTTGAACCAGGTTGGCGTGCGTGACCTTGCCCTGTCCTGATTTCGCCGTCACCAGTTGCGCATGTGGCTTCTTACCCTGCGCCATCACGGCTGCTTTCGGCTTCCTGGGCTTGCCGCCTGTAGTGCCCAGCGCTTTGACGGTTCCTTTTGCACTCCCATTCCTGGCCGTCACTTTCTTTACCGCGCCACGCGTCGCTGGCTTGCCACCTTTGCCCGTCACCGACGCCGACGCCACACGCTGCGCCCCGTGCTGACCGCTCGCCGTATGCCTGGAAGCGGTTTTTGACGCCGTCTTCGACGAGGCAACCTTCGCCCCCGCTTTTGAACCCGCCTTCGAACCGCCCGAAGCCTTAACCTTCCCAACCTTCTTCGTCTTCCCGGCCTGTTTGGCCGCATGCCCCGTCGCTTCCGGCGGATTCCACGTTTCCGCATAACCCGCAGCCATCGCCGCACCCGACACACACCACACGGCCAGCGCCGCTGCTACTACTCGAACCCACATCTCCCGCTTCTCCTGATCTGCCACTGCCCAATGAGCCCGGGATTATATTCCCTTGCAAAAATCCACATCTAGACTATTATTTATCTTAAGTACATAAAAGGACTTACCCGCTCATGGCTCACGCCGCCCGTGCCTCACAGCCCGACGCGCCGATTCGACGGCCCGCTTCGGCCCCCTCGTTAACGGAAATGTCCGCGGCGGGTTTGCGCGCTTTCTTCAACATCGCACGCGACTGGGACTTGAGCGCCGAGGAGCAGATCGTGCTGCTCGGCTCACCTGGCCGCTCCACTTTCTTCAAATGGAAAGCGGCGCCTGAAACGGCGCGCGTCGGGCGCGATACGCTCGAACGCCTGTCGCTGCTGCTCGGCATCTACAAGGCGCTGCAAATCCTGCTGCCGCAAGCCGGCGCCGCGGACTCCTGGATCAAGCGCCCCAACAGCGCGCCGCCATTCGGCGGCCGTCGCGCGCTAGACCGCATGCTGGCCGGCAACATCAGCGATCTCGTGGCCGTACGCCAGTATCTCGACGCAATGCGAGGCGGCTGGGCGTGACACAACCGCAATGGCAGGACCGCTGGCGCACGGCGCGGCTCGACTGGTCGCCCGCCTATCGGGTGATTCCCACACGCTTTCCGGCCGTCAATCTGTTCGACCGGGTGGCATCGCCGCAAGATTTCGACGCGTTGTACGCGCTCGAGGCGATGACCAACGACCGTCTGCGCACCGAGGTCGGCGATCTCGATCTGGTGCCGTACGAAGAGCGCCAATTCGGGCCCGGCTACGGACCGATCATGGCCGCGTTGACGCATCTGAATCCGCTAGGCAGTCGCTTTTCGGACGGCAGCTACGGCGTGTTTTATTGCGCCCGCTCGCGCGCCACCGCGATCGCCGAAACGCGGTATCACACGGGCAAATTTCTGGAGGCCACCGCCGAGGCGCCCATGCGCCAGCAAATGCGTCTCTACACGGTTATCGCGCAAGGCAACGTGGTGGATCTTCGCGGCGATGCGTCGCTGGATCTCGCGGTGCTGTCGCCGCACGATTATCTGGCGGGGCAATCGCTCGGTCGCGCGGTGCGCGAAGCGGGGGCGCCGGGCATTGCGTATCCATCGGTGCGAGACCCGGACGGCGAATGTCTCGCCGGGTTCAAAACGACACTGCTGCGCGCCTGTCATCACGCCGCGTATCTGGAATACAACTGGAACGGCACGAGCGTGGATATGGTGTTCGAACTCAACCAGGTGGGTTGATACGCTGACGGTTGAATCGCAAAAGATGCCCTAAGGCGCGCGTAAAAGCGTCAGCGAACGCCGAGCAAACTGCGTCAAGGCAACGCCAACGCCGCCGCGCCATCGGCACGCGCGTCTTCGGTCGAGACCGACCAGCGGCGCAATGCCTGCGGCTCCACGATCGTCAGCTTGCCGCTCGGCCCGAACGCGCCGGTGTCGATGAACACCTGCGAGCCAATCTGCTGAATATCGCGCATCGGCGTGTGGCCGCAATACGTCAGCGAAAGACCGCGTTGACGGCCGGGATCGCTATTGCCCAAAGCGAGGCCACGACCCCACAGCAAATGCTGACGGGTGTCGGCGGAAAAATTCCCTGCATCGAGTTCAGCGTCCGAGCCGAAGAATTCGGCATGCAGAATATTGAAGCGCTCCTTGCCGCTGCCCACCACCCGCACGAGCGGCAACGTCCGCAATTGCTCCGCATAGTGCTGCAAGCGTTCGTCGGGCAAATCCGCCGCCCACGCGCCGCCAATGCCATACCACCACTGACGCCGCATACGACCGTCCGCAACACCGCACAACGTGTCTTCGTGATTGCCGAGCACGGGGAAAAACCACGCCTTGTCGAGTAGCGCGAGCGCCTGTTCGGAATGCTCGCCGCGATCCACCAGATCGCCGACCGAGAACAGCCGGTCGCGCGCGGGATCGAACGCGATGGTGCGCAGCAGATAGCGCAATGCATCGACGCAGCCATGCAGATCGCCGACCACGAAATCGCGGCCGCTCGCATTGGCCGAATGATGCTGAACGGGATTGACGAGTACGGAAGCCATGGGCCCATGATAATGCGACAGATACGCGACGTATGCGCGTTGCCCATCGTATCCCGGCGCGCCGAACGGCGAAATTGATGCAAATCGACGCGAAAACCGCGTGTTTCCGGAAGCCCTCTCCGGAAACACGCGCTCCGCGCGGCCGCTATTGCTGAGTGCGCAGCTTGGCGACCTGATCGACGGTCACTGTCGACTGAGGATTGCCGAACTGTTTGGTCACATAGTTGGTGATGGCGGCGACCTGATCGTCGGTGAGTTCGGTGCCGAAGGCGGGCATCAGCACGTCCGCCTGCTTCGTCGTCCGTCTGACGCCGTGCAGGATCACCATCGCCAGATTGTTGGCGTCGCTCGCGCCGACCGCCGAGTTATGGATCAGCGACGGATACGCCCCCGGCGCGCTCGCGCCCACGCCTTGGCCCGTCCAGCTATGACAGGTCGCGCAATTGGCCACGAACAGCTGCGCGCCGTTCACCGCGTTGACGGTGGTGCCGCGCATTGCCGTGACGTCGTTGGCGGGATTGCCCCACTGGTCGCGCGGACGCGCTTCGCCGCCGCTGATCGGCGGCACGGAGTGCAAATACGCGACGATCGACCCGAGGTCTTCACGCGTCAGATATTGCGTGCTGTCGGTCACCACTTCGGCCATCGGGCCGGCCGCGTTGGCGCGTCCCGGCGCCGCGCCGGTCGACAGATACGAAACGAGCTCGTCGTCGCTCCAGTTGCCCACGCCGCTGTTCTTGTCCGGCGTGATGTTGTACGCATGCCAGCCGGCCTGCAGCGCGCCGGAGAAGCGCGAACTCGTCTTCAAACCCTGGGTGAAATTACGCGGCGTATGGCACTCCTCGCAATGCGCGAGACCTTCCACCAGATACGCGCCGCGATTCCACTCGGCGCTTTGCTTCGGATCGGGGACGAAACGCCCCTCGGTGAAATTGAACATGTTCCAGAACACCATCAACCAGCGCTGGTTGAAGGGGAATTTCAGGCTGTTGCTCGGCGGCGCATAGTGGATCGGCGTGAGCGTGTTCAGATACGCGCGAATCGCCAGCACGTCCTGATCGGTGACCTTGGTGTATTCCGCATAAGGGAACGCGGGATAAAGCCGCTCGCCGCTCTTGCCGATACCTTCATGCATCGCGCGCAGAAAATCGGCGTCGCTCAATTGGCCGATGCCGGTGTCCGGATCGGGCGTGATGTTGGGCGTCACGATGGTGCCGAACGGCGTGTTGATCGGCAGGCCGCCCGCAAACGGACGGGCTTTGTCCGCCGTGTGACACGCGACGCAATCGCCGGCGCGCGCGAGGTATTCGCCGCGTTTCACCAGATCGCTGCTACCGGCTGCGGCGGCGGGCGTGGGCGCGCTGTTGGCCACACCGTTGGCCGCACCACCGGGCGCTTGCGACGCGTCGTCAGCATGCGCCTGCATGATCGGCAATTCGTCGTTATGCCGCGCGTTGGGCCCATGCGCTTCGTACCACGCCACATACAGCGCGAACAGCGAGAACGCCGCCGCCAGCGTCGCGACCCGGAAACGCCGCCGCTTGTGCTGAACGAGCGCCTGAGCCGGCTGCCCGCGAGAGAAGTTCTTCGTCATGGTGGCGCTCCGTTCAGGGCTCAGATTTCACGCTTGAGCTTGTCGGCCAGTTTCAGCGACAAGGCTGCGATCGTCAGCGTGCAATTTACCGAGGCCGCGGTGGGCATCACGCCGCTGCTGGCGATGAACAGATTGGAGTGATCGTGCGTGCGGCAATCCGCATCGACGACCGAATCCGCCGGGTCGCTGCCCATGATCGTGGTGCCCATGATGTGATTGTTGGGGGCGAAGGTGTCGTCGAACGAGACCTCGGCGCCGCCGAACAGGTTGGCGATCTGCGCGTAGAGTTCATGCGTATTGGCCGCGCTTTTCTTCACGTAGTCGTTGATCGAGTAGTAGATCTCCGGCTGCGGAATGCCGAGCGCGTCCTTGTGATCCGCCGACGGCACCACCCGGTTCTGCGGCTCGGCCAGATGCTCGTGAAAGCTGTTGATGTTCAGCGTGCGCGCCGCGCGGTCGCGAATCTGCCGGTCGAGCTCGGCGCCGGTGAGGCCTTTGCCCAGCAGATCGGCGGTCACGCTCATGGTCGGCACGCCGTTCGACAGATGCAGCTTCTTGGCCGCGTAATCGGAGCGGAACGCGCCGTCGCGGAAGTTGACGATCGAGGTCATTTCCATCGGCCCGCGTCCGGGCCACAACGGTTCATTGGCGAGAAAGGTCACGCCCGTGCCCGGATGATCCATCAGGTTGCGGCCCACCTGGTCGGAACTGTTGCCCACGCCGTGCGGGAATTTGTCGGAGGTCGACATCAGCATCAGCTTCGGCGTTTCAATGCCGTTGGCGGCGAGCACGAACAGCTTGCCGGTCACGCGTGTGCTGTTGCCGTTCGGGTCCTTGTAGTGGACCGCCGTGATGAGCCCTTTGTTGTCCGCTTCGACGCGGTACACCACCGCCTCGGGAATCAGTTTCGCGCCGGCCTGCTCGGCCTTTTCCGCGTGTACCACGCCGTTGTACATCGCGGCGATCGGGCAGATCGGCATGCAATTGTTGTTGCCGCAGCAGGTGGGTCGCGCGTCGTACGGACGGCTGTTGCGCGCCACCGGCTCGGGCACCACCTTGAAGCCCTGCGCATTCAGCACGTCGCTAAACCGTTGATCCATGTACGACAGCGGTAGTGCGCTCATCGGGTAAGGCTTCGAACGCGGCGAGCCGAGATCGATCGAGTTATCCGGGCCCGACACGCCCAACTGCGCTTCCGCCGCGGAATACCACGGTTCGAGCGTTTCGTACGGATACGGCCAGTCGCGCCCCACGCCGTACAGCTTGTGCAACTGGAAGTCCGACGGCAGCAGGCGCCACGCGGCCGCCGCCCAGTGCCAGGTGGTGCCGCCCACCAGCCGCACGTACTGCGAGTTGTACGGATAGTCGCCCTTCTGGATCAGATAATTGTTGGCCGGCGCGTACTCGGGATGCGGCGCGTAGGGCGTGGACGGATACGGCGTCGCGAAGTCGGACTTGGCCGGCGAGTTGCGGAAGTTCTCGACGATCTGCCAGCGCGGAATGCGCGGCCCGGCTTCGAGCAGGATCACCGAGGCACCGGCCAGCGCCATCTGATGCGCGACCAGTCCACCCGCCACGCCCGAACCGACTACGACGATGTCGGCGGAAGTTGAGTTTGCCATTGTTGCCCTCTTTTATATCGACCGGGGAACGTCGTTGCGTCAGGCGCTGACCGGTTTCTGCGTCCAGTAGAACGGCACGTCGCGGCAATACGACGGAATGGTCAGCACGTCTTTCACGGGCTCGAACATCAGCGCTTTTTCATAGGCGATCACGTCCACATGCGGCATCTCGCCGACCAGGCCCAGATACCACGCGCGCATGATCGCGCCCACGGTTTTCGCGAGCGCCGGTTGCTCGGCCTGCAAGGCCTGCGTGACCGTATCGGACGGCACACCGCCATGGCCTTGCAGCCACGTATTGAGCGCGGCGACGTTCTGGGTGAACTGGCTGTCGGATTTAGCGAGGGCGTCGTAGTAACGCTTGCTGAGAATCGGGTCGAAGCTCGTGTGGGCAGTGAGGCGCTGCGAGAGCGCGACGAAAGCGTCGAGGCCGCCGCCCGCGGGCGCATCGGCGAAAGCGGGGGCGATCCACGAGAGCGAGCGGCCGGCGCCGGCAAACGCGAGCGCCACGGCGCCGGCGCAGGCACCGAGCACCCACGCTCTGCGTGACGCGGAAAATGACGTTGGAAACGATTTCGACAACGAAGCTGACGACGACAACCCGGCTGAATGCGTCACTTCGTGGTGCGCATTATTTTTCTCAGGAACATCTGTCATGGGGACTCCAGATGGTGAGTCGATCGTGAGTCATACTCAACGGGCAACACGGCGCGGCATGAATGCCCTTTGCGCGCTGCCTCGATGCTCTACCCCAAACCTGGTGCCGCTTCAGCGGTCTTCTCGGTGCAACAAACCTCAGCCTGCCAATCGCCTTTCAACTGAAAGCGGCACGCAAGGCCGTTGCGAAAGACTATAGCCTGTGACTCGCCCATTCGACAAATGGTGCTCGAAGCGCGGGTAGAATCCGCGACACCGATGCCCACCCTCCTATATTCCATGCTCACACGATTTCTTCCGCAGGTGCTTCGCAATCGGCCACGCATGCTGATCGGTCTGGCCGTCGGCGTCGTCGCCGCGTTTCTGTTGCCCGCCCACACGCGTCCCATGGTGCTCGGCCTGGCCGGCTGGGACGCCGCCGTCTGGACCTATCTGGTGCTGATCTGGGTACACATGGCGCTCGCCGACGAAGGCGACGTGCGCGAATACGCCCGCCGCGACGATGAAAACGCGGGCGTGGTGCTCGCCATCATCTGCGTGGCGACGGTCGCCAGCCTGGCCGCGATCGTGCTCGAACTGGCCTCGGCGAAGGGCACTGCGGGCGCTTCGACCGCGTGGCACTACGCGCTGACCGGCCTGACGATGGTCGGCGCATGGTTCATGATTCCGACCATCTTCACGTCTCACTATGCGCGGCTGTACTACGACCCGGACGTCGACGAGACGCCGTTGCTGTTTCCGGATCACAAGCTCCAGCCGAATTACTGGGACTTCCTGTACTTCTCGTTCACCATCGCGGTGGCCTCGCAAACTTCCGACGTGGTGTTGCGCTCGCGCACGATTCGCCGCGCGGCGCTCGCGCAGTCGATCCTGTCGTTCTACTTCAACGTCGCGGTGCTGGGCTTGTGCGTGAACATCGCAGCGGGCCTCGTCGGTTCGTAAGCGCACTGCTGCTCCAGTTTTTCGGGTGACCGTGCGACCTGCTCGGCTCGCCCCACGCCCCGTGTAAAACCCGGACGACGCCGCCCGATTTACACGCGGGCCGCCACTTCAGCCAGACCTTAGCCCGTCGCCATCCCACCTTCCAGCGTCCCCCGCATCCTCCTGCGGGGCGCACGCTCGCCCCCCGTTCGCCGTGTTTCCAGACCATACTGGCACACCGATTGCTGCGTCTTGCGAACAGTTCCGGCCAGCCCGGCGTCACCGTGCGTGGCGTCAAAGCACTCCCTTACTGGCCAGCGGCGTGACGATCTTTGCACTACATTGACCAGTACGCGCCTTCGCTCGACGCAATCGCGCGGTAGCGGTATCCGGCTCTGGAAGCCCAATGAGCGCTGTGATCGCATGCCAATTGCATCCACACCGCAGCAGGACGAATCTGGAAACGACCGATGGAATCTCCAAACGGGTACGCGCCACGGATTTACTTTTTTCATTCACTTCTGGTTGGACCGCTCGCCGCGTGGCCCGCGCAGTTCGCGCACGCCGCCGCGCTGGGCTTCGATCATGCGTTGATCGGCAGTCTCTTTGAGCCGGGACAGGCAGGCCACGGGCAAGTGGTCGGCAATCACGCCAGGCTGCATCCGGTATTCGAGGCGCAAGCGTCCGCTGTCGAGTCGATTCGCACGCTTGCGACCACGGCCCATCAGCATGGCGTGACCTTGCTGGCCGATCTGGTGATCGACCGGATGGCCGCCGATGGCGCGCTCTACGCCGAACATGCCGACTGGTTCCATCCGTTCGAGTCGGAGGAAGCGCGACTCGATCCGCGCCATGTGCATCGCGAGGACAACGTCGCGTATGCGAATTTCAACGAGGCCGGCAGTCGCGCCGCGCTAACGCTCTGGTGGACGCAGCAATTGCTGTCGCTCGCCGAGGCTGGCGTGGGCGGCTTCCGCTTCGACTCGCCCCATCGCGTGCCCGCTGCCGTCTGGCGGCAGCTCGGCGAAGCGGTGCGCGCCCGGCATCCGCACGTGCGCTTTCTCGCCGCGACGCCCGGTCTGTCACGCGGCGACCTGCCCGCGCTGGAAGGCGCGGGCTTCGACAGCGTGTTCACGTCGGTGCGCTGGTGGGACTTCCGTTCAAGCTGGATGGTCGAGGAGCACGCCGCACTGGCGCGCCTCGGCTCGCCGATCGCGTTCCCCGAAGCACCCTACGGCACACGCCTCGTCGCCGACCTGAGCGACGCGCACGGCGCCGGTATCGTCGAGCGTGCTTATCGGCGCGCGCTGTTCGCGTCGGCGTCGACCGGCACCGGCTGGATGATGCCGATGGGTTTCGAATACGGCATCGCCGAGCCGATGTCGCAAACGCGCGGCGACGCCGCGCAATTCGCGCTCGCGGCTCAGGCGAAGCAGTTCGATCTCTCCGAGCGCATTGCGCATGTGAACGACGTTGCATGCAACACGGCAACCCTGCACGCCAACGGTGAATTGCGCCCGCTAAGCGGGCCAGGCGCGCCCGCCGCCGTGCTGCTGCGCGCCGATCAGCCCGACCTGCGCGACGCCAACGAGGCGATCCTGATCGCCATCAATCCCGAACTCGGCGCGCCGGTGCGCGTCGACCCTGCGCGCTTTTTGGTGGGCGTACCCGGCAACTTCACGCGTTTCGTGCCGCTCGACGCGCCCGGTCACACCACGCCGGTCACGTTGACACCGTTCACACTCGCCCCCGGCGCGGTCCGCCTGTTCCGCGCGGTGACGGAAAAACCGATCCGCCTCGCGCCGCCGATCGACAAAGCCAACAGCAAACGCAGCGGCCGCAAAACGGTGATCGAGGCGCTCAGCGCGCCGCGTGTGGCGATAGAAAACGTGACGCCTTCCGTCGACAACGGCCGATTCCCGGCCAAGCGCAGCGTCGGCGAACGCGCCGAGATCCGCGCCGCGATCTTTGCCGAAGGTCACGACAAGATCGCCGCCGCCGTGCTCTGGCGTGCCGCCGACGAAACCGCGTGGCACGAAGTCCCCATGTCCCCCGCGCAACCCGCCGGCCTCGACATCTGGACCGCGCGCATTCCGCTCGAACGCCTCGGCCGCCACGAATTCACGGTGATCGCCTGGCGCGACGACTTCGCGTCGCTGGTCGAGCATATCCAGAAGAAGCTGAAGGCGGGCCAAACCGTCGAACTGGAACTTGACGAAGCCTCGCATCTGTTCGCGCTGGTGCTCGCGGAGGTCGAAACCGTGGAAGGCGCGATAACGGAACCGCTGGAACACATCGTCAAGGTCTTCACGAAGTCCGACCCGGACACCAAACTCGCCTTGCTGCTCGCGCCGACCACCGCGAAGGCGATGAGCGCCGCGCGCCACCGGCCGTTCCTGAGCCGCGACCCGATCATCTACAAGATCGACGCGGACCGCACCGCCGCGCGCTTCGCAAGCTGGTACGAGATCTTCCCGCGTTCCATGAGCGACGACGAAGCGCGCCACGGCACCTTCGCCGACGTCACGACGAAACTGCCGCGCATTCGCGACATGGGCTTCGATGTGCTGTACTTCCCGCCGATCCACCCGATCGGCGGCGCGAATCGCAAAGGCCGCAACAACACGTTGAATGCGCAACCGGGCGATGTCGGCAGCCCGTATGCGATCGGCGGCGCGGAAGGCGGTCACACCGCCGTGCATCCGCAACTCGGCACGCTCGACGACTTCAAGGCGATGCTCGCCGCCGCGCACGCGCACGGCCTCGAAATCGCGCTCGACTTTGCCGTGCAGTGCTCGCCGGATCACCCGTGGTTGAAGGAGCATCCGACCTGGTTCGCATGGCGTCCCGACGGCACGCTGCGTTACGCGGAGAATCCGCCAAAGAAATATCAGGACATCGTCAACCCCGACTTCTATGCGCACGACGCCAAGCCCGATCTCTGGCTCGCGTTGCGCGACGTGTTCCTGTTCTGGATCGATGCGGGCGTGCATATTTTCCGTATCGACAATCCGCACACCAAACCGCTGCCGTTCTGGGAATGGGTTATCGGCGATATCCGCGCGCGCTTTCCGGACACGATCTTTCTTGCCGAAGCGTTCACGCGGCCGCGCATGATGAACCGGCTCGGCAAGATCGGCTTCTCGCAGTCGTACACGTATTTCACGTGGCGCGAATCGAAGCGCGATTTCATCGAGTACTTGAACGAACTCACGCGAACCGATGCGCGCGATTTCTACCGGCCGAACTTCTTCGTCAACACGCCGGATATCAACCCACGGCATTTGCAGTCGCAAGGTCGCACGGGTTTTCTGATTCGCGCGGCGTTGGCCGCGACGCTGGCCGGTTTGTGGGGCGTGTACAGCGGTTTCGAGTTGTGCGAGGCCGCCGCCTTGCCGAACAGCGAGGAATATCTCGACTCCGAGAAGTACCAGTTGCGCGCATGGGACTGGAACCGGCCCGGCAATATTGTCGGCGAGATCAGTGCGCTGAACCGGATTCGCCGCGCGAACCCGGCGCTGCAAACGCATCTCGGCCTCACGTTCCTCACCGCCCACAACGACAACATTCTGTTCTTCGAGAAAGCCACCGAGGCGCGCGACAACGTGATCGTCGTCGCGATCAATCTCGATCCGTTCAACGAACAGGGCGCGGACGTCGAGTTGTCGTGGGAGACGTTCCAGCACTGGCATCTGCACGACCACGGCGCGCTTGAAGTCACCGATCAGATGACCGGCGCGCGCTTCGAATGGCATGGCCGCTGGCAGCACGTTCAGCTCGGCTCCGGTCAGCCGTTCTCGATCTGGCGGATCGCGCCGCTCGGCGGCCTGCCCGCCGAACGCCCCGATGAAGCCGACAGCGACTCCGACAGCGCCCATCACGCAGACGCTGGCAATCCAACCCAAACGGAAGGTGCGATATGAAGCGTGACGATTCAGCCCAAGCCACATCGCAAGCTCATGGCAACGCCGCCGCCGGCAGCGCGGCGAAAGCCCGTTCGCATCGGCGCGGCAAACCCGCCGCGTTGAGCGACGATCCGCTCTGGTACAAAGACGCGATCATTTATCAGGTACACATCAAGTCGTTCTTCGACGCGAACAACGACGGCGTGGGCGATTTCCCCGGCCTGATCGCCAAGCTCGACTACATCGCCGAACTCGGCGTGAACGCGATCTGGCTGCTGCCGTTCTATCCGTCGCCACGGCGCGACGACGGCTACGACATTGCCGATTACCGCAATGTGCATCCGGACTACGGCCAGCTCTCCGACGTGAAGCGCTTCATTCAGGAAGCGCACGCACGCGGCATTCGCGTGATTACCGAACTGGTGATCAACCACACGTCGGATCAACACCCCTGGTTTCAGCGCGCGCGCCGCGCGAAGCCGGGCTCGAATCATCGCAACTACTACGTGTGGTCCGATACCGATCAGAAGTATCAGGAAACGCGCATCATCTTCATCGACTCGGAGCCGTCCAACTGGTCGCATGATCCGGTAGCCGGCGCGTATTACTGGCACCGTTTCTACTCGCACCAGCCGGATCTGAATTTCGACAATCCGGCCGTGCTGAAAGAGGTGTTGCAGGTCATGCGCTTCTGGCTCGACATGGGGATCGACGGGCTGCGGCTCGACGCGGTGCCGTATCTGGTCGAACGCGAAGGCACCAACAACGAAAACCTGCCGGAAACGCACGCGATTCTGAAGAAGATCCGCGCCACCATCGACGCCGAGTATCCGAACCGGATGCTGCTCGCCGAAGCGAATCAGTGGCCGGAAGACGTGAAGGAATATTTCGGCGACGAAGACGAATGCCACATGGCGTTCCACTTCCCGCTGATGCCGCGCATCTACATGTCGATTGCGAGCGAAGACCGCTTCCCGATCACCGACATCATGCGGCAAACGCCGGACCTTGCCGAGACGAACCAGTGGGCGATTTTCCTGCGCAATCACGACGAACTGACGCTCGAAATGGTCACGGACTCCGAGCGCGATTACTTGTGGAACACCTACGCGAGCGACCGCCGTGCGCGGCTGAATCTCGGCATTCGCCGCCGTCTCGCGCCGCTGATGGAGCGGGACCGCCGTCGTATCGAGTTGATCAATTCGCTACTGCTGTCCATGCCTGGCACGCCCGTGATCTATTACGGCGACGAACTCGGCATGGGCGACAACATCCACCTCGGCGACCGCGACGGCGTGCGCACGCCGATGCAGTGGTCGTCGGATCGTAACGGCGGTTTCTCGCGCGCCGATCCCGAACAACTGGTGCTGCCGCCGGTCATGGGTTCGCTGTACGGCTTCGACGCGGTCAACGTCGAAGCGCAAAGCCGCGACCCGCATTCGCTGCTGAACTGGACGCGCCGCATGCTGGCCACGCGGCGCGCGAAGCAAACCTTCGGGCGCGGCACGATCCGCTTTCTCAAGCCGGAGAATCGCAAGATCCTTGCGTATCTGCGTGAAACGCCGGGCGAGCCGCCGATCTTGTGCGTGGCGAATCTGTCGCGCGCGCCGCAAGCGGTGGAACTCGACCTGTCCGAGTTCAACGGCTCCGTGCCGATAGAAATGACCGCCGATTCGGTGTTCCCCGCCATCGGCCAGCTCACCTATCTGCTGACGTTCCCGCCGTACGGCTTCCTGTGGTTCATGCTGTGTCCGGGTGGCCAGCGTCCGACCTGGGCGCAAGCGCATTCGGAACCGCTGCCGGAATTCGTGACGATCGTGATCCGCGAAGGCCAGGCCGGCCCGACGCCGGAAAATGTACGCCTGCTCGAATCCGAAGTGCTGCCGTCGTGGCTGAGCCGGCGCCGCTGGTTTGCGTCGAAGGATCAGAAGATGCATGCGGTGCGGCTTGCCGCGTTGACGACGATTCCGAACGGCGGCTTCGCGTTCACCGAAATCGAAGCGGACGTGGGCGATCACACCGAACGCTACGTCGTGCCGATCGCGATCACCTGGGGCGGCGAGACGACGACACCGCTGTTCATGCAGTTGGCGTTGGCACGCGTGCGGCGTGGCCGCAACGTCGGCCATTTGACCGACGCATTCGCGCTGCCGATCTTCGCGCATGGCGTGATGCGCAAGCTGCGCGAACGTGCAGTGGTGCCGACCGTGCAGAAGAGCGAAATCAAGTTTCTGCCGACCGAGCGTTTCGACGAACTCTCAGGGCTCGGCGAGCGGCCGGACATTCGCTGGCTCGCGGCCGAACAGAGCAACAGTTCGCTGATCATCGCCGACGCCGTGGTGCTGAAGCTGGTGCGTCGGCTTGTCAGCGGCATTCATCCGGAAGCGGAAATCAGCCGTTACTTGACCCAGCTCGGCTACGCGAACACCGCGCCGCTGTATGGTGAAGTGGTGCGCGTCGATCCCGAAGGCGTGCCGCATACGTTGGCGATCCTGCAAGGCTTTATCGACAATCAGGGCGACGCGTGGAACTGGTCGCTCGACTTCCTGCGCCGTTCGGTCGACGAGCTCGCGATCGCCGTGGATACCGACGCGCAGTCCACGCCGGACCGCGGCAACGAAATCAATCTGATGGAAGGCTATAGCGCGTTGGCAGGCATTATCGGCAAGCGGCTCGGGGAGTTGCATGTCGCGCTCGCCTCGCCGACCGACGACCCCGCGTTCTCGCCCGAACCCGCGAGCGCCGAACAGGTGAAGGCCTGGGTCGACGGCACGCAGGCGATGCTCGCCGGCGCGCTCGACTTGCTCGTGCCGCGCATCGAGCAGATGAGCGACCCGGAAACCCATGCGCTCGCCCAAAGCCTGGTTGACCGTCGCGCTGCACTCGTCGAGGTCGTCGACAAACTGGTTTCCGTCGAAACGGGCGCGCTGCGCACCCGCATTCACGGCGACTTCCACTTAGGCCAGGTGCTGGTGGCGCAGGGCGACGCGTTTCTGATCGACTTCGAAGGCGAACCGGCACGTTCGCTCGACGAGCGTCGGCAGAAGTCGAGCCCGTTGCGCGACGTGGCCGGCTTGATGCGTTCGTTGTCATATGCGAGCGCGGCCGCGCAGTCCACGATGGAGAGCGCGCCGCAGCAAACCGCCGATCGCAAGCTGGCGCTGTTCGACCGCTTCCGCGCGCATGCCACCGACACGTTCCTGACGGCGTATCGCGCCGCCGCGGCGGATGCCGCGACACCGCTGGTCGCGCCCGAAGCCGAACAGGCGCTGCTCGATCTGTTCCTGATCGAAAAGGCCGCTTACGAGATCCGCTACGAAGCGGCCAACCGCCCCACGTGGCTCGGTCTGCCGGTGCGCGGCCTCGCCGCGCTCGCCAATCGTCTACTCGGCGATACTGGCGCACCGTCACACGATTCCTCAACCCAGGCGCCCGGCGCCGCCACACCGCCTAACCCGGCCGAGGGCGACTATGAGTGAGCATGATCCGGCCGCAGGCCTCCAACCGCTCGACATCGACGCGCTCGTCGAAGCGCGTCACCCCGATCCTTTCTCGCAGCTCGGGCTGCATCAGACGGACGCGGGTCCGGTGGTGCGCGCGCTGTTGCCGAACGCATCGCACGTCACCGTAATCGCGCGCGCCGACGGCGCGACGCTCGGCGAGCTCGAACAACTGAGGCCGGGGCTGTTCGCCGGCCGCGTCACGTCCGCGGCGCCGTACCGCTTGCGGATCGACTGGCATGGCGTCGTGCAGGAAATCGAGGACACGTATTCGTTCGGCGCCGTGCTCGGCGATGAACCGCTCGGCCGTCTCGCCGGCGGCGATCCGTACGCGGTGCTCGAACTGCTCGGCTCGCGTCCCATGGAAGTGGACGGCGTGCCCGGCGTGCGTTTTGCCGTGTGGGCGCCGAACGCGCGGCGCGTCTCCGTAGTGGGCGACTTCAATGCGTGGGACGGCCGACGTCACCCGATGCGGCTGCGTCATCAGGCCGGCGTGTGGGAGCTGTTCGTGCCGCGCGTCGGAGCCGGAACACGCTACAAGTACGAGCTTTTGTCGCGCGATGGGCACCCGCTGCCCTTGAAGGCCGACCCGTGCGCGATGCAAACCGAGAAGCCGCCGGGCACGGCGTCGGTGGTCGCGCATGTCGACGAGATCGAACAGTTTCCGTGGAGCGATCACGAGTGGATTCAGTCGCGCGCCGCGAAGCAAACGCCGCGCGCGCCGATCTCGATCTACGAAGTGCACGCCGAATCCTGGCTGCGTGTCGCCGAAGAAGGCCAACGCGGCCTCACCTGGGAAGAACTCGCCGACCGGCTGATCCCGTACGTGAAAAGCATGGGCTTCACGCACGTCGAGTTCATGCCGATTGCCGAGCATCCGTTCGGCGGATCGTGGGGCTATCAACCGCTCGGGCAGTTCGCGCCGTCGGCGCGCTTCGGCAAGCCGGAGCAATTCGCCGGCTTCGTCGACAAGGCGCACGAGGCCGGTCTCGGCGTGATTCTCGACTGGGTGCCCGCGCACTTTCCGAACGACGCGCACGGTCTGGTCGACTTCGACGGCACGCCGCTCTACGAGCACGCCGATCCGCGCGAAGGCTATCACCAGGACTGGAACACGATGATCTACAACCTCGGCCGCAACGAGGTGAGCGCGTTCCTGATCGCCTCGGGGCTGGCGTGGCTGAAGCGCTATCACGTCGACGCTCTGCGTGTGGATGCGGTCGCCTCGATGCTGTATCGCGACTATTCGCGCGCCGCCGACCAGTGGGTGCCGAACATTTACGGCGGCCGCGAAAACCTCGAATCGATCGCGTTCCTGAAGCGGCTGAACCACGAAGTCGGCTATGTGCCGGGTGTGCCGGGCGCGATCACGATCGCCGAGGAATCGACCGCATGGCCGGGCGTCACGGCCAAGGTCGAAGACGGCGGCCTTGGCTTCCAGTTCAAATGGAACATGGGCTGGATGCACGACACGCTGCACTACGTGGAAGAAAACCCTGTCTACCGCCAATACCATCATCACATGATGACGTTCGGCATGGTGTACGCGTATTCGGAGCGCTTCGTGCTGCCGCTGTCGCACGACGAGGTGGTGCACGGCAAAGGCTCGCTGCTCGGCAAGATGCCCGGCGACACCTGGCAGAAGTTCGCCAACCTGCGCGCGTATTTCGGTTTCATGTGGACGCATCCGGGCAAGAAGCTGCTGTTCATGGGCGGCGAATTCGGCCAGATGGCGGAGTTCAATCACGACACGTCGCCGCATTGGCATCTGCTCGACGATTCGAACCACCACGGCGTGCAGATGCTGGTGCGCGATCTGAACCGGCTGTACCACGACGAACCCGCGCTTTACCTGCTCGACTGCGAACCGGGCGGCTTCGAATGGCTGGTCGGCGACGACAACGGCAACAGCGTGTACGCCTATCGCCGCACCGATGGCGCGGGCCGCGAAGTGGTCGTGGTCTGCAACATGACGCCGGTGCCGCGCGTCGGCTACCGGCTCGGCATGCCGCGCGGCGGACGCTGGGTCGAAGTGCTTAATACGGATGCCGCCGTGTACGGCGGCTCGAACATGGGCAACGGTGGCCTGATTCAAACCGACGCCGTGTCGAGCCACGGCTGGCCGCATTCGGCGGCGCTCACGCTGCCGCCGCTCGCGACGATCGTGCTGCGCGCGGATTGACGAAGTTGTTGTAGAGCGAGCGCGCGGCGTGACAAACCGCGCGCTCGTTGCATGAAGACCCAAGCGAGCGTTCAACAATCAGAACAAAGGAAGGGGAATCATGTCGCATGCAATGCCCGACCGGCTTCTGCCCGGCTCGCCCTACCCGCTCGGCGCTAGCTGGGACGGTCTCGGCGTCAACTTTGCGGTGTTCTCGGCGAACGCGCAAAAAATCGAGCTTTGCCTGTTCGATCCAACCGGCCGCAAGGAAATCCGCCGCTTCACGCTGCCCGAATGCACCGACGAGGTCTGGCACGGCTACCTGCCGAACGCGCATCCCGGTACGGCCTATGGATTTCGCGCGCATGGGCCGTATCAGCCGCAGCACGGGCACCGCTTCAATCCGCACAAGCTGCTGCTCGATCCGTACGCGCGCAAGCTGGTCGGCCAGTTTCGCTGGTCGGACGCGCTGTTCAGCTATCGCGTGCATTCGAATCGCGCGGACCTTTCCATCGACCGGCGCGATTCGGCGCCGGCCATGCCCAAGTGCGTGGTGATCGACGAAGCGTTCGACTGGTCGCACGACAAGCGCCCCAACGTGCCGTGGGGCGAGACCGTGATCTACGAAACGCATGTGCGCGGCGCGTCGATGCTGCGCGCCGATCTGCGTCAGCATGAGCGCGGCACGTTCGCCGCGCTGGCGTCGCCGGAGTTTATCGAGCATCTGCTGAAGCTCGGCGTGACTGCGGTCGAACTGCTGCCCGTGCACGCGTTTCTCAACGATCGCTTTCTGGTGGAGCGCGGGCTGCGCAACTACTGGGGCTACAACACGGCGGCGTTTTTCGCGCCGGAGCCCTCGTATCTGAGCACGCACCGGCTCGACGAAATGCGCATTGCCGTGCGCCAGTTGCACGCGGCCGGCATCGAAGTGATTCTCGACGTGGTCTATAACCACACCTGCGAAGGCAACGAGGCGGGCCCCACCGTGTCGTGGCGCGGCCTCGACAACGCCAGCTACTACCGCCTGATTCCCGGCGACGAACGTCACCACATCAACGACACCGGTTGCGGCAACACCTTGAATCTGCCGCATCCGCGTGTGCTGCAGATGGTGATGGATTCGCTGCGCTACTGGTCCACGGCGTTCAATATCGACGGTTTCCGTTTCGATCTCGGCGTCACGCTCGGGCGTGAGCAGCACGGTTTCGATCCCGGTTCCGGTTTCTTCGACGCGTTGCGCCAGGACCCGATCCTGTCGCAACGCAAGCTGATTTCCGAGCCGTGGGACATTGGTCCTGGCGGCTATCAGCTGGGCAATCATCCGCCGGGTTTCGCCGAATGGAACGATCGTTTCCGCGACACCGTGCGCCGTTTCTGGCGCGGCGACGCCGGCTTGCGTCCCGATCTCGCCGCGCGCCTGACCGGCTCGGCCGATCTGTTCAACCGGCGCTTCCGCAAGCCGTGGGCATCGGTCAATTTCGTCACGTCGCATGACGGTTTTACGTTAGCCGACGTCACCGCTTACGAGCAGAAGCACAACGAAGTCAATCGCGAAGGCAATAACGACGGCCACAACGAAAATTGCAGCCGCAACTGGGGCGTGGAAGGTCCGAGCGACGACGCCGCGATACTCGCTACGCGCAAACGCGTGACCCGCTCGCTGGTCGCCACGCTGCTGATCGCCCTCGGCACGCCGATGCTGCTGGCCGGCGACGAATCGCTGCGCACCCAGAACGGCAACAACAACGCGTACTGCCAGGACAACGAGATCTCGTGGATCGACTGGGAGCGCGCGCAAACGCCCGACGGGCAGCAGATGGCCGAGTTCGTCGCGCGCGTGATCGCGTTACGGAAACAGCATCCGTTGCTGCGCGAGACGCGCTTTCTGTTCGGCGACCGCGAAGTGTTGCCGGGTCTGTTCGACGTCGGCTGGTTCGACGAGCACGGCGATCCGCTCACCATCGAAGCGTGGCAGGACCCTGAAGGCCGCGCATTCACGCTGCGACGCGCCGGTCCAGGCCTGAATGGCGAAACCGAAGTATTGTTGATGATGCTCAACGCGAATCAGGAGACGCTGCGCTTTACGCCGCCCGCACCGCATCTGGAATGGCACGTGCTGCTAGACACAGCCGAGCCTGAAAGCGGGCCGTACCGGCTGGCAGCGCCGGAGGTCGAAGTCGGCGCGCATAGCCTCGTGATGCTGGCCGCGCAACCGGTGGGCGAAGCCGATTGGCAAGCCGGCTGGAAAGCCGGCGCGCAACACGGGCCGCGGCTGTTGACGGCGCTGCCGCCCGATCCGGGCGCGCATCCGCCGCGTAGCGATACGTCGCCGACCACGTAGGCGGAAACGGCGTCACGGGATGAACCGCATGCAGAGCGGCCGGGTTGTAGCGCGTGAGATCGCCAACGCGATTCACGCGTAAAACGCGGCTCGACAGCACATTCGAATGAGGAAGAATCATGTCTCAAAGTCCGATTGATCCTCACGCGCATCATCACGCGCATTGCCTGCCGTTCGGCGCCCAGTTGCTGGGCGCGGCAGGGGCCAAACCGCGCACGCGCTTCCGGTTCTGGGCGCCGTCGTGCCAGCACGTTCAGGTCGACGTCGAAAACGGCCCCGCGCAAGGCGCGCACGCCATGACGGCCACCGGCAACGGCTGGTTCGAAGCGACCGTCGAGAGCGGCGCGGGCACGCTGTACCGTTTCCGGCTCGACGATGAGCACGCCGTGCCCGATCCGGCGTCGCGCTTTCAGCCGCAAGACGTGCATGGCCCGAGCGAAGTCATCGACCCGCGCGCCTACCGTTGGGAACACACGCATTGGCATGGACGGCCCTGGGAAGAGACCGTGCTGTACGAACTGCATGTGGGCGCGATGGGCGGCTATGCGGGCGTGCAGCAGCGTCTGCCGGCGCTGGCCGCGCTCGGCGTGACGGCTATCGAGTTGATGCCGTTGAACGACTTTCCCGGGCGGCACAACTGGGGCTATGACGGCGTACTGCCGTATGCCCCCGATTCCGCGTACGGCCGTCCCGAAGAACTCAAGGCGCTGGTGGACGCCGCGCATGGTCTCGGCCTGATGGTATTTCTCGACGTGGTCTACAACCACTTCGGCCCGGACGGCAATTATCTGCACCAATACGCGCGCCCGTTTTTCCGCGAGGGCACGCATACGCCGTGGGGCCCCGCTATCGACTTCGAGCGCAGCGAAGTGAGCGACTTCTTTACCGACAACGCCGTCTACTGGCTCAACGAATATCGCATCGACGGGCTGCGTTTCGACGCGGTCCATGCGATCGACAACCACGCATGGCTGCGCGAATTGTCCGACCATATCCGCGCCAAAGTGCAGCACGGCCGCTATGTGCATCTGGTGCTGGAGAACGAGCACAACAGCGCGACGCTGCTCGAAGCGCACTTCGACGCGCAGTGGAACGACGACGCGCACAACACGCTTCATGTGCTGCTGACCGGCGAAACGGAAGGCTATTACCACGCGTATGAAGATCAGCCGATTCGCCGTCTGTCGCGGGTGTTGTCGGAAGGCTTCGCGTATCAGGGCGATCCTTCGCCGATTCACGACGGCAAGCCGCGCGGCGAATCGAGCGGGCATTTGCCGCCCACGTCGTTCGTGATGTTTCTGCAGAACCACGATCAGGTCGGCAACCGCGCATTCGGCGAGCGGCTGCGCAAACTAACCTCGGACGACGCATTGCGCGCCGCCACCGGTTTGCTGCTGCTGTCGCCGCAAATCCCGCTGCTGTTCATGGACGAGGAATACGGCTCGACGCAACCGTTCCTGTTTTTCACCGACTACACCGGCGACCTCGCCGATGCTGTCCGCGAAGGACGCCGCCGCGAATTCGCGCGCTTTTCCGCCTTCAGCGACGAAAAGCGGCGTGCGCAGATTCCCGATCCGAACGACGCGAAGACGTTCGCGGCCTCTTCGCCGCCCGCGCTTGATGCGTCGGTTTCCGCGTCGAGTAGCGACGATGCGAAAGACCGGCTCGACTGGATGCACTTCTACAAATCCGCGCTGGCCGTGCGCGCCAAGCTGATCACGCCGCGCCTGAAGCATGGCAAGGCGCTCGGCGCGACCGTGCTGAGCGGCGCGAACGGCGGCGACGCCAACGCGCTCGTGGCGCGCTGGAAACTGTGCGATGGCGAGACCTTGTCGATCGCGTTGAATTTGTCGAAGGAAAGCGTGGCGCTCAGCGAGGTGCCCGCCGGCAAGATCGTTTTCGAAACGCCGCCGCGCGTGCGCGAGCAGATCGACACCCAGGTGTTGCCGTCGAACGCGTTTGTCGCGTGGCTGACCGGCGACGTCTGCGACTATGCAACCGGCCACGACGCCCGCATTGCCAGCCAACAGGAGCGCCACGCGTGAGCACTCGACGCAACGATACGATCGTCACCCTCGCCACGCGCGCCGGTTTCGAGGTGGAGTGGCAGGACGCGCACCACACAACCCAGCATGTGCCCGAAAGCACGTTGGCCGTGCTGCTCGAACGCATGGGTTTGCCGTGCGGCAACGCGACGCAAATCCGCCAGAGCGCCGCCGCGCTGGAGGCCGAATTGTCGGGCCGCAAGCTGCCGCCGCTGATGACCGCCGAAGTGGGACGCGGCATCGCGTTGCCCGCCGCGGCGATCCGCTCGGGCAGTCATTATCGGATCGAACTCGAAAGCGGTTCGATCATCGACGGGCGCTTTACGGCGCCTAAAGGCGAAGAAGCGCTGCTCGCGCCCATCGACGAACCCGGCTATCACACGCTCGTGCTCAACGAGCAACGCATGACGCTGGCGGTGGCGCCGGCACGCAGCTACACGGTGGCGGATGCGTGGCGCACGCTGAACGACAGCGCCGACAGCGACAGCGACAAAGCGAAAGACAGCGCCGCGCACGCGCCGCCGTTGTGGGGCATCGCCGCGCAACTGTACGGCTTGCGACGCGTCGGCGACGGCGGCATCGGCGATTATTCGGCACTCGCGCAACTCGCCATCGAAAGCGCGCGGCGCGGCGCGCATGCGCTCGCCGTCAGCCCGACTCACGCGATGTTCAGCGCGGAGCCGGATCGCTTCAGTCCGTATTCGCCGTCGTCGCGCTTGTGGTTGAACGTCACGCATATCGATCCCGCCGCCGTATTCGGCGCGGACGCGGCACGCAGCGCGCTAGAAGCCGCGCACGGCACCCAAAGCTGGTCGGCATTGGAAGACTTACCGCTGATCGACTGGCCGAACGCGGTCGTCCTGAAGCTGAAGGTGTTGCGCTCACTGTACGAGCATTTCTGCGAGCAGGACCGCGCGCACGAAACGCCGCGCGCGTCGGAATTCCACGGCTTCTGCGAACGCGCCGGTCGCGCGCTCGAAGACCATGCGCGTTTCGAAGCGCTGCAAGCCGCGCAGCTCTCGCAGGAAGGCGGCAACGGTCATTGGCGCCACTGGCCGGAAGCGTTGCGCGATCCGCGCAGCGCCGAGGTCGAAGCCTTCGCCGAAGCGAATCGCCACGAAGTCGATTTCCATCTGTTTCTGCAATGGCTGGCCGCAAAAGGTTTATCGCACGCCCAACACGCCGCGCGCGATGCCGGCATGGCCGTCGGCCTGATCGCCGATCTCGCGGTGGGCTGCGATAGCGCCGGCAGTCACGCCTGGTCGTATCGCGACGACATGCTGCAAGGCGTGTCGGTCGGCGCGCCGCCGGACCTGTTCAACCAGGCCGGCCAGGCATGGGGACTCACTACCTTCTCGCCGCGCGCCATGCGCACGCAGGGCTTCTCCGCGTTCATCGACATGTTGCGCGCAGCGTTCGCGCATGCGGGCGGCATCCGGATCGATCACATTCTCGGCTTGCGTCGGCTGTGGCTCGTGCCCGAAGGCGAAAGCGCGCGCAACGGCGCGTATCTGCGCTACCCGCTCGAAGACCTGCTGCGCCTGATCGCGCTCGAATCGTGGCGGTTTCGCTCGATCGTGATCGGTGAAGACCTCGGCACCGTGCCGCCCGGTTTTCGCGAGCGGCTCGACGAACATGGTCTCGCGGGCATTCGCGTGTTGTGGTTCGAGGGCGCGCACGGCGGCAAAGGGTTCAAGCCGCCGCACGAGTGGGACCGCAACGCCGTCGGCACCACCACCACGCACGATCTGCCCACCGTGGCCGGCTGGTGGCGCGGCAGTGACATTGTGTGGCGCAACCAGATCGGCCAGACGATGGCGCGCGCCGACGGCCGCGATCCGGTACAGCTCGCGCAGGAAGAACGCGCGAACGATCGCGCCGACATGTGGCGCGCGTTCCAGTCGGCCGGCGTGGCCGCGCGGGGTGTGGAAGCGCCGCCGCCCGACGATGCCCCGGTGGACGAAGCGCTGGCTTTCGTCTGCGCCACACCGGGTCCGCTGGTGACGTTTCCGCTCGAAGACCTGCTCGGGCAAGTCGAGCAGCCGAATCTGCCCGGCTCGATCGACGAACACCCGAACTGGCGTCGTCGCGTGAATCTGCCGATCGACGAACTGTTCAGGGACGACGCTTTCTGCGACCGCCTGCTTGCCGTCGATCGCGAACGCCGCGCCGCGCGCGCCGCCGTTCCTTCTTCCAACGCTTCCGCGGAGCCTGATACGCCATGACCGTCCCGCGCTCCACGCTTCGCCTCCAGTTTCACCGAGGCTTCACCTTCGACGACGCCGCGAAGCACGTCGACTATTTCGCCGCGCTCGGCATCAGCCACGTGTACGCGTCGCCGATCACCACCGCCGAACCCGGATCGATGCACGGCTACGACACCGTCGACTACACCCAGGTCAGCGCCGAATGCGGCGGCGAGGCGGGCCTCAAACGTCTCGTCGAGAAGCTCCGCGCGCACGACATGGGGTTGCTCGTCGATATGGTGCCGAACCATATGGGCGTGGGCGGCGCCAGTAACGCGTGGTGGCTCGATATTCTCGAATGGGGCCGGCACAGCGCTTACGCGCGTCATTTCGACGTCGACTGGCATTCGCCGGATCCGGCATTGCGCGGCAAGGTGCTGGCGCCGACGCTCGGCGCGCCGTATGGCGAAGAACTCGCGGCAGGTCGCATCGCGCTGCATTTTGACGCGGAGAACGGGCGTTTTTATATCGGCTACGGTCCGCATGTGTTCCCCGTGTGCCCGATCGATTACGCGTCGATCCTGCAAGGCGCGGAGCGGGCCGATCTTAACGCGCTCGCCGAACGCTTCAACGGGCTGACGACGCAACCCACCGATCATCCGCGTGCCGCCGAAGGGCGCGAGATGTTGCGCGAGTTCGTCGCGCGACAAGGCAGTTCGGCGATCGATGCCGCGCTGGAAGCGTACGCGCCTGGCGATCCGGTGACGCGTGACCGTTTGCATCGGCTGATCGAGCGGCAGCATTTTCGGCTTGCGTGGTGGCGCACCGCATCCGACGAAGTCAACTGGCGGCGCTTCTTCGACATCTCCACACTCGCCGGCGTACGCGTGGAGCGGCCCGAAGTGTTCGACGCGGTGCATGCGCTGATTTTCCGTCTCTACCAGGAAGGCGTGGTGGACGGACTGCGGATCGATCACGTGGACGGGCTCGCCGAGCCACGCGAATACGCGCAGCGATTGCGGCAGCGGCTCACGGAATTGCGCGACACCGCGCCGTATGTGGTGGTCGAAAAAATTCTCGCCCGTGGCGAACCGCTGCGCGACGATTGGCCCGTGGATGGCACGACCGGCTACGACTTCATGAACGACGTGGGCGCGTTGCTGCACGATCCCGCCGGCGCGGAACCGCTCGCGCAGACATGGGCCGAACTCACCGGCCGCAGCCCGCGTTTCGCGGACGAAGCGTTGATCGCGCGCCGCAAGATTCTCGCGGAGAACCTGTCCGCGGAACTGGATCGGGCAGCGCGCGCGTTGCATCGTATTGCGCGCGATTCGCTGACCACGCGTGATTTCACGTTCACCTCGCTGCGGCGCGTGCTGACCGAACTGGTCGTGCATTTTCCGGTGTATCGCGTCTATCCGCAGAACGGCTTGCGCAGCGCCGCCGACAACGTCTATTTCGACCAGGCGCTCGAAGGCGCAAAACAATCGCTGTCGCGCGCGGACCTCGTCGTACTCGATCGCGTGAACGCGTGGCTCGGCGGTAGCGCGGAAGAAGCGCCGAGCGGACGCCCCAGCGCGCCGCCGCAGCCAGGTCAGAACAACGCGCCGCCCAGCCACGCCGGTTCGTCGCGGCGCACCGCGCAAACGCTGTTTTCGCAACTGACCGCGCCGGTCGCCGCGAAGGCGGTCGAAGATACGGCGTGCTATCGCTACGGCCGGTTGTTATCGCGTAACGAAGTCGGCGCGGACCCGGGTGAATTCGCGCTGTCGGTCGAGCAGTTCCATGCCGCCAATCTGGAACGCGCGCAGCGCTTTCCTCACGCGTTGCTCGCCACCGCCACGCACGATCACAAACGCGGCGAAGACGTGCGCGCCCGTCTCGCGGTGTTGAGCGAAATCGCGGCGGACTGGAGCGCGACGTTGCGCGCGTGGTCGACGTTGAACGCGCCGCATCGCCGTACGCTCGACGGCAAGCCGATCGGCAGCGTCGCTCAGGACACGCACGACGACTGGTCGCCGGGCCCTGCCGCCGAAGCGATGCTGTATCAGACGTTGGTGGGCTGCTGGTCGCCGGAGTTGAAACCGGACGACGCAGCGGGCGTCAAGGAACTGGCCGAACGTGTCGCGCAATGGCAATTAAAGGCGTTGCGCGAAGCGAAGCTGCAAACCAACTGGCTCGCACCCGACGAAGCGTATGAAGCCCGCTGCCGCGATTTCCTGTTCGATATCCTCGCGCCGCAGCGACGCGACGACTTTCTGAAAGAACTATCGACGTTCGTCGCGCGAATTGGCCGCGCCGGTGCACTCAATAGTCTGCAACAGACGGTGTTGCGGCTGGCGTCGCCGGGGATTCCCGATCTGTACCAGGGCACCGAGTTGTGGGACTTCAGTCTGGTCGATCCGGACAATCGCCGGCCGGTGGATTTCGCTCAGCGTGAAGCGTGGCTCGTGCAGACGCCGCCGTCGGATTTCCTGCCGACCTGGCGCGACGGACGCGTGAAGCTCGCGGTCGTGCAACGCGTGCTGGCGTTGCGCACGCATTTGCCGGAGTTGCTGAGTCAGAGCGAGTACCTGCCGCTTACCGTGCGCGGCGCGCATGCCGCGAATGTGATTGCGTTCGCGCGACGGCATGGCAATGCGTGGGCGGTGGTGATCGCGAGCCGGTTGGCCTCCGGCTTGCTCGATAACGATGACGATGACGCCAGCGATCTGCCGATGGTCGATCCGCAGAAATGGGCGGACACGGCGATTGAAATGCCGTCCGATCTGTTGGCGCGCGCGCTGTTCGATTGGCTGAGCCCCGCAGCGCCAAAGGTCGATGAGCACGGCTTGCTGTATATGCGCGACGCGCTCGGTGCAATGCCGATAGCGGTGCTGGTGGAGGATGGCGTGCCACGCAGTTGATCGCGTCTCTTTCTCCTGGCGAATGAAAGGCGGTTAAAGCACGCGAGCTTTAACCGCCTTTTTCACTGGCTGGCTGATTCAGTGACTTACTGGCGTTATTCAGCGCGATGCCTTCTTAACCCGCCGAGCCATTCTGCTGAGCGCGCTTGACCGCTTCGGCCACCTGCTCGGCGACACGTCGCGTGTCCCAATACACCTGCCCCTTGTACATCCGGTCGCCGCGCAGGTTGAAGCGATCGACGCCCTGCCAACTCAGCGGCTGGCCTGCGACGGTGGCCGACGCCTGCCATTCGATCATCACAGCATCGCCGGTCGGCGCCCACTGCAGGACGTCGACTTTCAAGTCCGGCAGTTGCGTCAGCACCTGGCGAAAATGCTCGACCACGCCTTCCCGATCGGCCGGTTCCGTCATGGGCGGAATCAGGTTACGCGTGTCCTCGTGCATCAAACTTCTCAAGTTATCCGCGACCGGGTTTTGCCATTCCGCCGCGAACCGTTGCACGGCGATGCGCGCATTGGAAAGCTGCTCTTCAGTGGGTAAAAGATATTGCTGCTCTGCCTGAGTCATTTCGGGTCTGCTCCTGATGGGATTGCCTACCTACGGGTTGTGCGTCCGTCGTTCCACGCTGCAAGCAAAGTCAAACTCGACATACATCAAGACTTTCACATACAACGTGTATGTATACTACAATCAGAATGTGAAAAATCAAGGGATAAAAATCCGTCCTATGCCGAGCGCAGGTGTCCCTCCCAAATCCCGCCGCGAGGAATACGCGGACGCCACACGTCAAGCGTTGATTAGCGCCGCCGGCGAGCTATTCGCGTCGCAGGGCTATCAGCAGGTGGGTATCGAGGCCATCGCGCGCAGCGCACGCGTAACTCGCGGCGCGTTCTATCACCACTTCGCCGATAAAGCCGAACTCTTCGATGCGCTGGTGGGCGCGTTGCAGGAACAGGCCGCGTCCAAAGTACAGGCCGCTGCCGGAGCCGCGCCTAAGGCGAAGCGTATTAGCGCGGGTATTCGCGAGTTTCTGGAAGTCTGTTGCGAGCCCGCTTACCGGCAGCTCGTTATCGAAACCGCGCCCGCCGTGCTCGGCACGACGCGCTGCCGCGAGATCGAAGAAGCGCACGTCTATGGGCTGCTGATCGACGCGCTGGTCGGTCCGGCGGGTCATAATGAAAAAGCCCGCGCCAATGCTTACCTTGCCGCGCGCATGATCGGCAGCATGGTGTGCGAGGCGGCGCAGTTGCTCGACAACGCGGACGATCCCGTCGCGCTGAAGGCCGAAGCGTTGAAGCTCGTTGAAAGCATGGTCGGTACGCTGACACCCGATAAAAGCCGGAGCGCGTCGGCTCGCAAGTAAATCGCCCCAACAGGAATGCCGATGAAGGAATGCCAATGACCCTCGACTGGCCGACGATTCGCGATGGCAATGCCGACACGCTGCATGACACGACCGTCGACATTACGGGTTGGATGATTCCGCTGGATCCGCAAGCCGAATCGGTCGATTACTTTCTGCTCTGCGCCGATGAACCCTGCTGCGGGGGTTGTGTGCCGCGCAATCCGGCGGCGTCGATCGAGGTCTACACGGCAGCGCCGCTCGCGCCGCAAGCCGAAGCGCTGACGTTACGCGGCCGGCTGCTGCGTCTGGTCGACGACCCCGCGGGTTGGCGCTATCGATTGGTGGAAGCGGCCGCGCTTGATCGTCTACCTTCTGTGCCGCGCACCTTCAGCCGGCGCGCGTTTCTTTCCTCCGGCGCGGCGCTCGGACTCGCAGCGTGCGCGCCTGGCCGTTTCGCGGGCTATACCGATCCCCAGCACGCGCAAGACGACCCGGTCACGCAGGCCGACAGCGGCAGTCACCGCGCGCCTTCATGGCAAGCGCCGTCCGGCACGCTCACCATCGACATGCACAGCCACGCCGGACGCGTGACCGTGTCGCGCGATCCGGCGATCGGTGCGCGTCGGCCGTTTCTGCCGCTCGCCGCGCCGATGCGCAAAGGCGGCATGAACGTGATCTGCCTCGCGATCGTCACGGATACGACCGTCACGCGCGTCGCGGAAAACCGCAAGCGTTTCGAGGCGTGGCGCGATCCGCAGCCGGGCGAGTTGTATGCGCTCGGTCAAGCCGAATTTCAGCGCGCGCATCAATTGATCGAGCGTGAGCAGATGCAGGTGGTGACGAATGCGGCGTCGCTCGCGGCGAAGGGTTCGCTCGGGCCGTGCGCGATCATTTCCGCCGAGGGTGGGGATTTTCTCGAAGGCCAGGTGGATCGCGTCGACGAGGCGTATGCGCAGCATCAGTTGCGGCATTTGCAACTTACGCACTATCGCGTGAACGAGCTGGGCGATATTCAGACCGAGCCGCCGGTGCATGGCGGCCTGACCGATGCCGGCGCGGAAGTGGTACGGCGTTGCAATGCGCTGGGCATCGTCGTGGATGTCGCGCACGGCACTTACGACCTCGTCAAGCGCGCCGCCGCTACGTCCACCAAGCCGCTCGTGCTGTCGCATTCGGCGTTGGCCACGCACCCTTCGTCGCGCAGCCGGCTTATCACGCCGGATCACGCACGCGTGATCGCGGGCACGGGTGGCGTGATCGGCGTGTGGCCGAGCTCAGGGTCGTTCAAGGATATCCACGCAATGGCCGAAGGCATCAAGCGCATGGCGGATGTGGTCGGCGTGGAGCATGTTGGATTGGGAAGCGACATGCTCGGGTTTATCTCGCCGCCGGTGTTTCGCAGCTACGAACAGTTGCCCGATCTGGCAGGCGCGTTGCTTGTCGCGGGGTTCACGCAGGAAGAAGTGAGCGCGATTCTGGGTGGGAATTACCGGCGAGTGTTTGAGGCTTCGGTTGGATAATCGGTGTGGCCTAACGCCCTGCCGCCCACAGCAACGACAACCCCGAGGACAACATCAAACCGTCGACCACCAGCTTGAAGGTGGCGGGACTCATCCGCACCACGATGCTCCGCGCCGCGAACGAGCCGGTCATCAACGCGGAACCGGTGATCAGGCCGTCGATCACCACACGCAAAGGCAACGCGCCGAAGTGATTGAACACCACGACTTTTGCGGCATACACGGTTAATGAGCCGGCGGCTTCCGTTGCGAGAAACGCGCCTTTGACGAGGCCGTAAGACATGAACACGGGCACGGTAATCGGCCCGGTCGACACCACGATGCCGGTGAGAAAACCCACCACGCCGCCGATCAGCGAAAGGTGCCACAGAGAGAATCTGACGGCCCGCCGCGCGAGCCAGCGGCGCGTGGGCACCATCGCGACAAAGAACAGCCCCAGCGCGATTTCAACCGCGTGCGGCGGCAGTGCCAGCAGCGTCCGCACACCAAGCGCCGCGCCCGGCACGGCGGTCACGCAGTAGGCCCCGCAAGCGCGCCAATCGATCTCGCGCCACCACGCGAGCACCTTGCCGAAGTTGCCCATGATCGCGGCGATCGCCATGATCGGCACCGCCTGTTGCGGACCGTAGAGCATCACGAGCACGGGCATTAGCAGCATGGATGAACCGGTGCCGATCACGCCGCTCAGCAAGCCTGCCAGCAAGCCCACGCACAGAACCAGCAGATACCCCATGTCGCCCCCTCGATGTGGACGACAATTCTACGCGAGCAGTGAGGCCATGCGCTTTGCCGGATTCAGTGGAAAAGGCTTTCAGCCACCTTCATCGTCGAAGGTCTTCGGGTACACGCGCACGAGCACGATGCGCGGCCCTTTCATCTTCTTGACGACCACGTCGAAGCGGTCGAATTCCACGCGCTGGCCTTCTGTGGGCAGATCGTTGAGCGCCTGAATCACGAGACCGCCGACCGATTCGGCCTTGCCCTCGTCGATATCGATACCCAACGCCCGCTCCAGCGACACCACCGGCAAGCTGCCCTTGCCCATTAACGTGCCGTCGTCCATGCGCGTCCAGTCGGCGTCGCCCTGACGGAATTCGTCATGAATCTGACCGACCAACGCGCCGAGCAGATTGTCGAGCGTCAGGAAGCCGATCGGCTTCGCATTTTTATGGCCGACCAGCGCGAAATGCGGCGCGCCTTTGCGGAAGCGGCGGAACAGTTCCAGCGCGGGCATGTCCGGCTTCACGTATTGCACGGGTCGCGCGTATTTCGACAGATCCTCGAGCGTGCTGCCCGCGTGACGCGCCAGCAGCAGATCCTTCAAGTGGATCATGCCGGCCACGCGTTCACCGGCTGCGTCTTCGAACAGCGGGTAGCGGCTGAAGCGATGCCGCGCCACCACCTGCATGTTGTCGCGCAACGGCAGATCGCGCCGCAAGCCAACCATTTCATAAGCAGGACGCATGAGGTCCGACACCGTCATGCGCGAAAAATCCAGCGAATGCGCGATCGTGTTCCATTCGTCCTGGCTGTACGCGCCGCCGTCCGCCGCGCCCAACTCGCTCGCCACATTGGCGCGGCGGCCACGCAGGATCAGCTTGAGTTCGTCGGTCGAATAGTGCGAGTCGTGACCATGGTCGGCGTCGAGGCCGGCCAGCTTCAGCACCGCGTTGGCGCTCGAGTTGAGCACCCAGATGGCCGGATACATGGCCCAGTAGAAGCCGTACAGCGGCGTGGCGGCCCACAGCGACACCTTCTCCGCCTCGCGAATAGCCAGCGACTTCGGCGCCAGTTCGCCCACCACGATATGCAGGAACGAAATACACGAAAACGCGAAGAACAGCGAAACGCCGTGAATCAGTTTCTCAGACTCCACGCCGAGCAGGTTGAAGACCGGCGTGAGCAGTTGCGCGAACGCGGGCTCGCCGATCCAGCCGAGACCGAGCGACGCTAGCGTAATGCCGAGCTGACAGGCGGAGAGGTAAGCGTCGAGACGTCCGTGCACCTTGGCCAGCAAACGGCCGCGCATGCCGTGTTTCGCGGCGAGACTCTGCACGCGCGTGGCCCGCAGTTTGACCAGACCGAATTCAGCCGCAACAAAGAAACCGTTGAGCGCAACGAGAAACAACGCGCCAATGAGGGCGACAACCTGGATCAAAGCGAAGGGCTCCGGCAACAAAAGTTGTCAGTATAGAGGGTGAAAGCTCGGTGAAAAGTCAAACGCCGTTGATCGCCGTTAAGCGCGCGCAACCGTGTACCGATGTGAAGCGCTCACTTCGGCACGGTCGCACTCAGCGGTATGCGTAGTGCAAGTCTGGCCGCTTCGCTCTCGCTGGCGTCGATCTGCTCGAAACTGCCGCCATGCGCTTCCGCGACGCGCTTGCACAGTGCGAACACCCACGCAATGCGTTTGGCTTCGCGCGGCTCGCCGGCCTGCTTGCGAGCGAACGCTTCGAGCAGATGCGGCACGGCCGGATCGCTCAACGCGGCGAGGTTGCTGTCGTAGGTGACGGTGGCATGCCATGCGGTCGCGTCCGCACGCGTGGCCAGCGTGACGGTAGCGCCTTCGGCGCTGGCTTCGACGGTGAACGTCAGCATCAGCCACAGCGCGGCGACGAGGCGTGCGCGGTCGCCGTTGAGTTGCTCGGTGCCGAGTTGCGAGTCGAGCGCGATCTCGACCTGGCGCGAGCGAGCCAAACCCGTGCGCACGTCTTCGACAGTTTCGTCGAGCAACGGATGCAGCGGGAACGACGCATACGCGAGCGCCAGCGACCTGGTTTCGGCGCGCGTGGCATCCACGATCGTTTCGAGCAGCTTCACCTGCTGGTCCACGCCATTGCGAATGCCGGTGACGGCGCGCTGCGCGTTGGGGTCGTTCGCGTCGAGCTTGCGCTCGAGCACGTAGGCCCAGCTATGGATCGCGTTCAGCGGACCGCGCAAATCGTGCGACACCAGCGACAGCACGTGGTCACGCATGAACAGCGCGGTTTCGGCGCAAAGATGCGCGGTACGCTCGGAGACGGCGAAGCCGGAAGGCGCCGGCTGCGCGCCGGTGGTTCCGGTTGAAGACGTTGTCACGATCGAGCCCTCTCAGGCAGTGCATGATGATTGAAAGAAGCCCCATTATAGGCATGGCATCCGGCGCGACCCGCCTGGCCGGACGGCCAATTTCCACGCAATCCGCGTGCCACGCGGCAATCCTCGGCGATGCATCGCCAACACGCCTACAATGTCGGTTTTTACGTTTTTGAACTGAGGAGCGTTACATGTCGACTGTCACTACCGAGTCCGGCCTGAAGTACGAAGACATCGTGGAAGGCACCGGCGCCGAAGCGGTTGCCGGCAAGAGCGTCAGCGTGCACTACACCGGCTGGCTGACCGATGGTCAGAAGTTCGACTCGAGCAAGGACCGCAACGACCCGTTCGCATTCGTGCTGGGCGGCGGCATGGTCATCAAGGGTTGGGACGAAGGCGTGCAAGGCATGAAGGTCGGCGGCACGCGCAAGCTGACGATTCCGCCGCAACTCGGCTACGGCGTGCGTGGCGCGGGCGGCGTGATTCCGCCGAACGCGACGCTCGTGTTCGAAGTCGAATTGCTCGGCGTCTAAGTTTTTTGCGTTTCAAGTTGCCGGCCTGTTTGCCGGTGACCGCGCTTTAACGATGAACCACGCTACCGCCACCATCCCTTGCGTTTCGCTGCGCCGTTACGGCGCGGTCGAAGCGTCGGACGTGCATGACTTTCATCAGGTCGTGCTCGGCCTGGACGGCGCGATGGTGATGGCGGTGAACGGCGTCGCGCAACAGATCGACGCCGGCTCCGCGTGGCTCATTCCGGCGGGTGCGCGGCACGACTACGCGGGTATCGGCGAGAACCGGCAGTTGGTGCTGGATCTGCCGGCTACATCGCTGGCCGTGCCGGAGCGCTTGTTCGACCGCGCGCGGGCCGTGACGGTCGATGCGTCGCTAACGCAGCTCGTGCATCGGATTGCAGCGCACGCTACCGGCGGCGCTCAGAGCGACGATCTGGACGCCCGTCGTTTTCATTGGGATGCAGCGGCCCGTCTGGGCGCTGCGTTGGTGGCCGACTCCGGCACCACGGCAGGTGCGCTCGCGCCTGGCGCGGGTCTCGACTTCACGCGTATCGACCGTTGGTTGCGCGCGCATTTGTCGGAACCGCTGCGCATTGCCGACCTCGCCGCGCATTGCGGTTTTGGCATGCGGCGCTTTCATCAGCTTTTTATCGACGCGTTCGGTGAGACGCCGCATCGCTATTTGCAGCGCTTGCGGCTCGATACGTCGCTCACGTTGCTCGCGGATCCGCGCCGTTCATTGACCGATATCGCATTGGATATCGGCTTCGGCGATCAGAGCGCTTTCACGCACGCATTCACGCGGCGTTTCGGACTAGCGCCTGGCCAATGGCGCGCGCTGCGCCACTGAGCATTGCCGCGCGAGCCGCGTTGAGTTAGCGGCCCGCATTGCCTGCTTTAAATCCCGTTTAACCCGCCAGACCGCGTTCCAGGTCGCCGCGAATATCCGCAGCGTTTTCCAGACCCACCGCCAGCCGGATCAAGCCTTCGCTAATGCCTGCTGCCGCGCGCGCTTCCGGCGTCACGCGACCATGCGTGGTGGTCGCCGGATGCGTGATCGTGGTCCGTGTATCGCCAAGATTGCCGGTGATCGAACAGATCTTCGTGCTATCGATCACACGCCATGCATTCGCGCGCATCTGCTCCGGCGTGTCGCCCTTCAGTTCGAACGACAGAATCGCGCCGCCCGCCTTCTGTTGACGCATGGCCAGCGCGTGCTGCGGGTGCGATTCCAGCCCCGGATAGAACACGCGATTCACGGCCGGATGCGTCTCCAGCCAGCGCGCGATTTCCAGCGCATTCGCCGACTGCTTGTCGACGCGCAGCGACAGCGTTTCCATGCCCTTGAGCAGCACCCACGCGTTGAACGCGGACAGCGTCGGCCCGGTGCTACGCACGAACGGGAACACCTTTTCCATGATGAACTGCTTCGAGCCGACCAGCGCGCCGCCCAACACGCGCCCCTGACCGTCAAGGAACTTGGTGGCCGAATGCATCACCACATCCGCGCCGAGCTTCAGCGGCTGTTGCAACGCCGGGCTGCAGAAGCAGTTGTCCACCACGAATAGCGCGTTCGCGGCCTTGGCGATCTTGCTGATCGCTTCGATGTCGGACACTTCCGTCAGCGGATTCGACGGCGTTTCGAGGAAGAACATCTTCGTCTCGGGACGCACGGCGTTTTTCCACGCGTCCAGATCGGTCGAATCGACGAACGTGGTCGTAATGCCGAACTTGGTGAAAATCTGCGAGAACATGCCGAGTGTCGAGCCGAACAACGCCTGCGAGCTCACGAGGTGGTCGCCGGCCTGCAGCGCGCACATCACGACGGACATGATCGCGGCCATGCCGGACGCTGTGGCCATGCACGCTTCGCCGCCTTCGAGCGCGGCCAGGCGGTCCTGGAACATCGTGACGGTCGGGTTCGTGAAGCGCGAATAGGTGTAGTTGTCTTCGGAATTCCTGAATTTCTCGGCGGCGTCCGCGGCGCTCGCGAACACAAAGCTCGAGGTCAGGAAAATCGCTTCCGAATGTTCGTTGAAGTCGCTGCGCGCCGTGCCCGAGCGGACTGCCAGCGTGTCGAAGTTCAAGGAGTCGTCCATGTTGGTTCTGGTTTCCAATGTTCCATGGCTGCGTTCGGCGCGCTTCGTGTGAAAGGAGAGCGCAACGCCAAACGGCAGCAACAAAAAAGCCCGCTTTTGCGTCGGCATAAGCGGGCTTCATGTGCGGGGAAAGCTGGAGCGGAGGCGGATGAATGCGGCGTTTCCCACCTTTCGCTTTAGCTGTTTCGGGTTACCCCGCGTCCGCAAGCTGAGATCAAATCGACGCAAGCCATGATCCTAACACGCTCGCGGCGTGGCGTGCAGCGCGCCACGCCATGAGCGCTGTCGTTCAGTTTCATGTTCATGTCGGGCTCGCGGGCTACCTTTAGCCCACCGACAACTGCAGATGCAATTGCGAACGCGCCGGCGCGCCGCCGTCGATCGCGTCGCTCGCGGCGTCGCGATCCGATTGCGAGGACGGCGCGAGACGCGCTCTTTCGATGCGGTCCAGATACTCGGTCGTGATGTCGCCGGTCACGTAGTTGCCGTCGAAGCACGACGCTTCGAATTCCCGCAGTGCCGGGTTGATGTCGCGCACGGCCTGCTTCAGTGCGTCGACGTCCTGATACACGAGGTGGTCCGCGCCGATCATGCGCGCGACTTCGTCGTCCGTGCGGCCGTGAGCGACGAGCTCACCGCGCGTCGGCATATCGATACCGTAGACGTTCGGGAATTTCACCGGCGGTGCCGCCGAAGCGAAGATCACCTTGTTCGCGCCGGCGTCGCGCGCCATCTGCACGATTTCGTGCGAGGTGGTGCCGCGCACGATCGAATCGTCGACGATCAGCACGTTCTTGCCCTTGAACTCGATACCCATGGCGTTCAGCTTCTGGCGCACCGACTTCTTGCGCACCGCCTGGCCCGGCATGATGAAGGTGCGGCCGACGTAACGGTTCTTGAAGAAGCCTTCGCGATATTCCACGCCCAGTTTCTTCGCGACCTGCATGGCAGCCGGACGCGACGAATCAGGAATCGGCATCACCACGTCGATCGGCACGTCGGGCAGTTCGCGCTTGATCTTCTCGGCGAGGTAGTCGCCCATGCGCAGACGCACGTTGTAGACCGGCACGCCGTCGAGCACCGAGTCCGGACGCGCGAGATACACGAGTTCGAAAATGCACGGATTCAGGCTCGGATTCGTCGCGCATTGCTGCGAATGCAGATTGCCTTCGATATCGATGAAAATCGCCTCGCCCGGTGCGATATCGCGCACGAATTCGAAGCCGATACCTTCAATCGCCACCGACTCCGACGCCAGGATCCATTCGACGCCTTCCGGCGTTTCCTGCTTGCCGAGGCACAGCGGGCGGATGCCGAACGGGTCGCGGAAACCCAGCAGCCCGTAACCGGCGATCAGCGACACGATCGCGTACGAACCCCGCACCCGGCGATGCACGCCCGACACCGCCTTGAACAGCGCGGCCGGATCGAGTTGCAGGCCCGAGCTGGACAGCTGCAATTCGTGCGCGAGCACGTTGAGCATGACCTCGGTGTCGGAATTCGTATTGATGTGGCGGCGATCGACGCGGAACATCTCGTCTTTCAGTTGCTGCCAGTTGGTCAGGTTGCCGTTGTGCGCGAGGATGATGCCGAACGGCGCGTTCACGTAGAACGGCTGGGCTTCTTCTTCGCTCGACGCGGAACCGGCCGTCGGGTAACGCACCTGGCCGATACCGGTCGTGCCGGGCAGGCTGCGCATGTTGCGCGTGCGGAACACGTCGCGCACCATGCCGTTGGCCTTGTGCATGTGGAAATTGCTGCCGTTCGCGGTTGCGATGCCGGCGGCGTCCTGACCGCGATGCTGCAGAAGCAGCAGGCTGTCATAGATCAGCTGATTGACCGGGGAATGGGAAACTACGCCTACGATGCCGCACATGGCATGTCCTTCAAAGGTACGAAATTCGTCGTGGCGGCCGGTGACTGCGTACGCGCTGTGACCTGCTGGTACGTAGCGGCAACCGGTTTGCGCCGGAGTCCTGCCGCGTCCCTTGAAACACTCGCCTGATCGTCACACGCGGACGTAGGCAGCAAGTGTCTCGGGAAGCAGCGGTTTCATTACGTGCACGCCCTCGACCGCGTAGGGCCGAAGCAAGGCGTTGCGCCAGAATTCCTGTTGGGGCAGTTCGGTCAAGCCAGCGAGGGCGACCAGAATCAGCACCAGAATGACCCCGCGCACGAGGCCGAACATCAAACCGAGCGAGCGGTCCACGCCGCTCAAGCCGGTTGCCTGCACGATGCGGCTCAGGAGGGCATTCAGCACGCTCGCCACCAGCACCACACCGATCACCACCAGCGCAAAGGCCAGCAGCCACTGGGTCAACGCACCACCCGGCCACGTGGACGGGATAAACGGCACGACATAACCGACAAAGCGGCACGCAATGAAAAACGCCGCGATCCAGCCGATCAACCCGAATATCTCAGACAAAAACCCGCGCCATGTGCCGCGCAAGGCCGACAAACCGATCACCGCCATTACAGCGTAGTCGAAGGCGGTGAACATCGCTCGCTTACTGTGCGGCGCTGCTGTTCGCGCCCGACGTCAAGCCGGCCTCGCGAACTTTCGCAATCGCGGCGCTGGCCGCGGCACGATCGGCAAACGGGCCAGCTCGCAGCAACGTGAGCGTGGAACCGTCAGCCTGCTTCCGATGTTCGGTATATGCGGGCACTCCCGCCGCTTTCAACTTGGCCGCCCAATTTCGCGCGTTGGCGTCGTTGGCGAATGCGCCCAGTTGAACCGCGAAGCGGCTGCCCGGCGGCGATGCCGGCGTGCCGGAATTCGCGTCCGCGCTGGCGGCGGTGGTGTTCGTGTCGTCGGTTGCGCTCGGCGCGGCGGTGGCCGCGGCGTTGTGCGTGACCGGCGGTTTGGCGGGTTTTGCAGGCGCTGTCGGCGCCGTGGCTGGCGCGGTGTTCATCGCGACGGCCGGCGCCTGCGGTTTCGCCGCCGGTTTGGCTGCGGGCGTTGCGGCGCCTGTCGTCGTGCTGGTGCCAGTGCTCGTGCTTTGTGCTTGCGTGCTGCCGGACTGGCCTGGCTTCGCGGCCGTTGTCGGCGCAAGACTCGAAGCGGCAAGTGCCGCGTCAGGCGTGGGGTTGTCGGGTGCTACGCCGGCCTGCGTGTCTTCGTCAGCCTTGGCGAGCTTCGGCGCGGGACGGTTGGGGATGTCGATCGCGATGTCGTCGGTGACGGGCTTGGGATGCGAGTCCAGCACCATGGGCAGGATGACGACCGCCGCGACGACCAGCGCGATCGCGCCGACGAGGCGGCGCCGCGCACGCTGCTTTTCCGGCAGCGTAGGGTCGAGCAGCATGGCGTCGGCGTCGACGGGGCGCTCCGTGCGGCGGGTTCGCCGCTCCACGCGCTCGCCACGGGCGGCCCGGGTGGAACTGGTATTTGCGCCGCGCCGAGTGGGCGCGTCGTCTTTCTTGCCGAACGAGAAAATTCCCATGAATCGCTTGGTTCGAGCCTGGCGCCCGTTCAGTGTTGCTGCGATTTACGGTAGGCCATAACTCCGGCTACCGTATAGAAACTGCCGAAAACCACGATTCTATCATTCTCTGACGCCCGTTTTAGCGCGTCTTGGTAAGCCTCGGCCGGTGTAGCGTAGCGCGTGACGCTGCTGTCGGCGGCTTCGTCCACGCCCTGCTCGCGTAGCGCCGCTTCGAGCTGTTCCGCCGTGGCGGCCCGCGCGAGCGGCAAATCGGTCACGCACCAATGGTCGATTTCGCCCTTCAGATGCGCCAATACGCCGGCAATATCCTTGTCGCGCATCGCGCCGAACACCGCGTACGTGTACGGGAAGAAGCCCATATTGCCGAGGTTCTGCGTCAGCACGGCGGCCGCGTGCGGATTGTGGCCGACATCCAGCACGATAGCCGGCTTGCCAGGCAGCACCTGGAAACGACCCGGCAGCTCGACGTTGGCGAGACCCAGGCGGATATCCTGCGCCGACACCGGCAAACGGTCACGCAGCGCTTCGAGTCCGGCGAGCGCCGCCGACGTATTGATCAACTGGTTCGCGCCGCGCAACGCCGGATAGGCGAGCGACGAACGCCGCATGGTCGGACCCACGTAACTCCACTGCTGGCGCTCGCTGCCCGCCTGCCCTTCGTAGCGGAAATCGCGGCCGAAGAGCCACAGTTCCGCGCCGATCTTCTCGGCATGATCGATCAGCGACTGCGGCGGCACCGGGTCGGCGCAAATCGCCGGCTTGCCCGGACGGAAAATGCCGGCCTTTTCGAAGCCGATTTTCTCGCGTGTATCGCCGAGATATTCCGTGTGATCAATGTCGATGCTGGTGATGATCGCGCAGTCGGTATCGAGAATATTCACCGCGTCGAGACGACCGCCCAGGCCGACTTCGAAGATCACCGCGTCAAAACCGCGCGAGGCGAACAGGCTCATGATCGCCAGCGTCGTGAATTCGAAGTAGGTCAGCGTGACCGGTTCGGCGAGACTCAGCCGCGCGGTTTCGACGACTTCGAAGTGCGCCAGCAGGTCGGCGTCGGTCGCCATTTCGCCGTTCAGGCGCGCGCGCTCGTTGAACGTCAGCAGATGCGGCGACGTGTGACAGCCCACCGTGAAGCCGGCGCGCAGCAGAATCGATTCGAGGATCGCGCATGTGGAGCCCTTGCCGTTCGTGCCGCCGACCGTGATGATCGGGCACGCAAACGACAGTTGCATCGCGTCGCGTACCTGCGAGATGCGGTCTAAACCCATGTCGATGCCGACCGGATGCGCGGATTCAAGGTGCGTGAGCCACGCGTCGAGGGTGGGGAATGTCGTCATCGAATGAATCGCGAGTGAATCGGTTAGGCGGTGGTGCGCCGTGATTATCCTGGAAATGACAACGCGCCGCTTGATCACTCACGCGGCGCGTTATTTTTGCCTGCTTTTTTTGACGGCTACCGGCGCTGCGTTCAATGTAGCGCGGGCTGTCTTGTCTACTGCTTAACGTCTGCTTACGCGACGGCATCCGCCGGCTGGTGGCTCAACAGCGCCATCAACTGGGCGATTTCCTCACGCAGCTTGCGACGGTCGACGATCATGTCCACCGCGCCCTTCGTCAGCAGGAACTCAGCACGCTGGAAGCCTTCCGGCAGCTTTTCGCGCACTGTCTGTTCGATCACGCGCGGGCCGGCAAAGCCGATCAGCGCCTTCGGCTCGGCGATCACCACGTCGCCGAGGAACGCGAAACTCGCCGACACCCCGCCCATGGTCGGATCGGTCAGCACGGAAATGAACGGCAGCTTGGCTTCGGCCAGCCTGGTCAGCATGGCCGTGGTCTTCGCCATTTGCATCAGCGACAGCAGGCTTTCCTGCATGCGCGCGCCGCCCGAAGCGGTGAAGCAGATGAACGGCACTTTCTGTTCGAGCGCGTTCTGCGCGCCGCGCGCAAAGCGCTCGCCGACCACCGAACCCATCGAGCCGCCCATGAACGAGAACTCGAAGCAGGCCACGACCACCGGCAGCGTGTGGATCGCGCCGCCCATCACGACCATGGCGTCGGTTTCGTCGGTGTCGTCCATCGCCTCTTTAAGGCGATCCGGGTACTTGCGGCTGTCCTTGAACTTCAACGCGTCGACCGGAACGATTTCCTGACCGATTTCGTAGCGGCCTTCCGGATCGAGCAGGCCGTCGAGCCGCTCACGCGCGCCGATGCGCATGTGATGGTCGCACTTCGGGCAAACGTGCAGATTGGCCTCGACGTCGTTGCGGTACAGCACGGCTTCGCACGACGGGCACTTGATCCACAGGCCTTCCGGAATCCCCTTACGGTTCTTCGGGTCGGTTTGTTTGATTTTCGGCGGCAGCAGCTTATCGAGCCAGCTCATATTGAATCCTTCTGGGGTCGGCGGTTGCGCAAACGGCGGGATAAACCCGCCGCTCACACTACAGACGACAAAAATAACTGTTATCGGGCAGTCGCGACGCTATCTAGCGCCTCGCGCACTTCGGCGATGAAACGCGTGAGCGTTTCAGCCGCGGTCTCCGGCGGCGCCTGTTCGAGCAATTGCACGATACGGCTGCCGATCACGACGGCATCGGACACTTCGGCCACCGAACGCGCGGTTTGCGCGTCGCGGATACCGAAACCGACGCCCACCGGCAGGGGTACGCGCGACTTGATGGCCGGGATTTTACCCGCGATGCTGGAAACGTCCAGATTCGCGGAGCCGGTCACCCCTTTCAACGACACATAATAGACGTAGCCGCTGGCAATTTTGCCGACCTCAGCGATGCGCTCGTCCGTGGACGTGGGCGCCAGCAAAAAGATCGGATCGATCGCAGCGGATCGCATTTTTTCAGCGAAGTTAGCGCACTCTTCCGGCGGGTAATCGACCACCAGCACGCCGTCCACGCCGGCGTCCTGCGCGGCTTTAGCGAACGCTTCGATACCCATACGTTCGATCGGATTGGCGTAGCCCATCAGCACGACGGGCGTCTTGTCGTCGGTTTCGCGGAAGCGCTTGACGTCCGCGATCACGTGGCGCAGCGACACGCCGTGCGCCAACGCGCGCTCGGACGATTGCTGGATCACGGGGCCGTCGGCCATCGGGTCGGAAAACGGCACACCGAGTTCGATCACATCCGCGCCGCCGGCAGCGAGCGCGTGCATGAATTCGACCGTGCGGGCCGGGTCCGGGTCGCCGGCCGTCATGAAAGGAATCAGGCCTTTCTTACCTTGGGCGGACAACGCGGCAAACGTGTTCTTGATACGGGACATGGAAATTTCTCGAATTTAAGCAACTGCGCGCGGCTTACGCGGCGCGTGCTGCGTGACACTCACTGCAACTCACTGCGTTTCGGTCTGCCGTTTGGCCTTGGCCTTAACCGGCCGCGCCTTCACAGGCACCGGATTCGCAGCGATGCTGACGCGTTCACGCGCTATCGCACAGTAACTTTCATTGATCTCATAGCCGACGAATTCGCGCTGCTGTCGGGCGCAAGCGACTGCGGTGGTGCCGCTGCCCATGAACGGGTCGAGCACGCGCCCGCCCTTCGGACAACTCGCCAGCACCATTCGCTCGACAATTTCCAGAGGCTTCTGGGTGGGATGCGCGACGCGTTCGGCATGCTGCCGATGCAGTCGCGACACCGACCAGACATCCTTCGGATTATAGCCAACCTCCAGCCACTTACTGCCTTCGAACAACTTACGCGAACGCGCCTTCTTCGTGACTTCATCGTACGGGATGCGGACGGGATCGAGATCGAAGAAGTAATCCTTCGACACCGCGAAAAAGCCGATGTTGTCGTGCACCGAAGTAAATCGCCGCACGGTGCCGCCCATGCTCGGTACGCGCCGGTCCCAGATGATTTCGTTGATCATCGTGAGTTTTGTCTTCAGGAAGCTGAAGATTTCCGGCGAGTACTGCCACGTGCAGAAGATATACAGCGAACCCGACGGCTTGAGCTTGGGAACAGCCAGCTCGAGCCAGCTACGCGTCCAGGCGAGAAAATCGTCGCCGGTCCGCATGTCGGAGTCGTTGCCATAATCTTTGCCGAGCCCATAAGGCGGATCGCACACGATCAGGTCGATCGACCCGTCGGGAATGTTCGCCACATCGGTCAGAAAATCGCGGTTCAACAGCTGGATGCCGGCCGGCACCTGCGGCAGTGACGCCTCAGGCACCGCGGCGGCCGCTACTTTGGCGGCCGGATCAAGGGTTTCAATCGCCGGCTGCGGCTCGTCGAACTCGTCACGCATCGTCGCGGCGCTCAGAACTGAATGCCCGATCGCTCGGCGACCGTATGCATGTCCTTGTCGCCACGGCCCGACAGGTTGACCAGAAGGACTTTGTCCTTCGGCAGCGTCGGCGCGAGCTTCGCGGCGTAGGCCAGTGCATGACTGGACTCCAGCGCCGGAATGATGCCTTCGATGCGACAGCAATCGTGGAACGCTTTCAGCGCTTCTTCGTCGGTGATGCTGACGTATTGCGCGCGATTGCTGTCTTTTAGCCACGCATGCTCGGGACCGACGCCCGGGTAGTCGAGGCCGGCCGAGATCGAATGCGTCTCGATGATCTGGCCGTTTTCGTCCTGCAGCAGGTACGTACGGTTGCCGTGCAGAACGCCGGGGCTGCCGCCGATCAGCGAAGCTGCGTGGCGACCGGATTCGAGCCCGTCGCCGGCTGCTTCTACGCCGATCAACTGCACCGAAGTGTCGTCAATGTACGGATAAAAGATACCCATCGCATTCGAACCGCCGCCAATGCACGCAATCACGGAATCCGGCTGGCGACCGACCAGCTCAGGCATCTGCACCTTGCATTCGTCGCCGATCACGCGCTGGAAATCGCGCACCATCATCGGGTAAGGATGCGGACCCGCAACCGTGCCGATAATGTAGAACGTGTTTTCGACGTTGGTGACCCAGTCGCGCATGGCTTCGTTCAGCGCGTCCTTCAACGTGCGCGAGCCCGATTGGACGGGCACGACCGTCGCGCCGAGCAGCTTCATGCGGTAGACGTTGGCGGCCTGGCGGCGCACGTCTTCCTCGCCCATATAGACCACACATTCCATGCCGAAGCGCGCCGCGATGGTTGCCGTCGCCACGCCGTGCTGGCCTGCGCCGGTTTCGGCGATCACGCGCGGTTTGCCCATACGCTTGGCCAGCAGCGCCTGGCCGATCACGTTGTTGATCTTGTGCGCGCCGGTGTGATTCAGGTCTTCACGCTTGAGGAAAACCTGCGCGCCGCCAAGCATTTCGCTCCAGCGCTTCGCGTGATAAATCGGCGACGGACGACCGACGAAATACTTCAGTTCGTGCTCATATTCGGCGACGAATTCAGGGTCTTTCTGATATTTTTCGTACGCTTCACGCAGCTCGTTAAGTGCGTGAACCAGCGTTTCAGCGACGAACACGCCGCCATATTGGCCGAAATGGCCTCTTTCGTCTGGCAAGTTATACATGGTGATCACTCTTCTCAGTGTGGCCCGCGATTTCCGTAGGAGAAAACCGCGTGGCCGGAATCATTCGGCGTCCGCCGCGCGCACGGCGCGGACGAATGCCGCCATCCGGGCGTGATCTTTCACGCCCCGGGCGCCCGCGACTTCGATGCCGCTCGAGACATCGACCGCGTACGGGCGCACGCGATGGATCGCATCACTGACGTTTTGCGCGTTCAACCCACCACTCAAAACGGCCCGACGCGCGAGCTCTGCTGGAATAAGTGACCAATCGAAAACCTTCCCGCCGCCGCCATAGCCTTCGACATGGGTGTCGAACAGAAGGCCGCTGGCGGCTGAATAGTTAAGCGCTGATTTTACCAAATCAGCCGGTTGAGTATCGGCTGCAACTCGCAACGCGCGCAACCAAGGCAAACCCGCAACGCCAGCAAGCGTTTCGGACTGCGCCGCAGTCTCGTCGCCGTGGAACTGCAGCAACGTCAGACCGACATTGCTGACGACCTCGCGGATCCAGTCCGGCGTGGGGTTGACGAACAGGCCCACGACCGACACGAATGGTGGCACGTCGTGCACCAGGTCGACCGCTTGCGCGATGCTGACCGAGCGCGGGCTCGGCGGATAAAACACGAGGCCGATCGCGTCGGCGCCGAGGTCGATCGCGTGGCTCACGTCTTCCGGTTTCGACAGGCCGCACAGCTTGATGCGCGTGCGATGCGGCGCGGCGGTTTGCGGCGCGCCGGCCTGGGCTTCGGTTACGAGGTTTTCGGTGCTGTTCATGATTCCGTTTGCTCGGTCCATACGGTACTCCACGGCACGCTGCCGGTGTGCGGCGCGGGCACCGCGAATTGCTCAGGATAGCCCACCTGCGCCAGATACAAACCGTCCGGCATGAAGGTCGGCGCGGCAACGTCGCGGTCGCGGCTTGCCAGCACCTCCGCCATCCATTCGGCCGGATGACGACCACGGCCGATATACACGAGGCAACCCATCAGGTTACGCACCATGTGATGCAGGAACGCGTTGGCCCGGAAGCGGAAGTGGACGAAATCGCCCTGCTGCCGGATGTCGATCTGATACAGGTGCTTGACCGGCGTTTTCGCCTGACATTGCGACGAACGGAAGGCCGAAAAGTCGTGCTCGCCGATCAGATGCGCGGCACCGGCACGCATGGCGTCGACGTCGAGCGGCGTGTGAACCCAGCCGACGCGCGCCGCCAGCATCGGCGAACGGACCGGATGGACGTAAAGCACGTAGTGATAGGTCCGTTCGAACGCGGCAAAACGTGCGTGAAACTCGTCCGGCATCGGCTTGGCCCACTGCACGGAGATGGTTTTCGGCAAGAACGCATTCGTGCCGCGCACCCATGAAACTTCCGCGCGATCGAGTTCGGTGTCGAAATGCGCGACCTGGCCGAGCCCATGCACGCCCGTATCCGTGCGGCCCGCGACGGTGATATGCACCCGCGTCCGCGCGAATTCGCTCAATGCCCGTTCGAGCTCGTCTTGCACGGTATTGCCGTGCGGTTGCGACTGCCAGCCGCAAAACGCCGAGCCGTCGTACTGAACCCCTAAAGCAATCCGCTTCACGACAACGGCGCGAGCGTCGACAGCAACGCGCGAGCCTCGGTGCGCGTGGCGGGATCGTTCGCTTCGATCACTTCGTTGATCAGCGAGCGCGCGCCGGACAGATCGCCGAGGTCGATGTACTCGGCGGCCAGATCGAGCTTGTTGCGCGCGATTCGAGTCAGATCCGCCGGCGTAAATGCCGGCAACGGCTGGGCCGGGCTCGGCGGCAATTCGAGGTCGAAGTCGAGCTTCAGCGCGCCGAAGCCTGCGGCGCCCAGACCACCCATCGAGCCGAAGCCCGAGGCGCCCAAGCCCGCGACAGCCGCGTGCCCCGCAGTGCCGACGGTGATTTCATCGGCGATATGCGGGACGTCGTCGGGATCGTGCGGCGCGAGGGCTTGCTGCGCGGTCGATTCCGGCGATGCAACCGGCTGCGCGGTCAACGACGCGGGGGCATGCAGGCCGTCGAACGGCGATTCGATACGCGGCGGGAGCGGCATGTCGAGAGCGCTGAAAGCGTCGACGGCGTCGCGCGGGAATTCGGTCGGTGCGGTGAGGGTGTGCTGCGCTTGCGACAACGGTGTTGGCTCTGAGAAGGTTGATGCGCCGTCAGGCGTTGCGGCCTGGGTCGGTTGGTGCAGTTCGTAGGACGGTTGATAGGTTGCTTCGTCGTGTGCCCGGTCCAGATGCGTCAGCGGCACGGGGGGCAACGTTGTGTCGGGGAGCGGATGCGCCGATGCGTCGGTGTAAGGCTGGCCGAATGGCGTCGGCGTGTCGCGCGGCTCGGCGAGTTGCTGAGTGAAGTCGATGGCCGGTGGCGGGACGTTCAGCGGGCTTTGGATTTCGGCCGATGCCGTTTGCGGCGCGGCCGGTGCGCTCGGCGCGGGTTCGTCATCCCATTGCAGACGATGGGCGGGCGGCTCGTGCTGGAAGGATTCGTCGACCGGTTCGAGCGGTTCGAGCGGTTCGAGCGGTGTCAGCGGCAAAGCTTCGGCACCGAGCTCGGCCGCAGCGGCGAGACTCGCGGCGGTGGTCGCGCTGTTGAAGTTTTCGCGTTCTGTTGCGGCGTGTTCTGCTGCCGCGCGCTCGGCAGCGGCTTGTTCTGATACTGCGTGTTCTGATGCTGCGTGTTCGGCCGCTGCGTGTTCGGCCGCTGCGTGTTCGGCCGCTGCGTGTTCGGCCGCTGCGAGTTCGGCCGCTGCTCGTTCTGCCGTTACGCGCTCATCCGCTGCGGCTCGCTCCGCAGCCTGTCCCGCTGCCGCACGCTCTGTCTCTGCCTGTTCCTTCGCTACGCGCTCCGACTCAGCGCGCTCCGCGGCGGCACTTTCCGCTGCCTTGCGCTCCGCTTCCCGTGCCGCCGCCTGGCGAATCTCCGCGTCACGTTCCGCAGCCTCGCGTTCAGCCTGTTCGCGCGCAGCCGCCGCGCCTTCCGCCGCCTCATGTTCAGCAGCGGCCAACGCGGCCGCATGCGACAGCGACACATCGGCGCTATCGTCAGATGTATCTCGCGCCGAACCCAGCTCGCGTGCCGATGCAACGTCGTGCGGATCATTAGCTTGAGCCGACGCCACTGTGTCGCCATCCGCTGCGCTGACCTCGGCCGCAGCGTTCGCATCGCGCTTACGTCGACGCATGCGCAAAGCCGCCAGCAGGACCACCAGCGCTGCACCGACTGCTGCCGCGATGCTCAAGCCGACCTGCGAAATACCGCCGTCATTCGACACGGTAGTCGCCACGCCGCCATGCCCCGACACGGCTGCCGCGGACGACGCACCCGCCGGCGCCACAACGCCCGTGGAAGCGGCGCGCGTCGCAGCAGGAGAGCCGCCGATGCCGTGCTTCTGCAATTCCATCAGCACGCGATTTTTCAGCGCGAGCAGCTGCTGCAAGCTGGAGACCTGCGCGCGAGGCTGCGACGCCGCTTGCGCAGCCGTCGCCGCGCTACCGGCCGCAGACGCGGAAGCGCCCGCAGCGGACTCGCTAGCCGACGGCTGAATCGACCCTGACCACTCATGCGCGCCGCTGGCCGGCGATGCCGTCTGCGAGCCCGCCACGGGCGCGGACGCAACCGCGCCGCCTGCCGTCGTGGCGCCACTACCCGGCGTTGCCGAGCCGGCCTCTGTGACCGCACTGGCGGTCCCCGGCACGGCCATAGCTGGAGCTGCAGCGTGCGCCGCAGCACTGGCCGCGCTGGCCGCTGCGGCCGCCGCGGCATTGACCTGCGCGACTGCGCTTGCCGCGCCAGTCGCTGCAGCCGCACCTGTGGCAGTGGTCGGAGCCATCGTCGCAACCGGCGCGGAAGCAGCCGCCGCCGAAGCCGAGGATGAACCCGAAGCCCCCGAAACCGTAGCCGAAGCCGCCAACACTCCCGACGCATCCAGCGCCGGGACCGTCAGCACCGCCCCAAGGCGCATCCGACTCGGATCGTGACTCATGAACGCGTTCGGGTTCGCATCGAACAGCGCTCGGGACGCGCGTGCGAGCGTCGCCCGATCGTGCGACTGCGTGACGGCGATCGCCACGTCGTTCAACGACTGTCCGGGCTTCACCGTGAGTTGCCCGCCGTTCGCATACGAAACGGACGCGGCATCCGGCGCACTCGCGGCGGCGCCGGGCGCGGCGAGCGCGCTGCTCATGCCGACGCCAGCCAGCGCGAACGTAACCGCGGCGACTGCGGCCACAGCCGCCGAAGCCGACAAGCGGCCACTGCCCTGATGAATGAACATAGCCCGAAGGGATGAGAGTCGAAGGTTCATCGGGACCCCTGGCGCGTCAGCGCGCAGCCCTTTTTTGCGGTTGGAAAGAGACAAGATAATCGGAGCACACAATGAAAAAAGCGCCGCGCAAGCGCGACGCTTCTTGAGTTTTCTACGCGTCGTGAGCGCGTAGTTTACTTTACTTGTCGAGCACAATGCGAAGCATGCGACGCAGCGGTTCCGCCGCGCCCCACAGCAACTGATCGCCGACCGTGAAAGCCGACAGATATTCGCCGCCCATCGCAAGCTTGCGCACTCGGCCGACCGGAACCGTCAGCGTACCCGTGACCACCGCCGGGGACAGATCGCGCATGGATGCCTCGCGCTCGTTCGGCACGACCTTGACCCAGTCGTTGCCCGACGCGAGGATGCTGTTCACTTCGTCCAGCGGCACGTCTTTGTTCAGCTTGATGGTCAACGCCTGCGAATGGCAGCGCATTGCACCGATCCGCACGCACAGGCCGTCTACCGGGATCGAACCCGGCGTGCCCATGGCCGGCTTGCCGAGAATCTTGTTGGTTTCGGCGCCGCCCTTCCATTCTTCTTTCGACATACCGTTGCCGAGATCCTTGTCGATCCACGGAATCAGCGAGCCGGCGAGCGGCACGCCGAAGTTGTCGGTCGGCATGCGGTCGCTGTTCATGGCCGACAACACGCGACGGTCGATGTCCAGAATCGCCGACGACGGATCCGCCAGATCTTCCTTCGCGGCGCCGTACAGCGTGCCCATTTGCTGCAGCAGTTCGCGCATGTTTTGCGCGCCCGCGCCCGAAGCGGCCTGATACGTCATGGCCGTGATCCAGTCGACGAGGTTTTCGCGGAACAGGCCGCCCAGCGCCATCAGCATCAGGCTGACCGTGCAGTTGCCGCCGATGAAATTCTTCTGGCCTTTAACCAGCGCGTTCTTGATCACGTCGAGATTGACCGGATCGAGAATGATGACCGCGTCGTCCTTCATGCGCAGCGACGAAGCCGCGTCGATCCAGTAGCCGTTCCAACCCGCCGCACGCAGCTTCGGGAACACTTCGTTCGTGTAGTCGCCGCCCTGGCACGAGATGATCGCTTCGCACTTCTTCAGGTCTTCGATGCTTGTCGCATCTTTGAGCTTGGTCTCGTTTTTGGCGAACGACGGCGCGTTGCCGCCCGCGTTGCTGGTGCTGAAAAACACCGGTTCGATCAAGTCGAAATCGCCTTCCTGTTGCATACGTTGCATCAGGACGCTGCCGACCATACCGCGCCAACCTACGAGACCTACGTTCATGACTTCATACCCTTCGAATTGGAAACTTCCCCGCATCTTTGCCCGCAGTGACCGCGCGGGGAAGATGAGCGGGCACGACGGACGATCAGCGTTTCGTGATCGTTTTCGGGGTAATCGTTTTGGTGATTGCTTTGGTGGTAATGGCGAGCTTAACCACACGGGCCGTTGTGCCGTGCGATTTCGAAATCGAGGAGATTTGAGCTACTTGTGCCATCGCTACAATATACACGAAAACCTGAATCCGGCGACGCTAAAGTCCGCCGCTATCGTCCGTATTACGCGCGAATCGGCCTGTTTCAAGGCCGATTCGCGTTTTAAAGGCCGCGTTTGAACGCGCCTGATCTCTGCCTGAACCGCGCCTGCTTTACAGCGCCGCGACCACTGCGTCGCCCATCTCAACCGTGCCGACCTGCTTGCAACCCGGCGTCAGAATATCGCCCGTGCGATAGCCCTGCTCAAGCACCTTCTTCACCGCGGTTTCAATGCGATCCGCCTGCTCCGCCTTGTTCAGCGAATAGCGCAGCATCATGGCGGCCGACAGAATGGTCGCCAGCGGATTGGCCACGCCCTTGCCGGCGATGTCCGGCGCGGAACCGTGCGACGGCTCGTACAAGCCCTTGTTGCTCTTGTCGAGCGAAGCCGACGGCAGCATGCCGATCGAGCCCGTGAGCATGGCCGCTTCGTCGGACAGAATGTCGCCGAACATGTTGCCGGTGACAACCACGTCGAACGCTTTCGGCGCCTTCACGAGTTGCATGGCCGCGTTGTCGACGTACATGTGCGACAGCTCGACGTCCGCGTATTCCTTCGAGACGTCGATCATCACGTCACGCCAGAATTGCGACGTTTCCAGCACGTTCGCCTTGTCCACGCTCGTCAGCTTTTTCTGGCGCTTTTGCGCGGCCTGAAACGCGACGTGCGCAATACGGCGCACTTCGGGTTCCGAATAACGCATGGTGTCGAAGCCTTCCTTCGCGCCTTCGAACAAACCATCCGGCGACGAACGCACGCCGCGCGGCGCGCCGAAGTAGATGTCGCCGTTCAGCTCGCGCACGATCAGGATGTCGAGCCCCGACACGATCTCTTCCTTCAACGACGAAGCGCCGGTGAGTTGCGGATAGCAGATCGCCGGACGGAAGTTCGCGAACAGTTGCAGGTGCTTGCGCAGACCCAGAATGGCCTGCTCCGGACGCAGCGCGCGTTCGAGACTGTCGTACTTCCAGTCGCCGACGGCGCCGAACAGGATCGCGTCGGCTTCCTTCGCCAGCGCCAGCGTCGAATCGGGCAGCGGGTGGCCCTTCGCTTCGTAGCCCGCGCCGCCAACCGGCGCTTCTTCGAGTTCGAACTTTTCGCCGAGTACGTTCAGGACCTTGACGGCCTCCTTGACGATTTCGGGACCGATGCCGTCGCCCGGCAAGACTGCGATCTTCATGCGAATTCCTTGAGGTTTGCTTCGAGAAAGTGGAACGCGTGCGTTAGCCGACGATGCGGTGATTCAGCCACGGCTGCTTGGTCAGGCGTTCCGCTTCGAACTGGCGAATCTTGTCCGCGTGACGCAGCGTGAGGCCGATATCGTCGAAACCGTTCAGCAGGCAGTACTTGCGGAAACCGGCGACTTCGAACGGATACGCGGCGCCGCCGTCCGACGTGCGCACAACTTGCGCCTCCAGGTCGACGGTCAGCTCGAACCCGTTAAACGCGTAGGTCTCGTTGAACAGATGATCGACTTCCTGCTCCGTCAGCACGATCGGCAGCACGCCGTTCTTGAAGCAGTTGTTATAGAAAATATCGGCGAAGCTCGGCGCGATGATCGCGCGGAAGCCGTATTGCTGCAGCGCCCACGGCGCATGCTCACGCGAGCTGCCGCAGCCGAAGTTTTTGCGCGCCAACAGCACCGACGCGCCTTGATAACGCGCCTGGTTCAGCACGAAATCCGGATTCAACGGACGCTTCGAATTGTCCTGGCCCGGTTCGCCGTGATCGAGGTAACGCCATTCGTCGAACGCGTTCGGGCCGAAACCCGTGCGCTTGATCGACTTCAGGAATTGCTTCGGAATGATCGCGTCCGTGTCGACGTTCTCGCGATCGAGCGGCGCCACGACGCCGGTGTGTACGATGAATTTATCCATGACGCTTGCGCCTGTTTCAAAAGCGGGCAATGCGCGCGGCGGCTGGAATGCCGCTCGCCGCAAAGCCGGCAACAATCAAAAACCGCTCATTTATCAGCGTGATTGCTGATCGAATTGCCGAGGTGTGACATGTCCTCGCCGAATCCGTGCACCGTGTTGCAGCCGGCCAGACCGAGCAATAGCCCAGCCAGAGTACCGAGCGCGAAACGGCGCAATAGAGTGGTGCGATTCATGTTCTTCATCTTGCGGTTTATCCAAGCTTGCGAATATCGACGAAATGCCCTTCGATGGCCGCAGCCGCAGCCATCGCGGGGCTGACCAGGTGGGTACGGCCACCGGCACCCTGACGACCTTCAAAATTACGATTCGACGTGGACGCGCAACGCTCGCCCGGATCCAGCCGGTCGGCGTTCATGGCGAGGCACATCGAGCAACCGGGTTCACGCCATTCGAAACCGGCATCGGTAAAGACCTTGTCGAGGCCTTCGCGTTCCGCTTGCGCCTTCACCAGACCCGAACCCGGCACGACCATGGCAAGGCGGATGTTCGGTGCGACGCGGCGGCCGAGTTTCTTGACGACGTAAGCCGCGGCGCGAATGTCTTCAATGCGCGCGTTGGTGCACGACCCGATGAAGATTTTATCCGGCTTGATCGACTCGATCGGCGCGTTCGGTTCGAGCGCCATGTATTTCAACGCACGTTCCATCGCGTCGCGCTTGACCGGGTCTTTTTCACGTTCCGGGTCCGGCACGCGGCCGTCCACGGCCGTGACCATTTCCGGCGACGTGCCCCAGGTGACCTGCGGCACGATCTCGGCAGCATTCAGCTCGACCACGCGGTCGAATTGCGCGCCGTCGTCCGTCTTGAACTGCTTCCAGTATTCGACCGCGTGATCCCATTCCACGCCTTCCGGCGAGAACGGACGGCCTTTCAGGTACTCGACCGTGGTGTTATCTACCGCGACCATGCCGGCGCGCGCGCCGGCTTCGATCGCCATGTTGCAGACCGTCATGCGGCCTTCCATGGACAGCGCGCGAATCGTCGAACCGCCGAATTCGATCGCGTAACCGGTGCCGCCCGCGGTGCCGATCTTGCCGATGATCGCGAGCACGATGTCTTTCGCGGTGCAGCCGCGCGGCAGCGGACCTTCGACCTTCACCAGCATGTTCTTGCTCTTCTTCTGCAAGAGCGTTTGCGTGGCCAGCACGTGCTCGACTTCGGACGTGCCGATGCCGTGCGCGAGCGCGCCGAACGCACCGTGCGTGGACGTGTGCGAGTCGCCGCAGACGATCGTCATGCCCGGCAGCGTGGCACCCTGCTCCGGCCCGATGATGTGCACGATGCCTTGACGCAGGTCGTTCATCTTGAACTGCGTGATGCCGTAGGCGTCGCAGTTCGTATCCAGCGTGTCGACTTGCAGCTTCGAAACCGGATCGGCGATGCCGTGGCTGCGGTCGGTGGTGGGCACGTTGTGGTCGGAGACCGCCAGATTCGCGCTGATGCGCCACACCGGACGCTCAGCCAGCTTCAGGCCTTCGAATGCCTGCGGGCTGGTCACTTCGTGCAGCAGATGACGGTCGATATAAAGAATCGTCGTACCGTCTTCTTCCGTGTGGATCACGTGCGTGTTCCACAATTTGTCGTAGAGAGTCTGTGCCATGGTGTATGCGGGATAGTTGACTGCGGGCTGACTGTGTCGGTCGATTATGCCACGCAGCGCTTCCCTTTGGGCCGCACATCCACGGAGAAAACCGATAAAAAACAGGGAGTTGGGTGGTAGTGGCAATACCTGTATCGACGCCACCCGGCAGCCGGGGCCGCGTCCCGGCTCGCCTCAGCGTTCGAGGTCGAATCCGAGTTGCGCGCGTCCCAGCGGCGTCAGATCGCTCTCCTGCGCGCGTCCCGTGAAGTCGGTTTCGAAGTGATCGGCGGGGAAGTCCGGCGGGCTGTCGCCGCGCAGGAAGCTCGGCAGTTGCCGCTTAAGATACGCGTCGTTTTTTGCGCACCACGGCGCGGACGCGATGTACATCACGTTGCTGTAGCCGCTGCCCCGATGCGTGTCTTCAACGGAATGCACGACGTCGCTGTGCCAGAACACGGCGTCGCCGGGTTGCATGTGAGGGATCGGCGTGACCGCCTCGAGCAGCAGGCTGTGCCACGCCGGCTGGATCGACAGCGCGCGGGCCGGTTGCGCGCCGCACAGTTCGTCGTCGGGCACGTCGTCCTGCAACGCGCGCAGGACCACGTAGGCCATCGCGCTGGCGATCGGGATCAGTTGCAGCGTGCCGTCGCCGGGGCCTTGCGGCGTGAGCGCGGTCCAGCCTTGAAACGTGCGGAACATCGAACACACCGCCGGCGAAGCAATCTCCTGCACATCGGGGCGAAACGCGGCGTCGAACGGATCGTAGGCGCGCCAGTTGCCCGACAGCACGTGCCGGTAGACCTTTTGAAAATTCGGATCGAGCCAGCGCTCGACCGACCCGCCGTCGACGTGCGGCGACAAACCCAGCGATTCCGATCCCGGCGGGCGACGGCGAATCCGGTCCGCGTAGACCGGCACTCGCTCAGGGTCGAAGTGGGTCTTGCCCTCGCTTTCCGAGGTCCACAGGCGGTTCAGAAACACCCGCGTGTGAGTCAGTTGTTCGGACTGCCGCGCGGCCGTTTGCGGCTTCGACCAGTACACGCCGTAAATCTGCGGCTTGCTGGAGGACAGGTTGCCGAAGTATTTGTCTTCGGCGCGATGCGCGAGTTTGCCGTCGAGGTTGTTGCGCTCAACGTAATCGGCGATTTCGTCGTTCCAGTCGCCCGCTTGCTGCGGGTCGAACACGCGCCGCACCACGCAGGCGCCGCGGGTCTTGATACTGGCGATCGTGCGCGGATCGACGTCGCCGGAAACGATCGACGCATAGTCGAACACCGGAATCGCTTCGCGCCCCTGCTCGCAGTCGCGTCGAATGGCGTCGACCTGCTGACGGATCGCACCTTCCACTTCGTTGAACACCTGCTTGTAGTTGGGCAACGCGGCGCGCAAAGCGCGTTTCGTGGCGCGAATCGCCTCGGGAAGATTGTCGATAACGAGCGGCATGGCGTGTCTCCTTGAATCGCTGGATCGGTTTTTGTGTGTTGACTCGCTGCCAGATTAAGGACCTTTACCAGCCCGCATGCATCTTATCCGGCCAAGTATCGATACAATTTGGACATTCGCCGTGTTTTCCCTCTCGCGGCCAGGTTGCGTCACGTGAAACCTCAATACGAACGCGTCACCATTCCCGACGGCTGTTCTGTGCGCGTTTATCATCGCCAACTCGCGCAGATTCCGTTCGAATGGCATCACCACCCGGAATACGAACTGACGCTGACCATGAATAGCCGTGGCCGCCGCTTTATCGGCGATCACAGCGCCGAATATGACGGCGACGATCTCGTGCTGGTGCCGCCGGATATGCCACACACGTGGGCCTCCGTCGAACCGATCGACCCGCGCGAGCCGCAGGTGGCGATCGTGATCTGGTTCAGTGGCGATTGGGTGCGGCGTATCGCCGATTGCTGCCCGGAGTTCGCGGCATTGCGCACGCTGCTCAGGCGTGGCGCGCCAGGGCTGCGATTCGCGAGCGAAGCCGCCGCCCTGATGCGCGGCCGCATGGATGCGTTGTTGGACGATCAGTCGCCGCGTGTGCGGCTCGGCGCGGTGCTGGAGGTGCTGGCTGACCTCTCGGATGCGGAGGCCGAGCCGCTGGCGTCACCCGTGATACATCGACAGGCGGCGCAGCCTTCGAGCGTTCGCGGTGCGCGGTCGAATCAGGGGCAATGGCCGATGGACGGGGCGCAAACAACGCAACCACCTCCGCTCGCGTCAAGCGGGCAACGTTCCAGCCTCACGCCCGCTGTCGCGCCCGGCGGCAGTGCATCAGAAGCGGAGCGCCTGAATCGGGTGCTCGATCTGTTGGACCGGCGGTTTCACGAACCGCTGCGGATCGCCGAACTGTGTTCCGTGGCAAACCTCTCGGAGCGCTCGTTGCATCGGTACTTCGTGCGGCATGTGGGCGAAAGCGTCGGACGATATCTGAACCGGCTGCGCATTGGTTACGCCGCGCGGCAATTAACCGCCACGGCGTGGCCGATCTCATTGATCGCAACGAAAGCGGGATTTCCAAGCCTCGCCCATTTCAACCGGCAATTTCTTGCGTCGCGCGGCACGACGCCCAGTGCTTATCGGCAATTCTTCGAAGCACACGGGCATGCGCCAATAGATGCCACCTCGGCTGAGCTGGACACGCGCCCCACTTCGCTGGAGCGATCAGGACGTCGATCGCAGCGCATGCCTCGTCAATGAGGTCAGGTTGCGGGTGGATCGTCTAGTGAACAGGCCGAACCGCTTTGCAGACGGCCATTGTCAACGTTGACGGGTCGGACTCTTTTGTCGTGCACCTCTGATTAGTTTCGTTAGGACCCGGCACCGTCACGGAGGCGGCGTTAGCCAGACGTGCCGTCGATCCGGGCGGCAAAGCTTCCCAGCAGATGCGGGGATCTGCCAGCAGTTCCCATTCCGGCATTAATTCGAACCCGGCGGGACAGGTTTCTCCACCTTTCGCCACTTTAGTGGTTGAAAGAAACTTGTTCCCTTGACCGATACCGTTATTGCAAAACGTGAGCGCCGGTTTTCGCTGAAGCGTTCCGTGCCAAACATTGCAGGTCACCGTGCTGAACCAGCCGTCAGCCAGGCCGATTTCTCTAACGCCGCCCGCCGAATGAGACAGCATGGAGCACAACTCCGATTGATGCGCCATTGCCTGCCTCACGTTGACCGGCGAATAATTTCCCCAGCACGCCGAGCCTTGTGGCGATTCAGAGGAAACCACCACTTCAGACGTTACGCGAGAGATTTTCTTGCATAAAGACGTTTCGGTTTGGTTAGTGCTTTTTGTTATTACACAGGGTACGTTCTCGCTTCCCGACACTACGTTTTTTCCGGCAAGTCTGGCAAAGGAATGCAACTCGAGATGCGTCGAACAGATACTCGAATCTTTCTCAATGTCTTCTGCCGTCACGAGTTGATAGCCGGTGGGACATCCGGGAACCGGGCTATTTGTCATGTGTATCGGATGCTTCGAGGTTGTGCATATTTCGCCGTTGGTTAACTCCGTATCCCGGTTATATATAATCATGCAGCTTGAATCGGCACTTTTTAGCAAGTAGCCTCCACGGGTGCGAAATTTGTCGCCCACGTCCATGCGCGTGCATAGCGATTCTTTATAGATGTCCGCGATGCTCTCCGGCATCTCCTCCCAACTTCCGTTACAGTATCCGTGCCCCGCACCATCCACAATAATATTCACCGTCGCGTAAAAATCCGCTTCCTGATTTGCGCTGCGCTCCCCTTCCAGGCATGGGCCGCCACAGGCGGTCGAACTTAAAGCCGCCAGATATCCCGTGTAGTAATCGTGGTCCATTGCTCCATTTTCGAACGGGATACATTGATCCGCCGCGGATCTTGCAGCTTCCCGCGCAGCGGGTGTGGATAGCCTTCCGCAACTGGTGTATTCCGTCCACGGTATTTCATTCCACGCTGCATGCCCCACGGGGAAATGGGCAAGCTGCGGTTGCGATCCTGGGGGCGGTAACGTGAAAGCAATATGATTGGGATTGTATTGAGGATTGGGTGTCATCGGCGTGGAAGGAGCTTCGGCCGCGGACCGCCAACCGACAACCTGATACCAATGGATTCGTCCCATTGCGGCCCATTCATTCTCCGCACGCAGCACAGGGTCTAGAAACCTTCCAAGACTGGCGTTGACGTCGATGAAATTGGCCGTCGGCCGGATCGTGTAGACATAACCGGTCCGAAAACCTCCCCCGTGGTCCCACAACCAGCGGTAAGCCCGAATAAAATCACTGCTCGTGGCAACGTAACCTGAATAGTCATTGTCCGGCCCGGCATGTCCGGTTGCGTGATTGAAGAGACTCATGTTGGCAATCGTTCCGGGACGCGATGTGTCGACGCCCCTCGCAACGAATCCGCCTGCGCGTCTTACTTCGTTTGGCGTGCGCGTGTCAGCCCGATAAACCAGATCCGGTATTTGCGCTGGCTGCGCAACGACATTTCCGATTGCACAAAATAGCAGCACGCATAAAGCGCCAACGCTCGCCGATATCCTCATATATCCACCTATTTTGAGTCGCCCCTGAAGCATTAGGGATACAGGATTCCTTCTGTATTGAAAATAATATAGGTTTCAGAAACCCGCTCGTCCGGCTCGCCCATCACATAAGATCCTATGCCGATCGGTATCCCGCCGGCGATCGGGTCGAAAAATCTCAGAGAAAGCGAATTTTCACGGCTACAAACGGAATAGCTAACCGAAACATTTGAATTAAAATTTCTCTCAATCGATAAATTGACGTATTGCGCGACCACATCGCAATAAAATCCTAACGTACTGTCATTCAATTGACTGGCGGTTGTTTTCTGGACGATGCAGGGCTTCTTGCTGGTGGAAATAAACAGATAGAGGTCGATATTCGAGTTATTCTTGTCGGCCAGACTAATCGCATATTTGTAGATGGATTTCTCCGGGATCGGTTTCTCGAACGAAAAGCGCGGATTCAGTTGTACTGTGCCCCCTGAATTCGCCAATGAAGACCAGTTGCTATCCTTGTAATAAGATAGCCCGTATCGCTGCGCAAAGATCGGCGTGAAACTGACGTTTATGTAAAGCACGGGTCCGTTCGCGGCAATTGCAATCGGCGACGTCGCGAAACCGAGCACTGACAGAATCACAAGTGTTGCAGCCGCGAATCTCAGCTTTCGTCTCAGCCTCACCTTGCCCTCCTCAATGAACGTTCAATTCTGGTTGGCATTGAATCAGACCACTATCGTGGATACAGGATGCCCTCGGTGTTTAAAAAAATATAGGTTTCTGAAATCCGCTCATTCATATTCGCGTACGATCCTATTGCAATCGGTACACCGCTAGTCAGTGGATCGAAAAACCGTACCGCAAGCGTATTATCGCGACTGCAAACAGAATAAGACGTCGAAACATTGGAATTGAAAACATGACCGATCGAGAGGTCCGTATATTGGGTCGTCACGTTGTAGACAACCCCTAACACTTCGCCTGCCAGGTTGCCGGACCTTGCCATCTGCACGATGCACGGGTCTTTGTTTGTCGAAATAAATAAATAAAAGTCCGCGTTCGTATTATTCTTTTCCTTCACGTAAATTGCATACTTGTATGAAGATACGTGAGGCGGAGATTGTTCGAACGAGAAGCGCGGCCTTGAAGACACCGTGGTTGCCGAATTTCTCAACGGAATCCATGCATTTCCGTCGTAGTAAGATAAATCATACTTTTTCGCAAAATATTCCGAAAAATCGATAATCGTACTAAGGGTAGGCGCTTCCGCTCTCGCATTCCGCGCAACCATCAAGAAAAGAAGAACGCATAGGGCCGCATTGAGTATGGTTGCGAATCCGAACTTTTCTTTTGTCGTCATCTTGCCCTCCTTGGTGCAGGCAATTGCTCGCCTCAGGTCACGACGCGTCAGAAACCGATTAAGTCCGGCTTGCCAACTCATTCCGGCCTCGAGGTCGGTTCGTGAATTGATAGTACGTACGTCCCGTCTACTTTCCCGTGATCTGCCGATGACATTTTCATCATGTTCCGGAGATGCTTCTTTACGGGAAGCGCGAAGAGCGCGGTTTCAACGAGTCGTTGAATAACGGGACCATCCTGAGGCATTGCACCGCAGGCAAATAAAAACGCGTCTTTTCCGACGCACAAACAAAAAAGCCCCGGCAATTGCCGGGGCTTCGATCCTGCTAAAACCAGTCGATCAACGTTGCGTGATCGGCTTGGCTTCGCGTTCCGTATCGCCAACAAACAGTTGACGCGGACGGCCAATCTTCTGTTCCGGATCGGCGATCATTTCGTTCCACTGCGCAATCCAGCCCACCGTACGTGCCATCGCGAAGATACACGTGAACATGGACGTCGGGATGCCCAGCGCGCGTTGCACGATGCCCGAGTAGAAGTCGACGTTCGGGTACAGCTTGCGCGACACGAAGTATTCGTCTTCCAGTGCGATCTTTTCCAGCGCCATGGCCAGCTTGAACAGCGGGTCGTCGTGCAGGCCCAGCTCTTCCAGCACTTCGTGGCAGGTTTCGCGCATCAGCTTCGCACGCGGATCGTAATTCTTGTACACGCGGTGACCGAAGCCCATCAGCTTCACGCCCGAGTTCTTGTCCTTCACCTGCTTGATGAACTCAGGAATGTTGTCGACCGAGCCGATTTCTTCCAGCATGTTCAGTGCGGCTTCGTTCGCACCACCGTGCGCCGGGCCCCACAGACAGGCGATACCCGCCGCGATACACGCGAACGGGTTCGCGCCCGACGAACCGGCGAGACGCACGGTCGAGGTCGACGCATTCTGTTCGTGATCCGCGTGCAGAATCAGGATACGGTCGAGCGCGCGCACCAGCACGTCGTTGACCTGGTACTCTTCGCACGGGTTCGAGAACATCATGTGCATGAAGTTCGCGCTGTACGACAGGTCGTTCTTCGGGTACGCAAACGGCTGGCCGATGCTGTACTTGTACGCCATCGCGACCAGCGTCGGCAGCTTCGCGATCATGCGAATGGCCGACACTTCACGGTGACGCGGATTGTTGATGTCGAGCGAGTCGTGATAGAACGCCGACAGCGCGCCGACAGCCGCGACCAGAATCGCCATCGGGTGTGCGTCGCGACGGAAGCCACGGAAGAAGAAGTGCATTTGCTCGTGCACCATCGTGTGCTTCGTGACGGTGTTCACGAACTCTTCTTTCTGCTGTTCGTTCGGCAGTTCGCCTTTCAGCAGCAGATAGCAGGTTTCGAGGAAGTCCGCGTTTTGCGCGAGGTTGTCGATCGGGTAGCCGCGATACAGGAGCTCGCCCTTGTCGCCGTCGATGTAGGTGATCGCCGAATTGCAAGCCGCCGTCGACATGAAGCCCGGGTCGTACGTGAACTTGCCGGTCTGGCCGTACAGCTTGCGGATGTCGATCACGTCCGGGCCGAGAGTGCCCTTGTAAATCGGCATTTCAACGCTCGGCGAATTGTCGCTGAACGATAGCGTGGCTTTAACATCTGACGGGGTCATAGCACATCCTCAATCGAAGTATGGAAACAGGGTTTCGATAATTGCACGCCTGGAACAACGGACTAGCGGCGCTCAAGCGTTGCGCAGCAGCTCCAGCACCCGGATCACATCCGGGTCCGCGAGGTCGCCTTCCGGTTCCTTGCGAGCCAGCAGCAAGTCCATCAGGTCGTTATCGCTCAGCTCGAGCAGGCGCGTAAGGGCGCCCACGTCGGCATCACTGAGGTCATGCTCATATCGGCCGAAAAAACGTTCAAAGATCAGATCGTTTTCCAGCAGGCCGCGCCGCGCGCGCCAGCGAAGGCGCGCGCGGCGAAGAGGGTCGGACTGATGCGGTGTTTCTGGGTTCATCATCCTAGACAGCGCGACGCACCATCAATTCCTTGATCTTGCCAATCGCCTTGGTCGGGTTCAGGCCCTTCGGGCACACGTCGACGCAATTCATGATGGTATGGCAACGGAACAGACGGTACGGATCTTCCAGGTTGTCGAGGCGCTCGCCCGTTGCTTCGTCGCGGCTGTCCGCGATGAAACGATAGGCTTGCAACAGGCCAGCCGGGCCGACGAACTTGTCCGGATTCCACCAGAAGCTCGGGCACGACGTCGAGCAGCTAGCGCACAGAATACATTCGTACAGGCCGTCGAGCTCGTCGCGCTCTTCCGGCGACTGCAGACGTTCCTTTTCCGGCGGCGGCGTGTCGTTGATCAGGTACGGCTTGATCGAGTGGTACTGGTTGAAGAACTGCGTGAAGTCGCAGATCAGGTCGCGCACCACCGGCAGACCCGGCAGCGGACGCAGCACGATCTTTTGCGGCAGATCGTTCAGGTTCGTCAGACAAGCCAGACCGTTCTTGCCGTTGATGTTCATTGCGTCCGAACCGCACACGCCTTCACGGCACGAACGGCGGAACGACAACGTCTCGTCGACTTCCTTGAGCTTCAGGAGCGCGTCGAGCAGCATGCGTTCGTGCGAGTCGATTTCGATCTCGTACGACTGCATGCGCGGCGCTGCGTCCTTGTCCGGGTCGTAGCGATAAATTTCAAATGTACGCTTTGCCATTTCTGAATTCCTTTAGCTTGTGCCTTAGAAGGTCCGCGCTTTCGGCGGGACCGATTCGACCGTCAGCGGTTGCATGTGAACCGGCTTGTAGTCGAGGCGATCGCCTTCGCTGAACCACAGCGTATGGCGCAGCCAGTTTTCGTCGTCGCGATGTTCGAAGTCGTTCTGCGCGTGCGCGCCACGGCTTTCTTTGCGAGCGTCGGCGGAAACCATCGTGGCGCGGGCCACTTCGATCAGGTTCGCCACTTCCAGCGCTTCGATACGCGCCGTGTTGAACACCTTCGACTTGTCCTTCAGATGGATGTTGTCGACGCGTTCAGCCACTTCGCGAATGCGCTCCACACCTTCCGACAGCAGAGCCGACGTACGGAACACGCCAGCGTGCTTCTGCATCGTGCCGCGAATGTCGTTCGCGACCGATTGCGCGTACTCACCCGACGACGAGCTATCCAGCTTGGCCAGACGCGACAGCGCGAAATCGGCAGCGTCGGCCGGCAGCGGCTTGTGCTCCTTGATTTCCTTCACGTGCTTGACGATGTGGTTGCCGGCCGCGCGACCGAACACCACCAGGTCGAGCAGCGAGTTCGTGCCGAGACGGTTCGCACCGTGCACCGACACGCACGAGCATTCGCCCACGGCGTAGAAACCGTTGACCGGATCTTCCGCGCCCTTCGACGTACCCACGACCTGGCCGTGAATATTCGTAGGAATGCCACCCATCTGATAGTGGATGGTCGGCACGACCGGGATCGGCTCTTTAATACAATCGACGTTCGCGAACTTCATTGCGATTTCGCGGATCGACGGCAGACGCTTCATGATCGTCTCGGCGCCGATGTGCGACAGGTCGAGCAGCACGTGGTCCTTGTTCGGACCCACGCCGCGGCCTTCCTTGATTTCCTGGTCCATCGAACGCGACACGAAGTCACGCGGCGCCAGATCCTTCAGCGTCGGTGCGTAGCGTTCCATGAAACGCTCGCCGTTCGAGTTACGCAGAATGCCGCCTTCGCCGCGCACGCCTTCGGTAATCAGCACGCCCGCGCCGGCCACGCCGGTCGGGTGGAATTGCCAGAATTCCATGTCTTGCAGTGCGATGCCCGAACGCGCGGCCATGCCCAGGCCGTCACCCGTGTTGATGAACGCGTTCGTGGAAGCCGCGAAAATCCGGCCCGCGCCGCCCGTAGCGAACAGCGTGGTCTTGCCTTCGAGAATGTAGACGTCGCCGGTTTCCATTTCCAGCGCGGTCACGCCGAGCACGTCGCCTTCGGCGTCGCGGATCAGATCCAGCGCCATCCATTCGACGAAGAACTGCGTCTTGGCTTCGACGTTCTTCTGATACAGCGTGTGCAGCAGCGCGTGACCGGTACGGTCGGCGGCCGCGCAAGCGCGTTGCACCGGCTTTTCGCCGTAGTTCGCGGTGTGGCCGCCGAACGGGCGTTGGTAAATCGTGCCGTCGGCGTTACGGTCGAACGGCATGCCGAAATGTTCGAGTTCGTAGACAGCGTTCGGTGCTTCGCGGCACATGAACTCGATCGCGTCCTGGTCGCCGAGCCAGTCGGAACCCTTGATCGTGTCGTAGAAGTGATAGTGCCAGTTGTCTTCGCTCATGTTGCCGAGCGAAGCGCCGATGCCGCCTTGAGCAGCCACCGTGTGCGAACGCGTCGGGAACACTTTGGACAGCACGCAAACCGACAGACCGGCGCGCGCGAGTTGCAGCGAGGCGCGCATTCCCGAGCCGCCTGCACCGACGATAACCACGTCGAAACGGCGACGCGGCAGAGAATTCTTGATTGCAGCCATTCTTTTACACTCTCCAGAGAATCTGCGCAGCGTAGCCCGCACACGCGAGCAGCCAGACGATCGTCAGCGCTTGAAGCAGCAGGCGCGTGCCAACGGGCTTCACATAGTCCATCCAGATGTCGCGGATACCAACCCACGCGTGATAGAACAGCGAGAGCAGCGTGACAAACGTGGCGAGCTTCATCCATTGCGTCGCGAAGATCGACGCCCAGCCGTCGTACGAGAAATCGTGCGCGCCGAAGAACCAGGCGAGCAGGATGACCGTATAGACCGCCATGATGGCAGCGGTGATGCGTTGCGCGAGCCAGTCGCGCAGACCGTAATGCGCGCCGACGACGAGACGCTTCGGACCAATTCGGTTATTACTTGCCATTTTTTTAGAATGCTCCGAAGAGTTTGAGCGCGAAGACAATCGTCAGGAGCGACGAAACGACCAGTACGACGATGGAGGTTTGCTTGCCCTTCTCTTTGGTCGTGAGGCCGTGGCTCGTGTCCATGATCAGGTGACGCACACCCGCGCAGAAATGGAACAGGAAGGCCCACGCGAGAACGAGCGTGATGAGCTTGACGATGATGTTGGAGAGGAAGCCCTTGAAGACATCGAAACTGAGTTCGGACGTCAGGCTCTGATCAAAGAGGTACAGCAGGAACG